>JBLNDA010000048.1:0-63970 GCA_050261175.1 Clostridia bacterium
CGCGGAGGGGATAGGCCCCGGTCCGGCGGAAGGAGGAACTCACCATGGCGTGCTCACAGTCGATAGCTGTCATCCTCGTACTCGCGACTCTCCTGGCCGCTCTGCAGGGGCAAGCGCGCGCATCGTCCGCCGAGGCCTGGTTCGTGCGTGGCGGAACCGCCGACGTGCGCGCGAAGCCCGCCGATGCCGCGGAGCGCGTCACCCAGGCCCACCTCGGCACAGAGGTCGTGGTCATCGAGGACGCGGACGACTGGGTCAAGGTACGCATTCCGGTGCAGGGGAACTACTCGGGCTGGATGAGGAAGTCGGCCATCGTTCCGGCAAGGCAAGCGGGGGCCTTCGCAAGCGCGAGGCAACTCGCGGTGGTGCGCGTCGCGAGAGCCACCGTGTTCCGCGACGAGCAGGGCGACGGACCGGCGTTAGCTCATGTTACCATGGGCGCGCGGCTTGCCGCTCTCCGGGAACGCCGCGGGCTCGTGCACGTGGCTTTCCCGGACGGCGAGTCCGGGTACATCGCCGGGGAAGCCGTGGCCCTCTATGAAAGGGACGGCGCGCCCCCGCGCCGGGGCGTGGGCGACATCATCCAGACCGCAACGCAGCTCCTTGGGGTGCCGTACGTGTGGGGCGGCATGAGCACTGATGGGGTGGACTGCTCCGGTTTCGTGTACACGGTGTTTTACGTCAACGGCGTAGTCCTTCCCCGTGACGCTCACGATCAGTACGCGGTTGGCACACCTGTGGAGCGAGAGGACCTTCGCCCGGGTGACCTCGTGTTCTATTCCACCTACGCCAAAGGGGCGTCCCACGTGGGAGTGTACATGGGCGGCCACAAGGTGATCCAGTCGGGGTCCGCCACGCGCGGCGTCGCGGTGATCGATCTGGACGACCCGCACTACGGCCCCAAGTACATCGGCGCCCGCCGGGTGCTTTGATTCCCCTCGGGAACGATACCAATGTCTCACGACGCCATGGTCAGGTTAGGCGGAACAATACCCGGGCTGCGATGACGAGCTTCGGCCCGAGGATCGCGGCGCCCACGACAGCCGCCCACACGGCGCTCACGAGGACCGTGCCAGCGGCTATGTCTTTCACCGTCTTGACACGAACCTCCCATCCGGGGCAGGCGATGTCGCAGATGAGCTCGAGGGCCGTGTTCACGAGCTCGCACGTGAGGACCAGGGCGATGGCCAGGGCGAGGCACCCAAGCTCGACCGTGGATACTCCGAGAAGGCCGGCGGCCGCCAGCACGGACGCGGCGGCGATGAAGTGAATGCGCATGTTGCGCTCGGCGGAGAGCACGGACTTCACGCCCTGCCAAGCACAGCGGAAGCTCTCCCGGAGCGACCTGGCCTTCACCTGGCGTCACTCCCCTCGGGACGCGCCGCCTTGGGGGGTGTGTCTACCGGAAGGGCCAGCCCGGCCAGGATCTCCCTCTCGCGGGCTTCCATCTCCTCGGCGTCCTCGTCGTTGTCATGATCATACCCAAGGAGATGCAGAAGGCCGTGGATGGCGAGGAAAGCCACACACCGAGTGAATCCCCCCATCTCGCCTGACTCGCGGGCGGCCGTCTCCAGCGATATCACGATGTCGCCGAGGATGGCTTCGCCCTCCGGTACGCCCTGGTCATCCATGGAGAAGGAGAGCACGTCGGTGGGGGCGTCCTTGGCGCGGAACTCCTTGTTGAGTCCGCGGATCCGCTCGTCATCCACGAGGGCCACGCTCACCTCGACGCCGGATGGGTCAAGTCCCTCGCGGGCGAGTCCGGCCACTACCGCACGATCGAGCGCGGCCGACAGCCCCTCCGTCACTTCGATCGTGTCCTGAAGGTTGACGATCTCAACAGGCATGCACGACCCCCCATGCGGGCGAGGGCATTCGTGGACGAGCGCGCCGCCTACGCGCGCCTCGCCTCGAGGTCTCTGAGGCTTGTGTCCGGATACTCGATCCGGGCATGGAATATGCCCGTGAGAACCCGGACGAAAGCCCGGGCGACCCCGTCGAGGTCTTTCAGCGTGAGGTCGCACTCGTCGAACTGCCCGTCCGCAAGCCTTTCCTTTATTATCTTCCTCACGAGCCCCTCGATGCGGCCGGGCGTCGGCCTTGCGAGCGACCGCACGGCTGCCTCCACCGAGTCGGCGAGCATCACTATGGCAGCCTCCTTGGTCTGGGGCTTGGGGCCAGGGTACCTGAAGTCCTCCTCGTCCAAGGTCTCCTCGCGCCCTCCGTCCGCCGCCTTGTGGTAGAAGTACGGCACGAGGCTGGTTCCGTGGTGCTCCCTGATAATCTCGATTATGCTCTCTGGGAGGCGGTGGCGAACCGCGAGCTCGACCCCGTCCTTCACGTGGGACGTGATGACAAGGGTGCTCAGTGTGGGGGCTATCTTGTCGTGAGGGTTGTCCTGCATGAGCTGGTTCTCCACGAAGAAGTAGGGCCGCTTCATCTTGCCCACGTCATGGTAGTACGAGCCCACCCGCACGAGGAGCGAGTCGGCTCCCACCGACTCCGCGGCCGCTTCCGCCAGATTCCCCACTATTATGCTGTGGTGGTACGTTCCAGGCGCTTCCACGAGAAGCCTTCTGAGGAGCGGCTGGGTCGGGTTGGAAAGCTCCAGCAGCTTGATGGAGGACGTGATCCGGAAGAGATTCTCGAAGAACGGCAAGAACCCGATGGTCACCACCGTCGACAGGATGCCGTTGATGAGGCCCAGGTACCAGAATCGCGAAATGGACGGGTCCCCGACCGGCGCCCCGATGGCAGCTATGACCAGGGCGCCCGCGGTGCCCACCACGGCGCCCGCCCGCATGAGGTCGGAGCGCTCGGATATCCTGGTTACGCAGAAGGTTCCAGCAAGCCCCGATATGGTAGCTGCCGTAGCGGCAGGAAACGACCCCCCCGCAATGACGCCGGTGAGGGCGCCGAACAAGATCGCGGACAGGGCGGACAGCCTTGCGTCCACGAGCACCGCTATCAGCATGGTGCCAAGGCTCACCGGCACCAGGAAGGAGGCGCCGGGCCATGGGATGGAGCATATCACCGCAGCGGCCGCACCGATCATCACGATGATCGTGCCCAGGAGGAGCAGGAGTTTGCTGCTGCCGAAGACGTCACGCCGGTGGAGGTACAGGTACGCCCCGACCACGGCCACCAGCAATACTACGAGGGCGACGATGCTGAGGATCATGAAGGGGTTGAACCTCGGCGCGAGGAGCCCCAAGTCTTGCAGAATGGCGATGTGGTCTTCGGTGGCGATCTCGCCGCGCCTTATCACCACTTGGCCTTTGAGGATCATCACCGGCTTGACCTGGCGGATGGCGGCCTCGCGCGCCTTCTCCACCTTTCCGGGGTTGAGCACCAAGTTCGGGCTGATCTGGCTCGCGACGACCTCCGTGACCGCCCTCTCGGTCGCGTCGGGCAGGCCCAGCGACCCGACTGCGTCCGCGGCGCGGTTCGTCGCCGCGTCAAGGGTCTCCTTGCTGACGCGCATCTCTCTCATGATTCGTCCGGCCACGGCCTTCGACGCCTCTCTAGCGGCGTCGAACTCCTCCTGCGAGAGGACCGTCAGGGTGGCCAGGGTCTCAAAAGACAGCTTCGTGCCGAAGTCCCCGAGGGCCCTGGCGGAGAGCCGCGACACCGCGGCCTCGAGCCCGTTGCGGCGCGAGGCGGGTCCGCTCCCCTGGCTGTCCGCGCCCGGTTGCACCACGCCCAGTTTCCGGCGCTCATCGGCCACGGCGTCGTAGATGAGATCTATGGTGTCCTCCGCGCTGATGCTCGCGGCAAGACTGATGTCGTAGTTCGCCGGCGACGCGTTGGCTTCCTTTATGGCTTCCCTCGCCGCCTCTTCGCGCAACCGGTCGGTGACCGGGCGGTTGACGATGTCACGGGACGCCTCCACGTCGACCTTGCTGGGCTGCCCGACCTCTAGATCCACGCGCTTCGGCACCAAGATCGCCGAGAGGATCAGGACGAGCGCCGCGGTCACCCCTGCTACCACCAGGGCGCGGTGAAGACCGGGATCGGACCACAGCCCGATCCTTCTCTCCTGCGCTGGCGGCAGCGCTGCGGAAGGCTTTCCGGTCGGAGTGGGCACGCGTCTCCCCCCTATGCCTCTTCCTTTTCGTGCTCGTACCTCTCGTAAGCCCTGATCACCCGTTGGACGAGCTCGTTGCGCACCACGTCCCTGTCGGTCAGGTACACGAACTCGACGCCCTCGACACCCCGAAGGATGTGCTGGATCTCCTCGAGGCCCGAGAACTTCCTGCTGGGAAGGTCGGTCTGGGTGAGGTCACCCGTGACCACCATCCTCGAGCCGAACCCCATCCTCGTCAGGAACATCTTCATCTGCTCGTGCGTGGTATTCTGGGCCTCGTCCAGGATGATGAAGGAGTCGTCGAGAGTGCGGCCGCGCATATACGCGAGCGGCGCGATCTCGATGACGCCTCTCTCCATGTGCTTTCTGAACGTATCAACGCCTATTATGTCATAGATGGCGTCGTAAAGCGGTCTCAGGTACGGGTCGACCTTCTCCTGGAGATCGCCGGGCAGAAAGCCCAGCTTCTCGCCGGCCTCGACCACCGGGCGCGTCAGCACGATCCTGGATATCTCCCTGCCTTTGAGCGCCGCGATGGCCATCGCCATGGCGAGGTAGGTCTTTCCGGTGCCAGCGGGACCGATGGCGAAGACTATGCCCGACCTCCGCATGGCCTCGATGTACCTTTTCTGACCGAGGGTCTTGGGGCATATCCGCTTTCCTCTCGTGGTGACCTGGACGACGTCGCTCATGACGTCGACAAGGCTTGTCCCAGTGCCCTCTCTCACCATGTCTATGGCGTACCTGATATCACCGGCCGTGAGCCGGTGGCCGGCTCGTACAATCCCCAAGAGCTCCGTGAGCACCTCGCGGGCCCTCGCCACCCTCACCGGATCGCCATCGATGGACAAGTCGTCCCCCCGGGACGATATCGTGACGCCGAGCTCCTTCTCGACGAGCCGCAGCGTCTCATCGCGCTTCCCGAACAGCGCCATGGCCTCTTGCACATCCCTGAGCGGCAGTCTTTCAGGAGCGGTCTGGACGTTCAACTTCCCGCTCTTGCCTCCTCTCCATCGCTATGTCCTCCGCGGTCTCCATCGTCATTGTGAAGGTGACCACTCCGCCTTGAGAGTACCTGACGTCCTCCCTCACGTCAAGGATCCTGGCACCCGACGGCAACGTCGGCTCGAGGGCACTTCGCGCCCTCTCGCGCGCCTCGGCAAGCACGTCCTCTCTGCTCAGGACCTCGGCTCTGCGGGTGACCTCACGATACGTCGTGACGTCGACTCCGATGGAACGCCACGGTTTGCCCCGGAGGGGTACCCCGTACGAACTCCGGTACTCCTCGTAGTCGGCGAAAGGCGGAGTTTTCGGTCCGACCACGAAAGTGAGAGCTCCCACGGTGAAGCGATGCGTCCTCGCCACCCTGCCGGTCTCGGTGACGGTCTCCCTCACCAGCCTGCATTCTTCCGAGTGGGTTCGCCAGACCCTGCCGAGCACTATGCCTCGGGCGTTCACGACCTCCACGGCTTTCGCCCCGCTGTGCTGGTCATCCGTCCCAAGAATGAGCCCGGCTATCAACACCTGCCCCTTCGTGACCGTGTCACCCTCACTAACTAGAGGTTCTCCGGAGAGCACTATCATGTTCGTGACGAGCGCGTCTTCCGCCGCCACCACGTCTACCACGCCCGGGCTCACGTCAGGCAGGGTTTTCTCGGCCACCTCGATGCTGGCCATGGTTCCCCTGATGTGGACGGCCGCCCAGGCCAGGTTGGGAAGGTCGGCCAGGATCCCCCTGGCGACCTTCCCGGGGTCTATGGATCTCTTCGGCGCGCCGGGGCGCAGCCCATGCTTCTCCGCCAGCTCGAGCACGGTCTCGGGATCGGTCTTCTGGACGCCCGAGACGTCCACGAACCATACGAATGACGAGAGCGCATAAAGGGCGACGGAGAAAAGGATCGCGCCAGCCACGAGGCCCTTCCGCCTGGCGAGCCTCCGGACGAGGAACGGCACGCCGACCTTCTGCTCGATTCGCCCCCGGCAACCCGTTGCTCTCAGGATCTTCCCAAGAGAGGGAAGGTCGTGAAGATAGGCCCTTGCGACGAGGGAGCGGTCGTCAACCCTGGTTATGTCCCAGAGATCTATCCCACGCGCCAGGGCCGTGTTCACGAACTTCTCAAGGGCTCTTCCCTTGACTGTCATTATAACATAGCCCCTGAAGTAAGGCCACAGGGCCGCGAGAGTCACGGACCACCCCTCCCAGCTGCGGGGCGACTATCATTCCCACAACGTCACGCGGCGTATCCGTCCGTCCACGGTTATGTCTGTCTTCGTGATCCTGCTTATGGACAGACCTTTGCCCTCCACGGCGACTTCGCCGCGCGAGGTCGCCACTCTCACCCGTTCCTGCGTGTACTCGATGAGACCCTGATGGTTCTCCACGCTGAGCTGGACGTTGCCTGCAAGGACCAGCTTCGGCATGTCGAGGAGGACGTTCTTGGGAATCTCGAAGAAGTCAGCGAGCTTTTCCTCCACGCGACCGGTCATGCCGTCCCCGCCACCCGCCTGCATCCTCTCTCACGTCCCCTGCGGTCCAGGCTCATCTCTGCGCCACGGGACCTCACCGGAGAGCGCCTCCCCGCGAAATCGGGCGCAGTCGCGCCGCTGGCACAATTCAAATGTATTCCCGCGGGCAAGGCAACTTGCCGCTGACCGTGCCGGGTGCAGTCGCCTCTGTCGTCGAAAGGGTCGTGGGTCTTTTGGGCTCGGCGGCGGCGGTAGGAAGACGGAGAAGTCGAGGCTGGTTACCAGGCGGAGCGTCGGGGGTACGGGGTGCAGGCGTGGCGCGGCCTCACCTGGCACCCCTCCCAAGGCTCACGAGGTCCTTTGCGTGGCGGCTCAAAGCCTGATTCTGCGTCTGTGCGCAAGGGGAGGACCCAGCACCTCGGCCAGCACCATCGCGCGGACGATCCCCTCTGGCCGGAGCCCCTCGATCTCGATGAAGCTCCCGCCAGCCGGCGCCGCGGCGGCATCGGGCCGCCCCGGACGACCGTCGCCGGGAGAGGTGGTGCGGCGCTGCGAGGCAGTCTGCGGACGGACCCGTCCGCTGTCAGTCTCCCAAGGCCCGGCCTCCGCCCACTCGAGGCTCAGGCCCTCCTCAGAGAACCATCCCTCGGGCGAGGGGCGACGCATCCCGCCTCGGTCGTTCTCCGCGGAGGCTCGCCGGGACGCCTCGTGCCCGGCGGCAGGCCCCGCGAGGGGCGGGGCGTCGGGACGGGTTTCGGCGGCGCAACCACGCTCTGCCGCGGTATCGCCGCGGGATTCCGACGCGGGCGGTCCCGCGAGCGGCTCCGCCGCTTCGGCCGCTTCGGTACCTGGGCCGGGTGCCGCCACCGGCGGTATCCGAGGCCACGGAGCGCCTGCGCGCCTAGGCGTGCCCTGGCGCCCCCTTGTGACAGCGGTCATGACGGAGACGACCATGTAGAGGAGAAACAAGAGCCCGAAAAAGGCGTCCATCGCATTATCCCTTCTCCTTCTCGTCCTCCACGGGCGGTGCATCGGCGGGATCCCGCGGCTCGCTCACGCTGGCTATGGACTGCCTCATACGCGTGTCCGCCAGGACGTTCTGCAACTGGTAGTAATCGAGGACTCCGAGCTTGCCCGAGCGGAGCGCTTCCGCGAGCGCCTTCGGGACCTCGGCCTCCGCCTGGACCACCCTTGCCCGCATCTCCTGGACCTGCGCTTTCATCTCCTGCTCGCGGGCGAGCGCCGCGAACCTCCGTTCAGCGGCTTTCGCCTGTGCGATGTTCTTGTCAGCCTCGGCCTGGTCCATCTGCAGTTGTGCCCCTATGTTCCTCCCGACGTCGACGTCGGCTATGTCGATGGAGAGTATCTCGAACGCTGTGCCCGCGTCCAGTCCTTTGCTCAGCACGGTGCGGGAGATCTTGTCAGGGTTCTCCAAGACTTCCTTGTGGCTCTCCGCCGAGCCGACAGTCGTCACCACGCCTTCGCCGACCCTCGCTATGATCGTGGCTTCACCAGCCCCGCCCACGAGCCTGTCGATGTTGGCGCGCACCGTCACCCGCGCCTTCGCTTTGAGCTCGATGCCGTCCTTGGCCACCGCGGCCACTACGGGCGTCTCGATCACCTTCGGGTTCACACTCATTTGGACGGCCTCCAGAACGTTCCTGCCGGCGAGGTCTATGGCGCACGCCCGCTCGAACGACAAGTTGATTTCCGCCCTCTGAGCCGCGATGAGAGCATCGACCACTCTGTCGACGTTACCCCCCGCGAGGAAGTGAGCCTCCAGCTTGTCCACGCTCACCTGCAGCCCGGCCTTCACCGCCTTGATGAGGGGCAGGATGATCCGTCCCGGCGGAACGCGCCGCAACCGCATTCCCACCAGGGTGAAGATGCCCACGTGCACCCCGGCGGCCCACGCTGACACCCAGAGGCCGACCGGCACGAAGTTCATGAGGATGAGCAAACCCACGATGATGAGGACAGGCAGGATCATGAAAGCGTACGCCGCTGCCATTCACATTACCTCCCGGTTGCGTTTGTAGCGATGGCACCCCGTCTCCGTTTAGAGATTCACCAATCAACACCGCTGCCCGCTCTCCTCATGGACGCGCACCACGAGGCGCGGCCCAGCGACGTCCACTATCTCCACGAGGGCGTCCTTTGGGATGAAATCACCCTCTGACACCGCGTCAAGCCTGGCGCCGTCGACGAGTATGGCGCCGCTCGGCCGCATCGCGGTCAGGGTCCTTCCCACGCGGCCAAGGTACGCGCGGCGCTCCGGCGTCGCGACGTAGCCTTCACGCGCACCTTCGCTCGTCCTCAGAACGAGGCGGCCGATGAGGGGCCACCTACCGAGGTACCTGAAGGCCGCGGCGACAATGACCGCTGTCATCGCCAGAGAGAACGAGATCACGAGCGCGGCCTCGCGTAAGTCCCCGAAGCTCAGGACGAGCGAGGCGAGTGTGGCCGCGGCCCCGGCTATGCCCGCGACGCCGAACCCGGGCACGACCAAGACCTCTATCATGAGCAGAACAAAGCCGAGGACGAAAAGGCCCACGACCTCCCAGCCAGTGATACCCGCGACCATCCTGCCGCCGAAGAAGAGCGCGAGCGCCGTCAGGCCGGCCGTACCAGGCACCCCCCACCCGGGCGAAGTCACTTCGAAGAGGAGCCCGAGGAAACCCACGATGAGAAGGATCGAGCTCACGGTGGGCTCCGTCAGGAATCGGGCGACTTTTTCGGCCCAGTTCTGCTGCACCTCCACGAGCCCCGCTCCGGCGAACCCGAACTCTTGCAGGACCTGCGTCCTAGTGCCTGCCACGAGGTCGGCGAGGCCTAGTTCTCTCGCTTTCTGCGCCGTGAGTGTCAGGACCTTGCCCCGTTCCGTGAGACCCTCAATGACCACGTCTGCGTCAACCATTGCCGCGGCGACCCGGGAATCACGTCCCCTGGCCTGGGCGGTTGCTTCGAACTCACCGCGGAGCGCAGAGATGGCTTTCTGGTCCTTCGGGACGGTCTCGGCCGCCCCTATGCTCGCGCCGGGGACCATGGCGATCCGCTCCGCTGCGAGTGTGACGAGCGCGCCAGCGGACCACGCCCTCCCTTTCACGAAGGCTACGGAAGGCACTCCAAGGTCGAAGATGAGATCGCGTATCTCGGTGGCAGCGTCGACGCGCCCTCCGAAGGTATCGACCTCGATGAGGACGCACGCGGCCCCGGCGGCCTGGGCGGCTTCGAACCCTCTCTTCAGGTACGCCGCCAGGCCCGGCTCGATAGGCCCCTCGACGGTCAACACGTACACGCTCCCGCGCTCCGGGACCTGCTGCGCGCACGCCCGGCTCGCCGCCCACATGGGCGAAAACGCTCCCACCAGCACGAGGGCGAGAAGAATCACGCGGGTTCGATGGGATGAGCGCGTCATATGAACCCCCCGCTCCACTCCGGCCTGGTAGCCTGCCTCTCGACCCGAAATAGATGATGCCCGACGACAGTCGGGCATCACTCGCCATGTCAAGCCTAGTAGCGGAACCTGCGCTTCCGTGCGGCCTCGGACTTCTTCTTCCGCCGCACGCTCGGCTTTTCGTAATGCTCGTGCTTCCGTAGTTCAGCGAAGACTCCCGACCTCTGGCACTCACGCTTGAACCTGCGGAGCGCGCTATCGAGGGATTCGTTTTTTCCGACACGTACTTCCGACATCCGATCTCCCTCCCTCCGCAACCACGATGTTTACCCGACGGTGCTGCGACTCGAGGCAGCCAGTTGTGGCGGCGGAGACCAGTCGGGCACTCGCCGAAAAGATCTACGCCCGATTATACCCCAGCTCTGGATTACATGTCAACGTCGCACCGCGCAGCCACCCACACGCGCGCGCCCAGCCTGCGAACCGCGGACGCGCCCCCCTGCCCCACGGCCTGCGTCCGCGAGCGCGGGGCGCTCACCCAGGGGGCCACCCGAACCTCCTGCCTCCGAGAAGGTGCAAATGCACGTGGAAAACGCTCTGGCCCGCCAGCTCGCCGCAGTTTCCGACCACGCGAAACCCGCTGCCGGCTCCGAGCGTGGACGCGAGCCTCGTGGCAACAACCAGGAGATGCCCCATCAGTGCTTCGTCCGGCTCTCCCAGGTCGGCGAGGGAGCTCACGTGCCGTTTCGGGATGACCAGCACGTGGGTGGGCGCCTGGGGGTTGATGTCGCGGAAGGCGAGCGTTTGGTGATCCTCGTATACCACGTCAGCCGGAATTTCGCGCCTCGCGATCCTGCAGAACAGGCACTCCCGTTCCGCGCCGCCGGCGCGCTGACAAGCTTCGGTCTCGGTAGTCGTCATTGCACTCCCCCCTCATCGATTATAAGTTCTCCCTGACCGTCCCCGATCCTCCCTGTGAGCCCTCCGGTCGAGAAACTCTTCTCGCGGTCACTCCATCCGGACAGGCGTCCACGACGGTGACCGGGACGATCTCGCCCGCGAGGCCCGCTTCCCCTGGAAACTCGATCCTCACGTAGGTGCTGCCTACCCCCTGCAAGACACCTCGGCCCGATTCCCAACCCTCCACGAGGGCCTCCTCGCGTCTGCCCACCAGGCTCTGGTGGAACATGAACCCGAGCTCACGGCCGAGCGCGATCACGACCTCGCTCCGGGCGTGCCTGGTGGCCGGGTCCACCTGTGCCGTCATGCGCGCGGCGCGGGTGCCGGGCCGTGGGGAGTACGCGAACACGTGCATCCTCGAGAAGCCGATGCGCCTCGCAAACTCGCAGGAGCGCGCGAACCTCTCCTCGGTCTCGCCCGGGAAGCCCACCATGATGTCGGTGGTGATGCCCACGGGAGAGATCTCCTCTCGAATCCGGGCGATGATGCGCTCGTAGTCGGATGTCCGGTATCTCCTGTTCATCATTGCAAGGATGTCGTCGTCCCCGCTCTGGAGGGGTATGTGGAAGTGCTTTGCCACCCTGGGAAGGGTGGCCGCCGCCCGTATCAGGCGCTCGTCCACGTCGAGCGGCTCTACTGAACTCAGTCTCACCCGCCCGAGGCCTTTCACCTCGTGGACACGTTCCACGAGCCACGCGAGGTCCGGCCGGGTACCGTCTCCCAGCTGGTCCAGGTCCCTGCCGTACGCGCCCAGGTGGACACCGGTCAGGACGATCTCCTTGTAACCAGCGTCCACGAACCTCCGCACCTCGGAGAGCACGCTCTCGGGGTTCCGGCTTCTCGATGCCCCGCGCGCGTATGGGACCCTGCAATAGGAGCAAAACTCGTCGCAACCTTCCTGGACTTTGACGAAGGCGCGGGTCCTCGCGTGCGACGCCGCGACGACGGGGAGCTCCTCGAAAAGGCCGTCAGGGCGCCCGTGCCCGACCTCGACCACGGGGCGCTCGCCGCGCATGACTCTCTCCACGAGGTCCACGAGCCTTCCTCTCTCCAGAATCCCCGCTACCACGTCCACGCCGGGTATGGCAGCCACTTCCTCGGGTGCTACCTGCGCATAACATCCCGCCACAGCCACGACGGCCGACGGATTCCGGCGCTTCGCCCGCCGGATGGCCTGCCTGGACTTCTTCTCACTCGTGCTCGTGACAGTGCACGTGTTGATGCAGTACACGTCCGCCGCGGATTCGAAGTCCACGATGTCGTAACCGTGCTCCCGGAAGAGCGTGGCCAGGCTCTCCGTGTCATACTGGTTCACCTTGCACCCCAAGGTGAAGAAAGCGCACCTTCGTGTCTTCGGGGGCAATTACTCCATCTCCCCAGCCTCATATAGGATGATGGAAGCCACCACGAGCCCTGCGGTCTCCGTCCTGAGTATCCTCGGGCCGAGCCCACACGTCACCGCGCCGCACGCGATTGCCTGACCGACTTCGTCCCGGGAAAACCCGCCCTCCGGCCCGATGAAAATCACGACATCGCGGGCGTCTGGGACTTCCCGCAGCACGTCACGGATACCCCGCGACCTCTCCAGCTCCCACGGCATGACGACCAGGCGGCCACCAGGGGCGGTTGCGCCGGACCCCGGCATGGAAGCCACTTGTCGGACCGCGTCCCGGAAGCTCGATATGTCGAAGACTTCCGGCACGCGCTGCCGCCCGGACTGCCGCGAGGCTTCCCGCGCGATCCGCCTCCATCGCTCCACCCGCCTCACAGCTCCTGGCGGGTCGGGCCGCGCCACGGTGCGCTCGGTCACGACGGGGATGAAGCGGCTCACCCCTATCTCGGTGTTCTTCCTGATGACCTCATCCATCTTGTCGCCCTTGGGCAGCCCTTGAACGACAGTAATGAATACAGAGGGCTCGCGGCATACGTCGCTGCCCTCTGCCAAGACCACCAATACCTCGTCAGCCCGGGCCGCCACGATGAGGCCGCGGCGCTCAGCGCCGGCGCCGTCCACGGCCTCGATCTCATCCCCCGGCCCGAGTCTGAGGACGCGGAGGATGTGCCGGGCGTCCTGGCCCGTTATGGCGACGGTGGACCCGGCTTCGGCAACTCCGGGCACGAAGAATCTCGGACGTTCCCGCTCACGCATGGCGCTCCCATGCGTCGCGCACTCTCTGGAAGAAACCTCTTGGTTCATCGTCGGCTTTATGGGCGCCCCGCAACTTCGAGAGCTCGCGGATGAGCTCCTTCTCCTTCTCTGTGAGCCTCGTCGGCGTCACCACTCTCACCCTGACGTATTGGTCTCCGCGGGAACCCCCGTGCACGTCGGGAATCCCCTTGCTTCGCAAGCGGAAGGCCGTGCCGGTCTGAGTCCCTTCAGGGACGTGGAGTGTCGCCCTTCCGTCGAGCGCGGGCACCTCGACGTCGTCACCGAGAGCGGCCTGCCAAATGCTTATTGGGATCTCGCACACTATGTCGTTCCCCTCGCGCTGGAAAACCTCGTGCGGCCTCACGGTGATGAAGACGAAGAGATCACCCGGCGGCCCGCCGCGCACCCCGGCCTCGCCCTCGCCGGCGACCCGCACGCGCATCCCGGAATCCACTCCGGCGGGGATCCTCACCTTGATCTTCTTGCGCTTGCGGACCCTTCCGCGGCCCTGGCATTCCTGGCACGGCGACTCGATCACCCTGCCCTCGCCTCCACACCGCGGGCACGTGGTGATGCTTGTGAACCTTCCGAAGGCGGTGGTCCGCACCTGGGTGGTTTGACCTCGACCGCCGCACGCCGAGCACGTGACAGGCGAGGTCCCCGGCTTCGCCCCTGTGCCGCCGCACGTGGGGCAAGCCTCGAGCCGCACCACCTCGATATCCCTCTCGAGACCGAAGGCGGCCTCCTCCAATGAGATCTCGAGATCGTACCGGAGGTCGGCACCCCTCTCCGGGCCCGGTCTCGCGGCCCTCTGTCCGCCGAATCCGCCCCCGAAGAACATGTCGAAGATGCTGTCGAAGGAGGTACCAAAGTCGCCGAAGTCCCAACCGCCCATGCCGCCCGGCCCGCCGGCGGGGCCCTCCGCGGCATGGCCGAACTGGTCGTAGCGGCGGCGCTTCTCCGGATCGGAGAGCACCTCGTACGCCTCGTTGATCTCCTTGAACTTCTCCTCAGCGGACGGGTCCTCTTTGTTCATGTCCGGGTGGTACTTGCGCGCAAGCTTCCGGAAGGCCTTCTTGATCTCATCCTGGCTTGCGTTTCTGTCCACACCCAAGACTTCATAGTAATCGCGCTTTGCCAATGTTCACACCCCTAGGCATGCGGCCACCGGGCCGCAAGATGCGGGGGCTACTCGTCCTTGACCTCTTTGTACTCGGCGTCGACCACGTCATCGCGCCCGCTTGACTTGGCCCCTGCCGACCCTTCCGAACCGCCTCCCGCTCCCGCCGCATTCTGGCCGCCCCCGCCGCCGGTGGTGCCGCCGCCCGCCGTTTGGGCGCGGCTGTACATGGCCGTCGTCACTTCGTGCAGCGCGGCGAGGAGCTCATCCTTGCGGGCCTTGATGGCTGCGATGTCCCTGCCCGCGAGCGCGGAACGGAGATCCTCCTTCGCCCGCTCGACCTTGGTAACCTGATCGCTGGAGATCTTGTCCTTGTGCTCCTTGAGCGTCTTCTCGGACGTGTATATCAGCGAGTCAGCTTCGTTCCGGAGCTCCGCCTCCTCCCGCCTGCGCTTGTCTTCCTCGGCGTGGGACTCCGCTTCCTTGACCATCCGCTCGATATCTTCACGGGACACGCCGCTCGAGGACGTGATGGTGATCTTCTGCTCCCTGCCGGTCCCGAGGTCCTTGGCTGACACGTGGACTATGCCGTTCACGTCGATGTCGAAAGTCACCTCGATTTGCGGCACCCCGCGAGGCGCAGGAGGAATCCCGGCGAGCTGGAACTTGCCCAGGGACACGTTGTCGGCCGCCATGGGCCGCTCGCCCTGGAGCACGTTGATCTCCACGGTAGTCTGGTTGTCGGCCGCCGTCGAGAATATCTGTTTCTTGGTCGTGGGGATGGTTGTGTTTCGCTCGATGAGCTTCGTAAACACCCCGCCCAGCGTCTCGATGCCGAGAGACAGCGGGGTGACGTCGAGGAGCAGCACGTCGTGCACTTCGCCCGCCAGCACGCCTGCCTGAATCGCGGCTCCGAGCGCCACGACCTCATCGGGGTTCACGCCCTTGTGCGGTTCCTTGCCGACGAGCTCCTTGATTGCCCTCTGGACCGCGGGCATCCTGGTTTGACCGCCGACGAGGATGACCTTGTCGATGTCTTTCGGCTCCAGCCCTGCATCCGCAAGCGCCCTTCGCGTGGGCCCGAGGGTCTTCTCCACAAGCTCCTGCGTGAGCTCCTCGAGTTTCGCCCTGGTCAGCGTCATGTCCAGGTGGAGGGGCTGACCGCTGGCGTCGGCCGCGATGAACGGCAGGTTGATGTTGGCCGTGAGGAGCCCCGATAGCTCGATCTTGGCCTTCTCCGCCGCCTCCGTGAGCCGCTGCAGCGCGACCCTGTCCTTGCGCAAGTCCAGGCCGTGCTGTTTCATGAACTCCTCCGCCACGTAATCTACTATCTTCCTGTCGAAGTCGTCCCCACCCAGCAGGTTGTTGCCTGAGGTGGCCTTCACCTCGAACACGCCATCCCCCAGCTCCAGGATGGAGACATCGAATGTGCCGCCGCCCAAGTCGAACACGAGGATGGTGTGGTCCTGGCCTTTGTCGAGTCCGTAAGCCAGGGCGGCCGCAGTAGGCTCGTTGATGATCCGGAGGACCTCGAGGCCCGCGATCCTCCCGGCGTCCTTGGTCGCCTGCCTCTGGGCGTCGGTGAAGTACGCCGGGACCGTTATGACGGCCTTCTCGATCTTCTCGCCCAGGTACGCCTCGGCGTCCTCCTTGAGCTTGCGGAGGATCATGGCGGATATCTCTTGAGGCGTGTACTCCTTGTCGTCCACCTTCACCCTGTAGGTTGTGCCCATCTTCCTCTTGATGGACAGGATGGTCCTCTCAGGGTTGACGACGGCCTGCCTCTTGGCGACCTGTCCGACCATTCGCTCCCCTGTCTTGGAAAAAGCCACAGCCGAGGGAGTGAGCCTCGAACCTTCGGCGTTCGGGATCACCTTGGCCTCGCCGCCCTCCATCACCGCGATGACTGAGTTCGTGGTTCCGAGATCTATTCCTACCACTCGTGACATCGTCTTACCCCCTCATCCCTGCGCTACCGATTGAAACGTGCTCCCGCCGGGAAGCGCAGCCCGGCGCATGGAGCCTCGCCCATCCTGCCAAGCCCTGGCGCCGTGTTCCGTGTGCCCGCCCAGGCGCGGTCGGCCAGGGAAACTAACAGCGGTGGCCGGTCGCCTCATGGCCCTCTCCGTTCGCTCCGCCGGCGCCCGACTCTCCGCCCGCCCCTCCAGCGTCTCCCGCCTCGCCGGCACGCTCGGCCGGGCCCGCGGTGGCCTCGGCCGCAGCGTCCTCGTGGCTCTCCGGCGCGGGTCTGCACGCAACCGTGACGAGCGCAGGTCTCACCACACGGCGCGCCGAAGCGTACCCTCGCTGAATCTCTTCGAGGACGGTGCCCTCTTCCGCTTGGACGGTGGGCACCCTCAGAATGGCCTCATGCTTCATTGGGTCGTACGGCTCCCCGGCAGCGGGAATCGGCTTTATGCCCTCCCTTTCGAGGAACTCCAGGAACTTGCCCATCACGAGGTCCAGCCCTTGGGCTATGCTCTGGTCCGCTGCGCTCGTCTTTGCGTGCTTCACCGCAAGCTCCAGACTGTCGAGGGCAGGAAGCATATCCTTCACGAGAGACTCCACGACCGCAGCGCGGAGGTCCGCCTGCTCGCGTGCCACGCGCTTCTTGAAGTTCTCCAGGTCGGCCTGGGCCCGCTGCCAGCCGGCAAGGTACCTCTCTTTGAGTGCGGTCTCCTGGCGGAGCACCTCCTCGAGAGCCACCCCGTTCTCGCCCTTGTCCGGGCTTTCCGCGGCCTCCGCTGAGGGTCGGCCGCCGGGTCCCGCGTCCTGCACCGGCGCGGGCGGCGCCGCCTCCTTCCCGCCTGTCGCGTCGTCGTCGGGCGCACAGCCACGGCCTTCAAATGGCTCCTCGATCACGTGTCTGCCTCCTTCTCCTCACCCAAGTGATCCTCTCTCTTTTTTACTATCCTGTCAATCCTGAGCACGGCCTCTCCGACCTCGGCCGCCGCTCTCAAGGCATAGAGCTTCACGGGTGCGGGGTCCACCACGCCCAGAGCCAGCATGTCTACTATCTCCCCCGTATCGCAGTCCACGGCGAGACTGTCGCTGCCTCTTTCGGCCTGGGCCGCCAGCGCCTCCTCGACCTTCTCGAGGGGGTTGTACCCCGCGTTCTGCACGATCTGGGCGAGGGGGCGTTTGAGCGCGGCCACGACGCAGTCCACGCCGTAAGCGGCCATCCCCTTGACTTCCTGCCTCATAGCGGCGAGGCGCCTCGCCACGGCGATCTCGGCAGCGCCGCCGCCGGGGACGATCCCGCCTCTCACCGCGGCCTGGACCGCGGACGCGGCATCGTGGGCGATCCGCTCGCGCTCCTCCACGACGTCGCTGGTCGAAGCTCCCACCACCATCGTGGCCATCGGTCTGCCGCGTCCCCCGACTATCCGGATCTCCGAGACCTTCTCATCCTCGAATACCCTCTCGGCGGCCCCGAGGACCTTCTCTATTTCGCCGGATGGTCGGGCGAGCCACGAGCGCTTCACAAGGCGGGCGCCTGTGTGCTCCGCAGCCCTGCGTAGGTCCCGCCAGGACATCCTCGTCACGACGATGACCCCAGCGTCCACGAGAACGTCCTCCGCGATGTCCGCGAGGCCGCCGTCCACTAGGATCACATTGACCCCGCACTCCACGAGCCGCCTCAGGTTACGTTCGAACTCCTCTTGCAGGGAGAAGTGCCTCTCGATGCCCCGCTCGGTGGCGAGGGCCTCTTCGTCGAGCTTTTCCGGCTCGAGCGCGTCATCCAGCGCAAGGATCCTTGCCGGGGCCACGCTTGCGGGCATATGCCTGCTGTGCCTCCCTTTTCTCGCGATGACCCCCGGGAAAACCTCGCTCCTCGCCCCCTCCTCGGCGACGATGGCGTCACGAAGGCTGAAGGCCGGCTCAAGGAGGTTATCCATTCCCACGACCTTCGCCGCTTCCACAGCCAGCGTGGCTATGTCCTCGTGGCCTCTTCCCGCAGTGTTCGCCACGCGGAGGAGCAAGGGATCGCAAAGCCCGCCGACTGGGCGCGCGGACCGCTCCAGTGCCTCGATGGCGGCCCTCGCCCCAGCCCTCACGCCCTCTATGAGGCGCGGCACCGGGACGCCGTCGGCAACCATGTCAAGGCCGGCCTGCACGAGGGCGCTCGCCATGATGGTGGCGGTCGTGGTCCCATCGCCGATCTCTTCCTGCTGGGCCCGGGCGACGTTGATGAGCATCTTCGCCGCCGGGTGCGTGGCCTCCATGCGTTCCAGGATCGTCCATCCGTCGTTGGTCACGACAACGTCCCCGAATCTGTCGACGAGCATGGTGTCGAGGCCTTTGGGGCCTATCGTCCCCTCGACGGCCGACGCCACCGCTCGGAGGGCCGAAGCATTGGAGATCAGCGCGGCCATCCTCTCATTCCCGCCGGTCTCGCTCGCCTTGCGCGGTTCACTCAAGAGAACCCCTCTCTCCCCGAAACAGTTTTATGGGGCTAAGCTGACCTTAACCCCATGCGCCGAAAGCGACTGATGGCACGCGGCACTCGTCTGGACACGTCACATGACGAGGATCCTCGTGAGGATGTCCCCAAGGTTCTCGGCGACGAACTCGACCAGAGCCACGACCCGCGAGTAATGCATGCGCGTCGGGCCGACAACGCCGAGCGCGCCCATGGGGATGCCCCGGACTTCATATGGCGCGCTCACCATGCTGCACAGGTTCATGCTTGGATGCCCTGCCTCGCGGCCGATGGTGACCGTTACGCCCCTTGTCTCCACTGCCCCGGAGAGCAGTCCGTGGAGCGCCTCGTCTTCGGCAAGGAACTCCAGCACAGTCCTGGCCTTCGAGATGTCCTGAAACTCGGGCTGCTCGAGGAGGTTCACCTGACCGTCACTGTACACCTGTTCCTCGTGTCGATCTTCAAGGGACTGCGCGATCGCTTCCATCGTCGCGTTGATGAAGCTGTTGTACTCGTCGAGCTCGGCTTTGATCTCGCGGAGGAGCTGCGTCCCTATGTGTGAGAGCGGAAGATTCGCCAGCCGCGAGTTGAGGAACTGGGCGATGCTCGCCAGCTGCAGCCCGGTCAACGGGTGTCCCGTGGCGATGAGATGCGTACGGACGAAACCCGGGTCCGTGACGAGGATGACCAGGACGTTCCGGCTGTCGACCGGAAGGATCTCGACTCGCCTGAACACCCCCGCCCTCGAGACCGGGGACAGCACGAAAGCGGCGTACCTGGACAGATGCGCGAGAATCCTCGCGGTCTCCTCGATGATGAGGTCGATCTCCCGGCGCTTCTCCGCCAGGGCCCGCCTGATGCGCACCCTCTCGTCTTCGGAGACAGGGTTGTGCTTCATGATGAAGTCCACATAGAAACGGTAGCCCTTCTCCGACGGGATGCGCCCGGAGGAAGTGTGGGGCTGTTCGAGGTAGCCCGACTCTTCCAGGTCCGCCATCTCGTTTCTGATTGTGGCGGGGCTGACGCCCAGGTCGTACCTGCGCGCGATCGTGCGGGACCCCACTGGTTCCGCGGTATTGATGTAGTCGTCGGTGACTGCTTCCAGTATGCGCCTCTTTCTGGCGTCCATCACAGGCTGGAAGCCCATCCCGATTCCTCCTTCGTTAGCACTCGCACCGCCTGAGTGCTAAACTCCCCGCGATAAAGATATCACCCTGTTTCACCCTTTGTCAAGCGCGTTTTCACGCCCCGGCGGCCGCGTCCTGCGCCTCCGTTCGGCCGGGCCGCGACGGCCCGAACCCAAACGCGCTTCGCGAGCTTCGCGCGCCCGGGCAGACTTCGTGCGCCCCGACGAGCCGCTGTCAGAGGGCGCGCAGAAAGAAGGCCGCCAGCCCCAAGATGGCGAGGGCTTGCGTGAGAACGCCCCAAGGGGGTGCCAGGCGCCCGTGGCCTATGAGCCCGCTGTGACTGGGAAAGACGAGGCGTAGGCGCCCGTGCGGCCTGTACGCCCGAGGGAAGAGGAAAGCCGCGGCGACTTCCACGTCGGGCAGCGCCGCCCCCATGCCTCCCGCAATGGCGCGGGCGTCGGCCCCCGCCATGAGAATGCCCAGGGCGAAGAGAAGCGTGCAGGCCACGTCAAGGATGCCCTGGAATGCGCGGCCGTAGTCTGAGTGCGGCACGCCGTCGAGCACCGCGTGGCTCACCAGCCCCGCAGCTGCCGCACAGGCAGGGCTTGGAACGGCCGTTCCGATGATGGCGCCCGCGATGAAATGAGTGGTACAATACACTCCCGCCTCCGCCTCCTCTGACCGAAGCCCGACGGCGGCCGCCGGCGACGCCGTCCCGCGGGCCGCCGGCGTGCCGTCTTTCTCTGGCTCACGTGGCAGCGGCAGCCAGTCCAAAGCGGCGCGCAGCCTCGCGCGGTCCCTGTGGGAATTCCTCGTGCTCGCGCCCGACAGCCGTACTGGTACTTTCGCCATGCGGGACTGTCCGTCCTTCGTCGCCCCAGGTGGCTGGCGGACCGCTGCGATCTCCGCCGCGTCCGGAGGCGCTGCGTAGGTCCTGAAGCCAGCTCTCAAGGCGGGCGCAAACCCGGCCCGCCAGCTCGGCGGCGCGCCTGGCGGCCGCGGCGGCGCGCCGGGCGCTATCGCTGGCGATGAGAGAGACCCGGAGCTGGGCGCGCCGCGCGAGGGCGAGCTCATCCTCCAGGTCCAGGCGGTGCGATGTGCCTAGCAGGAGTATGACGTAGCGGTGAGCGCCACTCTCACGCTCCACCCCCACGCATGGCACCGGCCTGTCCACCCCGAGGAGGTCGCTCTCGGCCCGCTGTACCAAGTTCAAGCCGCACGCGACGAGCGCTCCGAACAGGCAGATACACGCAGCGCAAACGCCCGTCCCGACGCCGGCGACCCACCTCATCTCTGGATGTCCTCCAGGACGCAGGCGACCACGTCGGCGAGCAGCGTCGCCGCCCGCTCCGCCTCCTGTCTAGTGTTCTGTTCGCAACCGATCTCCAGGATGACCGCCCTGTTGTGGACGTGCTGGTTCCACCTGGCGTCGTCACGCACATTGATTCCTCTGGACAATCCTGGGTACATTTCATCCATCTTCGCGTTGAGATAGTACGCAAAGGCCAGGTTCTCGCGCCAGTTCGGGTGCGGGAGCCCGAACCGGTCCGTCGTCACCACGATGAACACCCGCGCGGCTTTCTGGCCGCCTATCTCCACGGTGGGCGGGGCCGAGAGCCCCGCCGTTCCCGCGTCCCGGTGAACGTCGAACACCATCTCTATCGTGGGGTACTTCTGCAGCACCTCGGAGACCGTCTTGTACGAGTTGATGTACGCCTCCCTCCACACCGGGTAGTCGTGGATCTTCCGCGAGTGGAGGACGGGAATGTTGTACTTCTCAGAAAGCGCCTTGGCAAGCGCAGCACCCACTGCGACGACGCCCTCCTCGCTTCCCCACGCGTGGTCCGCTCCCGAGGTCAGCTTGTATGATTCCGAACTGTGCGAGTGGTACACGAACACGAGGGGTTTATCGCCCCACCCTCGCGTCGGGACCCGCTGCGGCTGCGCTTCGCCTGGGGCGGAGGGCAGCGGACGCGGAATCACAACGGCCGGCGGCGCGGGCTCCCGCTGCGGGACGGGCGTGGCGGGCCCCGCAGGCGGATGCTCGAGCGTGCCGCTCTCGTCGGGGAGCCCGGCCTGGTCCCGGACAGGCGCTTGCGTGGCGCCGACGCCACCGCCCGCGGCCTCCTGCCTTGCCGCAGCCGCGGACGCCTTCGTGGCTGGGCGGAACCCCGGGATACCAATGGTTAGAAACGTGCTTGGGTCCTCGAGATCCGCCGCGGAGAGTGCCAGCACAAAGGAGCGGACGCCCCCTGACGCGAGCCCCGACGATGTCGCTGCCTCCCTCGCCCGGACCTGTGCGAACATGGGGATGGCGGTCTCCACGAGCCCGTAGGGTGCGATGGCGCTCATCACGGCCCGGCCCTCGTGGGCGAGCCTTCGCTCGCCCTCCACGAGGAACCCGCTGAACACGGGTAGGATCCCTCCGCTCCCTGGGGTGGTCCCGACCTCCAGGAAACCGGCCAGCCCCATGCCGAGACCCACGAGGAGGACAGCGGAGTACAGAAAGGCGGGGCCCCACGGCTTCGTGCCTGGTCGGAGCGGAAACGGCTCCCCTCGTGCACGCCTGCGGGTGCGCCAAGACCACCTACGGTTTCTCCACGCGAACCTCATGTCAACGTACCCCCACTCTGCCGGTCGGGGCCCTTGCCTGTCCAGCCGGTGCTGGGCGGACCTCGCCTGCTCGAATCATCTATATGACGCGGGTGGGGGATTTAGACTAACGCCGCTTCCGCGTCCGGCGGGGTCCCGACCGCCGTCACGAGAGGTACGCCAGTACCTTGTCCCAGTCCATGGACGGATGGAGCGCGGCGTTGAGGCCGGCCGCAACGACCGTGGCGAGGTCCTCCACGAGGTCGTCGATCTCCTTCGGCGTGACGACCAGGGACCCGAAGTACGGAGCGAGCGCGCGCATCAGGAATTGCCGCCTCTCTGCGGCGCCCGGCCCGCCTTGCGCCGGACCCCCTCCCGGCGCCCGGCCCTGGCCTTGCATGAAGTCCATGGCGTCGAGGGCTATGGTCTCCGCAGCCACCACTGTCGGCACGCCGACGGCGATCACGGGCACGCCCAGGCTCTCCCTGGTGATCCCGAGGCGCTTGTTGCCCACGCCCGATCCCGGCCTGATCCCTGTGTCGCCCATTTGGATCGTCGCGCCGAGACGGCTCGTCGACATGGACGCGAGCGCGTCCACCACCACGACCAGATCCGGCCTCACGTTGCTCACGACCCCCCGGATTATCTCGCCGGTTTCGATTCCGGTCAGCCCGAGCACGCCCGGGGCGATTGCGCACACAGGCCGCATCCCGCCCCGCAGTTCAGGCGGCACGAGGTCGTGCAGGTGCCGCGTGACCGTGAGGTACTGGATGGTGCGCGGTCCAAGGGCGTCAGGCGTGGCCTGCCAGTTGCCCAGGCCCGCCACGAGCACTGTCGCATTTGGGGCTATGGGGGCGAGCCGGAGGAACTCACGGGCGAATGTTTGAGCCAGATCCTCCTGCACCTCCTTGCTTTGGCTGCGAAGGTGGGGGGATTCGATGGTGACATAGTTGCCCCGCACTTTTCCGAGGGCGCGCTCCGCCTCCTCGGTGACGACCTTCACCCGGGTTATCGTGGCGTACTGGGTCCTTTCGGTCTCGGACAACACCCCGGGGATCTCCGCGCCTGTCCTGCGCGCGACGAATTCGCGCGCTTCCACTGCAAGGTCGGTCCGGACGCCGAAGCTCTCCCAGCCGGAGTCAGAACGCTCGTTTCGGGATTCCTCCGCACGTGCGTGCGGAACCCGCGGGCCGCGTCCCCTCACCACCCGCACGTTCCGTCCACCAGAAAGCCGCACTCGTCATCACTCTCCGCTCTCATAGTCTGGGTAGATACTCTGAGTGAATCGCCGCCGGTTCGATCCGTCTTTCGGCGGCTGAGTCCAGTTGGGGGTTGACGGTGCTTCGACGACGGAGCGCCTGGAACTCGGTGCGCCCGCGAGCCTGACCCGGGACGGACGCCCCGGAAGAGAGCCGTTCCCGGAGGGCGACACGGGCAGCCCCGGCCGGCCCCGGCAGGTCAAGCCCGGCTCGTTTCCACCCGTACCATGAGGTCGGTGAGCCCTACGACAGCTCCTGCGAGAAGGGCGCCGCCCGCGGGCACGGTCATCCCTGGAACGAAGAACTGCGTGAAGTGGGCGGCGGCTGCAGTGGTCACGAACCCCACGACCGCCCGGCCCGCGTGCCGCAGCCGGTGCGCGAGGAGGGTTTCCACGCCGTATCCCGCTGCCGCAGCGGCCAGACCTGCCGGAATCGCGCCGGAGAACCCGCCCGCCGCGAAGCCCGGCATTATGTAGCTCAAAAACAGAAGGGTGACGGTGCACGCGAGGAATCTCGCTGCAGCTCCGAATAGCACTTCCCCTACCCCCGCACTCACGGTGCAAGGTGCTCCAGACGCCGTGCGCCCCGTTCGTGTCGTATCTTACCCACCCACGTCCCTCCGTATCCACCCGCCGCTCCGCTCCGCGTCGGCCGCCGGTGGGCCCCGCGTTCGAGTCATGTGGGCGAGATGTGTTGCAGTCCTGGGCGGCTCATGGTAGAATTGGTTTGGTGATCGGCCAAGTCACAAGGAGGTTGGAGTGTTTGCCTAACATCAAGTCAGCAGTGAAACGAGTGAAGACTACCCGGGTGCGGACCCTGCGCAACGCCTCCGCGAAGAGCTCGCTGAAGACCGCTGTGAAGAAGTACGAGGCACAGCTCAGCCAGGGGGATCGGCCTGCGGCCGAGGCTGCGCTGCGTAAGGCCCTAAGCGCTATAGACAAGGCGGAAAAGAAGGGCGTAATCCACAAGAACCAGGCCGCGCGGCGGAAATCCCGCCTAACGAAAAGGCTAGCTGCTCTTTCCGGAGCGCCGGAAGCGCCATCTGTCCGGCAGTAGCGGACGGGGCACACTGACGAGACGACCCGGGCTCGGCGCGGGGCTTTGGGCCCCGTGGCCTGGACACGCCGCTGTACGCGAAGGGGCCCGGCTCCATTTCGGCTGCCTTTCGGACTACGCGGCACGTGCAACGGGGTGGACTTCCTCCACGGGGATGCCGTCAAAGAGAGGTTGTCACGGCCGCGAAGTCTTGGACGCGCCCCGCACCCTGTGAGTGCATAAGTGCACGATGAGTCTTTCGAGGACCACTCCCTCGGGCGCGGCGGAAGTCTTGAGGTCGACGTCCGCTCCGGCAAGGGCCGCGAAGGCGTCTTCCAGCTCTTCTAGTTCGAAGTTCCTGCCTTGCGCGAGATACTTGCGCACCATCGAGTCCTGTAGGCGCGCGGCGTCGGCGATCCTCTTCAGAGTCGCGCCCTCTGCCTGCAGGATCTTTGTTTGTAAGATGAGCCGCACTTGTCGAGAGATCATGGCGAGGATGCGCACCGGCGGCTCTCCGAAGCTCAGAAGGCGGCGCGCGGCCGCCACGGCCTTCGCCGCGTCCCTCTGCCCGATCGCGTCCACGAGGTCGAATATGCCGAGGGCGGGCTCGCCCGCGGACGCCGCCATGACGTCATCCAGCGTGACCTTTTGCAGCGCGCGCGTGCCGTCGCCTGTCGGGCCCGGGCCGGCGGCCCCCATCCCTGCGTAATTCCGTGCCTTCTCGATGGCTTCGGCAAGCCTCGCGGCACTCGTTCCGAGCGTTCTTACCAGGTGGTCGCGGGCCTCGCGGCTCAGATCGACCCCGTGCTCCCTCGCGTGCCGGGCGAGCCACGCCGCCGCCTCGCTTTCATAGAGGCACCTGTACCGCACAACCCTTCCGATCTCCGCGATTGCTCGACAAGCGCCCGTCCTTTCGTCAGCCGCTTCAGCGACGAGGATGACCACGCTCGTCCGGGGCATCCTCCGCAGCACCCCCGCCAATGCCCTCTGTTCCTCCGCGGAAAGCTCGTCGAACCCGCGCAGGACCACCACGCGTCTCTCAGCGAACACGGGCGGGGACATGAACGCGGCAACCACAGACGCAAGGTCGGCCTCGCCGGCCCGGAATACCGCGTAGTTGAAATCCCGCGTGTCGGGGGTGAGACATGCGCCGGCGATGGTCCTCGCCGCCTCATCGCGCAGGTACCTCTCCTCGCCGTACAGGAGGTAAACCGGTTTGAGCTTCCCGGACCTTACGTCGGCAGCCACGTCTCCTGGTCCCGAAGCCATCCGCAAATCACTCCGCTTCCGCCTGTGCTCGGCGGCGGCACGGGGCACGAAGTCCCCGAATGGAGGGCGCGCAGTCTCCACCGGCTCGGGGAAAGCGCCGTCAGCGCCCCGGCGGGCGGCAGCGAAACCCGACCGCCCGCCGCCGGGCGGACCGGGTTTCTGCTGAACGCGTGCCCGCTTAGCTCTTCTCAGCTCTTCAGGCCCGTGCGCGCGATGCCTTGAATGAACTGCTTCTGCACGAAGAAGAACCCGATCACTACAGGCATTATAGCCATTGTGGACGCAGCCATCAACAGCGTGGGCACGGTGCCGTGCTCCTGCATGAACGTGGACAACCCCACCTGGATCGTGCGCATCTTGTCGGTGTTCGTCACGATGAGGGGCCATAGGAACGCGTTCCAGCTCCCTATGAACGTGAACAGGCCGCACGTGATGAACACGGGCCGGGAGAGCGGGACCATTACCCTCCAGAGGTAACCGAAGCGCGAGCAACCGTCTATCTGTGCTGCGTCGTACAGCTCTTTCGGGATGGTCTGGAAGAACTGCCGCATCAGGAATATGCTGAACACGCTCCCCAGCCACGGCACTATGAGGGCGTAGTACGTATCGATCCAGTTGAGCCTGAAGAGGAACACGTAGTTGGGAACCAGCGTCATCTGGTCGGGGATCATCATGGTTCCCAGAAAGAGCGTGAAGATGACCTCCCGGCCGAAGAAGTCCATAGTCGCAAAGGCATACGCGGCAAGCGCGGAGAACGCGAGTTGCCCCATTGTGGTGGCGGTCGCCACAAACGCGCTGTTAAAGAAGTACCTGGCGAAGGGCGCCTCGTTCCAAGCATCCACGTAGTTCGACCACACGAGGCGCGACGGTATCCACTTGATGGGAACCGTGAACACTTCGCTGTAGTCTTTGAGGGATGTCGATATCATCCAGGCGAATGGCGCAAGCATGACCGCGGAGCCCGCCAGGAGAAAGGCATGGATGGCGATGGACCGGCTCACGCGCACGGCGACGCCGCCTGGCCTGTACCGGGTCTTTGCGCGGCTGGCTTCTAGACGTCTACTCAAAGGACGCGTCTCCTCCTCATTGGTAATGCACCCGTGAACCTATGTACTTGCGCTGCAGAAGCGTGAGGACGAAAATGATCACGAAAAGCGCGTAAGCCATGGCTGACGCATAACCCATCTTGAAGTCCTCGAACCCGATCTTGTAGAGGTAGTACACCACCACGAGAGTGCTCTTGAGCGGCCCGCCTCTGGTCATCACGTACACCTGGCTGAACACCTGGAACGACCCGATGACCGATATGATGAGGACGAAGAACGTGGTCGGCGACAGGAGCGGCCAAGTGATGTACCTGAACATGGACCAGCCTTTCGCCCCATCTATCTGCGCCGCCTCATAGTACTCACTGGAGATGTTCTGCAGTCCCGCGAGGAAGATCACGACGTTGTATCCCAGCCCCTTCCAGATGCTCATCAGGATTATGCACGGCATGGCCCACTTCGGGTCCAAGAGCCACGACTGAATGGGCAGCCCGAGCCTGTCAAGGAGGCCGTTCAGAAGCCCGGAGTAATCAGGATGGTATATCCAGAACCAGATTATGGCCACGGCGTTGGCCGCGGTGATGACCGGCAGGAAATACACGGTGCGGTACCACGCGAGTCCCCTGATCTTCTGGTTGAGCAGGGCGGCGACCAACAACGCGACAGCCATGGAGGTCGGAACGGTGCCCACGACGTAGTACGCGGTGTTCACCAAAGAGGTCACGAAATCTGAGTCGTTTATGAGGGCGGCGTAGTTCGCGAAACCCACGAACTCGGGGTTCGGGCTTATGTAGTTCCAGTCAAGCAGGCTGACGTAAAACGCGTACAGCACCGGCGCAAAGTGGA
The DNA here is from genome assembly GCA_050261175.1 of Clostridia bacterium. GTDB lineage: Bacteria > Bacillota > SHA-98 > UBA4971 > UBA4971 > UBA6256. The sequence continues at coordinate 27,777 of JBLNDA010000048.1, forward strand.
ACGTCACGAGCACCGCCGTGGCAGGCAGGAGGTACAAGTAGGCGGCGAAGGTCTCCCTGACATACTTGCGGCGCCTGGCTGCGCCCCTCGCCTCGAACCGTGAAACCGGCAATTGAAAGCACCACCTTAGAGAAGTGACCGCACATCAGGACCGCCGGTCACCGTGATTGAAGCCACCGAATGAGCCTCAGCATGAATTCCTCGTTGCCGAAGCCGGGGCGGAGATCGTACACAGAGTAAAGCGGCGCACCGACCGCGACGACACGCCCCTTGCCGACCTGTTCTGACGCGCACATGACCGGGCGCACCGCGTAGGCGTACCATGGGCCCTTCCCGTTGGTGTCGGCGTTCTTCGTTCCCTCGCTTCCCTCCATGAGGACCACCACGCCGGCGCGCTCGGCGAGGTTGCCGAACACGTCGTCCGCGATGCTGCACGCGTCCGTCGCTCGAACCGGTAGGGACAGCGCGCCCAGGAGTTCCTCGCCGGCACGTGTCAGCGCACATGTGACGGTTGAGCTCACGAGCGACCCTTCGTGCTGCCGAACCTCATCGTCGCAGAACCTCATCGAGGAGCCGACCGATACCAAAATCGCGTTGAGCTGGTCCACAGTGCGCGAGGGGTCCGACGCGTCGGACGAGCCCGCGAGGATGAGAGCGCCTCCCCCGGCGACGAAGTCGCGTATCGCGGCGAGCTCGGACTCCTCAAAAGTCACAGGGGTAAGCGAGATCCCGGGTTCAGGGTTGGCTATGACGAGGACCGACGCTCCGCTTAGGGCCTCGGCGGAGATCGTGCCTTGGTTGAGCCGGCCCTCGTACTCGGCGGCCGCCAGGGCATCGAGAAACCTGCCGGCAAAGCCGCTCGAACGGTTGTTGTGGCCCTCGTCGACGACGATTTCGGGTAGCGTCTCCGGCAGCACCTTCAAATGGGCCGAATACACATTGTCGCTGAGCGCGGGCGCGGATGGATCGATCAGAGCGGCCGTCACGGTCACGTCTCCGCTCACCGGGCACGACCATTCGAGGGAAACGGGCACAGTCGCTCCCGGCCCGAGATCAACCCTCACCGCTCCTATCGGTGACCGCTGCTTCCCCGCGGTTGCCGTGAACTCGACGATCACCCCGCGCAAGGCGTCGTCGCCAAGGTTTACGACGTCGCAACGCAGATGCCCTTTCGCGCCCTTCTTGGCAAGCGGCACATCGAATCGAAGGTCGACCGCGATCAGCTCCGACGGGCTCTTCACCCAAATGGGGCTGGTCACGACCACGTCGCCGTCGGCCTGCTCGACGCGCAAGTAGTACCACGTGTATCCCTGCGCCGGTGCGACTGTGAAAGCCCTCCGGAAAGGCCGCTCCATGCAGCCCTCATCCCCGGACGCCTCGAACGTGGTGAGGACCAACCCGCGGTTCGACCTCACCTCCGCCCTCTCAACAGCGTCTCCGGGGTCCGGATCGCGCACATCGATCTCGAACTCCACCTTGCCCAAGGGAAGGGTCTCCCCCATCCACTTGCCATTTCCCGTGAAGCGCACGAGCACGTTCTTGTCTTCTGTGGAGTAGGTGCGCAGCGCGCGCAACGCCTCCATGAGGCTTTCGTGGGTGAGGGCGCGAGCCACCACGCCCGTCCTCGTATCAGCGGCGGTGCCCCAGTCGGCCCTGTGGTTGTCCTGGCTGTTGATAGCCCCGACTCTCCAGCCGCGGTCCAGGGCTCGAATGTACGATCTCTCGTAAAGAGTGTTCCTTGCGTACGGGCCGGAGCCGACCTCGAGGAGGCTTATCGTCCTGTTGCCGGCGAGCGAGTACTCGAAATCGTTCCAGTTGCCCTGCTCGTTCCATCCCGGATGGTTGAAGCTGGCGACGGCGCCCTTCCCCTCCATCCAGGCCACGAGGTCGTCGAAGCCCACCTGCGCGTCACGCGAACACGGTTCCGGGGCGTCGATGACGGATATGTGCCCCGCGCCGTGAGTCCATTCCGTGCCCCTGAACGCCACGAACCTTCCCGGCTCAGTGAAGCGTTTCGCGGTCTCCACGAGTTCCTCCCAATGGTGAGGGTTCTCCACCATGTAGTACCCATGCTCCGTGATTCCGAGGAAATCGAGGCCTGCCACGTCCCTTGCGTACGCGTACGCCTCCTCGGGCGTAAGCGCCCCGTCGGAATACGAAGTGTGGGAGTGAAGGTATCCAAAATAGAAGCCCAATTCACCTTGCTGCGCGGGGACGCGTCCGCATACGGTCAGGAATGCGGCGAGAGCACAGATGACAGAGAACCAGAGCACCTTTCCCCTACGGATCACGGACTCCCCTCCTTCCCCGAAAACGAACAGGCCAAGGGTCCGGGGCAAGCCCCTCTGCCTGCCCCGGACCGTCCTCTCCTGTCGCCCGCAGCACCTTCAGACTGAAAGGCCACCTACTTGGCGAGGAGGGCGTTGACTTTCTGGGCGGCCTTGTCCAACGCTTCCTTGGGGGTCGCTTTGACCAGGAACGCTTCCTCCACGGCCTGGCTGATGATCTCGCGGATCGCCTGCCACTCCGCTATGTTCGGGTCGGTCACCGCGAATTTGAGAGCGTTGAGGCTGGCCGCGTTTCTCGGGTTGGCGGCCATCCACTCCTGCATCTGCCTCAGGTAGAGCGCGGACCTCCTTACAGGAATGTAACCCGTGTTGACGGCCCAGTACGCCGTCTGGGTCGGGTTCGTGAGCCACTTCATGAACTTCCACGCGGCCTGCTGTTCCTCGGGCGTGGCGGAGGCGAACATCACCAGGTCTGTGCCGGCTACCGGGGCGGCCGGTCGTTTCTTGTACGGTATCGGGCCTATGCCCCAGTCGAACTTGCCGCCGACCGCGCTCTCAGTGTACGAGTAGCTGGCTGACGTGGCGAAGTACCCGCACGTCTTGCCCGCCCCGAAGTCGGCGTCGGCGTAGCCCGGGATGTAGTACGCGACTTTGTACTTGTGAAGCATGTCAACCATGAACTGAAGCGCCTCAACGCCTTCTGGGGCGTTGAACGCGGCCTTCTTGCCACTTTGGTCCAGGTAGCGGCCACCATTGGTGAAGAGGAGGTTAGCGAAGTAATCGACGTTCGGTCTGAGCACCATGCCGTAGCGAACGATCTTGCCGTCCTTCACCACGGTCGTGGCCTTGCAGGCGGCCAGGAGTTCTTCCCACGTATCGGGGGGCTCGAGGCCGGACTCTTTCAGAGCGCTGAGGTTGTAGATGTATATGGCGACGCTCTTGTTGAACGGCAGGGTGTACATCTTCCCGTTGAACGTGCAGCCCACGCGCAGCTCTGGCCAAAAATCTTCGATCTCGTCCTTGGAAAGCCCACCCGGCCCCGTAAAGAAGTCTTCAACCGGTTTCACGGCGCCGGACTTCACATACTCGGCCACCCAGTTGCCGTACGCCTGCGCCATCGTCGGGGGCTTCTTCGCCGCCAGCGAGGCCATTATCTTCTGGCTGAGCGCTCCATAGCTGCCTTGATATTCGGCCTTCACGACGATCCCCGGATTCTGCTTCTGGAACTGCGCGACCAGCTCGTCCAGGGTCTTGCCCAGGGCCGACCCCATTCCGTGCCAGAACGTTATCGTGACCTTGGTGTCCGCCGACACAGTGGAGAAGCCCGCGAGAAGCACGACAAGAAGGCTGAGACCCAGGACGCCAACAATGACTCGCTTCAACTGGTTTCCCTGACGTCGCGCGGTTCAGGCGCGAACATCAGGAATCCCTCCTTTCATACTGGACTCGGATGACCCGGTGCTCGTTCCCTCACCCATGCCTTCAGATACCACGCATCCCCGACGACCAGAAGAAGCCTCGGGCCACCGCTCACCTCCCCCTCGCCGGCCTCGTCTCGCGGCGGCGCAGTGTCATTCTGAAAGGTCGTCCACCAGGCCCCGTGTGCATGAGCGATATATGGATTTCTACCCACAACGCATCGTTCCTCCCAGTAACCTACTTTTCTCCTCATTCTTTCACATCCCACGCATGGTGACGAGCCGGACCCGCCCACCCAGCCCCGTGGCGATCACCGCCCCGTTCAGGTCTGTGCGGAGTGCGTGCGCACCCGCTCGAGCCAGCGCCTGCAGGGTACTTGCCGCGGGGTGGCCGAACGTATTGGGACCAACGGGTATCACCGCCCAGTCAGGGGACACCGTCCGGAGGAGTTCGGGCGGGCACCCCCCGGCGGCGCCGTGGTGCGGGACTTTCAAGATATCCGCGTCAAGGTCGAGCCCCTCGCGCACGAGTGCCAAGAGAGTCTCAGGCCCCGCGTCTCCTGTGAGCAGGACCTGCGTATTCCGAAACCTGACCATCATGACGATGGAGAAGTCATTGAGGTCCCGCGCCTTGTAGCGCGCACCACCAGCCGGCGGATGGAGGAAGTCTATTCTGGCACCGTCCCCCAGGTCAATGCGGCCGCCCCGCACGACCTCCACCACGGGAACCCCTCTTTCGCGGGCGACCTCTATCAGGCGGCTGTCCAGGTGCGGCCTCACCTCTTCTGGGATCGGAGGCTTCACGAGGACTCTCACCTCGAGGCGCCGGATGACCTCGAGGAGACCTCCGATGTGATCCTGGTGGGGATGAGTGGCGACTACGACGTCGAGCCGCCTCACGCCCCGCCGCAGCAGGTACGGCACAACGACCTCCGCACCAGCGTCGCGCTGCGGTCCGAGAGCGCCTCCGCCATCTATCAGGATGGTCCTGCCCGAAGGACTCCGGATCAAACTCGAATCGCCCTGTCCGACCGAGAGGAACACCATCTCGAGCGGGCTCGGGCGCAGGGCGGCGACCCACACAACGGTTGCGGCGACGGCAATCACCAGCACCACCAGGGGACGGCGTCGCGCCCAAAGCGCCCGTCGCACGTCTCGCGGCGCGCCCGTGGCGAGCAACGCAAAGTAGAAAGCGAGGACTTCCCATAGCGGAGGCCTGGCCACGGGAAAAGACGAGAAAGGAAGCCCTGCCAGTGTTCGGATGATCCACTCCAATGCCAGCAGCGCCATGGCGTTCCCCGCGTTTAGCACAGCGGCGAGTGGGAGGCAGACCAGCCCCACCAAGCCCGCCGCGAATCCCGTCACGACCGCCATTCCTGCGAGCATGAGGGCGGGGACGCTGGCGATGACAGCGACCGGTGAAACCCTCCCGAAGTACCAGACACCCACCGGGGTCACCCCGAGCTGGGCGGCCAGCGACGTCGCGAGGGGATCGCCAATCCAGCCTGGGAATCTCCTGAGCGCTCTTCTCAGGTGAGGGGAAAGCCGCAGGATGCTGAAGACCGCACAAAAGGACATCTGGGCGCTGGGGTCAAACGCGAGAAGGGGATTCCGGCCCAGCGCGAGGAGGCCGGCGAGGCACAGGGCTCCCGGGACGCTTGCCCGGCGGCGTAAGAGAACGGCCAAACCCGCGCACGACAGCATCACCGCCGCTCTCACCACGGCCGGGCGCATCCCGCAGGCGGCGGCGTACAGCCACATGCCCGCGAGCGCGGGCACCAGGGCCCCGGGCCCGCGGAGCCCGAGGCCGGCCAACACGCTGCACAGCAATGTCGCCACCAGCCCAACGTGCAGGCCAGACACGGCAAATAGATGGGAAGTGCCTGTGGCCTCAAGCATCTCCTGCATCTCTTCCGGAGCTCTTCCGAAGAGCATGCCGGAAAGGAGCGCTGACTGTCTCTCGGGCAGAGTGGCCTCGGTGACACCCACGAAGCGAAAGCGAAGCCATGAGGCGAGCACCGCGAGAGCCGCCATCGGGCGCGGCTTGGAACGCAAGCAGATGTCGTCAGGGCTGCGCACGTACAGCGTCCCTGCCGCTCCCCGGCATCCGAGGACGACCCTCATGTCAGGTTCCCCCGGGTTCGCGGGCGGCTGCGGAAGATAGAGCCGCCCCGGCGTCTCTATCCTGGCGCCCGGCACAAGCCCCAACTGACGCCCCTCGGTGCCGTCCACGACAAGGACGACTCTAGCTCCAGACACGGTCGGGTCTCCGTCCACCGACTGAATCCGCAGGAGCCCCCGCCAGCGGCCTCCGGAGCCCGCCTCCGGGACACCGACGACGACCCCGGCTGCCACGGCCCTCACCGAGTGAGCGTGCCTCTCGAGGGCTCGCTCGCACGGCGCGGGGGACAACGCCACGTGCATAGACACCGCGCCGCTGAGGAGAACGAGACTCCAGAGGGCGAGGCTTTTCGGCCCGGAACCGCAGGACATCCCTCTTGCTCCGCGCCAGAGCCACCAGACCGCTGCCGCCGCGAGCAGCGTTCCGGGGGCGAGGAGAGAGACACGTCCCCACGCCTTCGTCATCGCCGCACCGAGGGCGAACAAGATGATCGCGTACTGAAGGACACCGTCTCTCTGCACGGTCACGCGCCTCCGCTGGACGCCGGCCGACCCACGAGTTGGAATGAGGGCCCCCTCCGCTCGAACGCAAGCACTTCCCGCGCCACTCAGGGATCGCGGTTCGCGCCGCGGCGTGGGCCCAGGCGGAACCGGACCGTAGAGGAGACGGCGGGCCTCCGGCGGCCCTGCACGGACACGAGCGACCCTTTGACACAGTGGCCTGCAACCCACTGTCCGCCTAGTAAATGGTGATGAGGTCCTTCAAGGCGTCGTACCTCGCCGGCCCTATTCCCGGCACGTCGGTGAGCTGCTCAGGACTCTCGAACCTGCCATTGGCGCTCCGGTAGTCGACGATTCTGCGGGCAAGCGCCGGCCCGATGCCGGGCAGCGACTCGAGCTCCGCCAGGCCGGCGATGTTGATGTTCACGCGGCCGTCGGCCGCTTCGGGCGCGCGCGGAGGCTCTGCGCAAGCCCCTCCGGAACCCGCCCCCGGGTCCGGCGCGGCCGTGGGTTCCGCGGCAGGCCGCGTGGGTATGTACACCTGCGCGGAGTCGGACAACAGCTTGGCCATGTTCACTTGCTCCGGCCACGCCCCCGCCGCGAGGCCCCCCGCGAGCCTAACCGCGTCTGCCACCCGGGACCCGGCTGGAAGCGTGTAGACGCCCGGCGCCATCACCGCCCCACATACGTGCACGGTTACCGTGCTCTGGGCAGGCGCGTCCGTTGCTGTTTCGCGTCCCGCCGCCCCGTCCCTTTCCGCCGCCTCGACCCGCTGACTGACGGCCGGCGCCCCCGGCCCCGGAATCACCACGACGTCTCCTCCGGCCATCCGCCTCGCAACGAGCGCTGCTCCCCCGACACCGAACGCAACGAGCAACACGGCCACGACGAACCTTTGCCGCCGCGAGAGGTCGAACATGAAGCCACCCCCTTGACCCGTTCCCGGTCGCGCCGTACAGGTTCAATGCGCAACCAGGATCTCCTGTTGAGACGGGTTAGCCTGTAGAGACGGTTTGCGGGCGATGTCGCGGATGGATTCGAAGACGGGAACGCCCCCCGTCCTTCCGGGCGGGGGGCGTCTCACGAGCCTCGCCTGGCTCAGCTGCCAGAAGAGCACAGGTCAGTATGAAGGCAAAAAATGGTGGAGACGATGGGAATCGAACCCACGACCTCGTGAATGCCATTCACGCGCTCTCCCAACTGAGCTACGTCCCCAGACAGATAATCCCGTGTTCAGCTGCTTCCTTCGATTCATTGCGATTATAGCAGACCCTCCTGGGCAAGTCAAGGCCTACGAGCCTCGCGGGGCTCGGCGTACTCGTGACCGCAGCAGCCATTCTCTAGCGGGGCTTCCACGACCCTTGCGCCCCTGTAGAGGCGCTCGAGGTCGTAATACTCTCGCTCCCTCGCGTGGAACACGTGAACCACCGTGTCGGCATAGTCGAGGATCAGCCAGCCGCCCTCGACGGTTCCCTCCTTGTGCCGGGGCAGCACACCCCGTTCCTTGAGATCGTGGAGTATGGCATCGGCGATGGCCTTCAGCTGCGTTCGCGACGTCCCGCCCGCTATGACGAAGTAGTCGGCTATTATCGTCAGCTCGCGGACATCCAGCACCAGCACGTCCAGGGCTTTCTTGCCCTCCGCAGCGGCACGGGCTATCTCAGCAATGGCCAGTGGATCTATGCCTGCCCGCCTCCCATTCGCAAAGGTTCACCGAGGAGTGCCAGGAAGCGCTCGCAATCGCGCCAGTGTCCCGTGAGGTCTCGCCTTGACCAGACTTCGCGAGAGGGTGCCCCGAGAGAGTGCTCCAAGGCGCTCAGTACCTCGCCTGCCGCGGTCTCGCCTCGTTGACGATGATCTGCCTCCCACCAATATCCGCGCCGTTCATCGCGGCCACTACGCGCTCCACATCCTCGTCGTCGACCTCTACGAACCCGAACCCCCGCGACCTCCCCGTCTCCCTGTCGGTAATGACCCTACTGCCCTTGACCTCCGCTACCGCCCTGAACGCCTCTGCCAAGTCTTCCTCGGTCACTGCCCAGGGCAGGTTCCCCACATACAGGGTCTTTGTCACCGCATACCACCTCCGTCTTGTTGTGAAAGAAAAACCAAGGCTGCAAGAGACCTTGGTTCTCCATCCGCACACCCTATTCAGACCGTGGCGCGACCGTCTGACTCACCGGACCTGGCCGCTGTGCTGCGTATAAGCTTTGACTGCCCCCGATCGGATTCCACCTACGGAAAGACCTGAACCACGGAAACCCGCAAGACAAGGACACACACCAGTGGGGATTTTCACTTGCACATGCACGCTCGTCGGCGCGTGCGTTCGCGGTCTTACGGCACCCAGCCTGACCTCCAGGTATCGAATTCTCGGTTTCGTCCGTCTCGCCAGGTTTATTATACCACCGACTCCGCCGGCTGTAAACGCCCACATCCCACGGCCCGCCGCGACGTGCCGATGGACGAATGGACGACAGGCACGGTTGGATCACAGGTACAGTCCTGCCTTTCGTATGTAGTTTTCCACGCTTTCTGGGAGGAGATAGCGGATGGGGTCGCCATGTTTCACGCGTGCCCTGATATCCGTGGACGAGATGGCAAGAGCGGGCACCTCGAGGACGAACACCCCGTGCGTGGAGACGGTACGCGCACGGCCGAGCTCAGTCTCGAGACGGGTCGTGCAATAGCCCGGCCTGGTCGCCACTATGAAGGCGCACATCTTCAGAAGCTCGTGGGCGTCTTTCCACGTGAATATCTCGACGGCGGCATCTGCTCCCGTGATGAAGTAGAGTTCTGTGTCGGGCCCGTGTTTCGCGCGAAACTCCTTCACCGTGTCCACGGTGTACGACGGCCCAGGGCGGTCGAGCTCCATCCTGGAGACCTCAAAGTACGGGTTCGTTGCGGTTGCGAGGACAGTCATCATGTAGCGGTCCCTTCCGGGCGACATCTCCACCCCGCGCTTGTGGGGAGGTACACCGGACGGCACGAACACCACCACGTCGAGGCCGAACTTGACCCTGGCCACCTCCGCCGTGACGAGATGTCCGTGGTGTATTGGGTCAAAGGTGCCACCCATGATGCCGAGTCGTCTTACCTTCCCGCTGTCCTTCTTGACAGAGGCGGCGTCATCCGTCACGACCGGACCCCTCCCGTCAGCCCTCCTTCGGGCACAAATGGGCAGCCACGGCGGAGACCAGCTCCGGCACACCCTCGCCCGTCACCGCGGAAATGCCGTACACCTTGAATCCGCGTGAGCGCAACTCCTCTTCCACTCTACCCAAACGACCCCTGCCCTCAGGCACGTCTATCTTGTTGGCCGCGACCACCGTCGGACGCGCCGCAAGCTCGGGGCTGTACAAGCCGAGCTCGTCTTCGATCACGTCGAAATCGGAAAGCGGGTCTCTGTCGAGGGCCGCGAGGTCGAGGACATGCACCAAGAGACGAGTCCGCTCCACGTGCCTGAGGAACTCATGGCCGAGACCGGCACCGGCATGTGCGCCCTGGATGAGCCCGGGAATGTCCGCCACCACGAAGCTCCTGCCGTCCCCAGCGTCGACCACGCCGAGGTTGGGAACGAGCGTCGTGAAAGGGTAATCCGCGACCTTCGGCTTTGCCGCGGATATCCTAGATATGAGCGTCGATTTCCCGACGTTCGGCAGTCCTATGAGCCCGACGTCAGCGAGGAGCTTGAGCTCGAACTCAAGCCACCTTTCCTCCCCAGGCGTGCCCGGCTGGGCGAAGCGCGGCGCTTGCCTGGTCGGCGTGGCGAAGCGGGCGTTGCCTCTGCCGCCTCTCCCGCCCTTGGCGACGACCGCCACCTGCCCCGGCGAGGCCAGGTCCGCAAGGACCCCACCCGTCTCGGCATCACGCACGATCGTGCCTGGGGGGACCTTGATCACCTCGTTCGTACCGTTCCTCCCGTGCCTGTTGGCCCCGGCACCCGGCTGGCCGTCCTCTGCCTTGTAGTGTCTCTTGCGCCGCAGATCCATAAGGGTGTTCATGGAGCCGTCGGCTTGCACTATCACGTCGCCGCCGTCTCCACCGTCCCCTCCGTCTGGTCCTCCCGCGGGAACGTACTTCTCGCGGCGGAAGCTCACGGCACCTCTTCCGCCGTCGCCTGCTTTCACATGGATCCTCGCGGTATCCACGAACATGAGGCTCACCTCAGTCGTATCTTTCCCGCGCGCGCCGGCGGGCACCCGCGCCCCTTCCGACCGTGGCGCGCCGCGCGCAACGACGCCGGGGCCGCGCCTCAAAGTCGCAAAGTCGCAGCTCTCCAAAGTGGCAGCGCCCCACGTTCCGCGGCGCACGGGTTTCGCAGTCGCAAACCACTGCGGCCGCCCGCGTGCGGAAGCCACGCAGAAGCCCCCCGCAGGCCTTCCAGCGCACCTGCGGAGGGCTGTGTGCTTCGGGTGCCGCCGTGATGCGGAGGGGCTCATGGCCGCAGGCGTCTCAGGGGAACCCGGCCGGCCCCCGCCGCGTCATGGCCGCGGCGACGTCGTGCCGCCGCGGCGGAGCGGAGCTCCCCGCCGCAGCCTAGCCCGGCCTGCGGCTCGCGTTATCTAGGAACCCGCGACCTCCACGGGATACACACTCACCCGCTTCGCGTCCTTGCCGCACCGTTCGTACGACACGCGGCCGCTGACCCTGGCGTAGAGGGTGTCGTCCCCGCCGACCCCGACGTTGGCGCCCGGGCGTATCTTCGTGCCCCGCTGCCGCACCAGGATGCTGCCCGCGGACACGAGTTCGCCCGCGTGCTCTTTCACGCCGAGCCGCTTCGACCTCGAATCCCGACCGTTTCTTGAGCTGCCTACGCCTTTCTTGTGAGCCACCCTTCACACCTCCCCGCCATCAGAAGGGCTCACGGGCACATCCGAGCCGGCGGCGGGAGCCTCCTGCTGGATGCTCTGCACACGCACCTCGGTGAAGGGCTGCCTGTGGCCGTAGCGCCTTCTGTAATTCTTCTTGGCCTTGTATTTGAAGACCAGCAACTTGCGGGACTTCCCTTCCGATACCACCGTGGCGGCGACCTTCGCGCCCGGGACGTACGGAGTCCCGACAGTGACGACGCCTGCATCATCCGACACCAGCAGTACGTGATCGAACTCCACGGTCTCCCCCGGCCCCTCGCCCAGTTTCTCGATGCGGAAGACGTCGCCCTGTTTCACACGGTACTGCTTGCCGCCTGTCTCGATCACCGCATACATCTCGACCCTCGCGTCTCCTCTCGCTTCGACTCGCCGGGGCCAGGCACGCCAGGCCTTCCACCTTGGCGTTTTCGCGGCCTGCCCCGAGCGGCGTGGCAATGCGCGCCCACATGGCCCAGTTTACCACAGTCTCTCCCACCGTGTCAAACGCCGCCGTTCCCCGTTCCCGCCTGCAGGCCGGTGTGGTCAAGCCCGCCACCGGGCCCACCCTCCGCGGTGTCGCGGGGCCTCGCCCGAGCATACGTCCGGAACACCTTCGCTATCTCAACCTTGACCCTCTTGCCCACGAGCTTCCCGCCGCCGTCTATGTCCACGATGTAGCCGTCGATGCGCGTGATCCCGTTGCTCGGATTCGAGGCGTGCGGCTCCTGGACTTCGACCTCGAGCACATCCCCCACACTCACTGGGAGGGCCCGCTTTTCGACTTCCTCGCGGGTCCCGGTGGCGACCACCTCCATATCCTCGACGTGGAGCGCGGGATTGCCCTTGACATAGATCACCTTGCCGGTCTCCTGCTCCACCCTGGAGAGGTTGCTTCCTCCCTGCCCTATGAGAAGCGCCGCCACGCTGGGGTGCAGCGACACGAGCATCGCCTCCTCAGCCTGCCCGGCGGCCATTTTCCTTATCTCCTTCTCCGCCCGGAGGGCGAGTGTCTCTTCGGACAGGACACGCCCGCGCCCATCACAGTACGGGCAAGGACGCGAAAGCGTCTCCTCGAGGCCGGGACGGGTCTTCTTTCGCGTCATCTCGAGAAGGCCGAGGTGCGTGAACCCGAGCACGCTGGCGCGCGTCTTGTCCTTGCGGAGCTCCTCCTCGAGCTTCTTTATCACCTGCTGCCGGGCTTCCTCGGAGTCCATGTCGATGAAGTCGATTATGATAATGCCCCCGACGTTGCGCAGCCTCAGCTGATGAGCGATTTCGCTCGCGGCCTCTAGGTTCGTCTTGAGCACCGTATCCTGGAGGTTGGTCGTGCCGATGAACCTCCCGGTATTGACGTCGATGCTCGTGAGAGCCTCAGTGTGGTCGAACACCAGGTACCCACCGCACGAAAGCCACACCCTGCGGCGAAGCGCCTTCTCGATCTCTTCCTCGATGCCGTAGTGGTCGAATATGGGTTCCTCTTCAGCGTAGTACTTGAGTTTCCCTTTCAGCGGCGGGGACATGATGTTCAAGAGGTCCCTGGCCTTCTCGAACTCGTGGGCGTCATCCACGATGAACTGATCCACGTCCTCGGTCAGGAGGTCCCTCATGATCCGGTAGATGAGATCGTAGTCCCGATGCAGCAGCGCAGGAGCCGGGGTGCGGCGCGCCTTCATCTTGATGCGCCGCCAGAGCTTCACCAGGAACCCGATCTCCTGCGTAATCTCTTTTTCGTCCTTTCCTTCCGCGGCGGTACGGACGATCACCCCGCAACCCCGGGGTTTGGCTCTCATCGCGATCTTCTTTAGACGCCCGCGTTCCTCGTCGTTGGAGATCCGCCTGCTCACTCCCACATAGTCCACTGTGGGCATGAGAACGACGTTCCTGCCGGGAAGCGTGATCTGGGTTACCACCCGCGCCCCCTTCGTCCCTATGGGCTCCTTCGTCACCTGAACGATTATCTGCTGTCCTTCCTTGAGGATGTCCTTAATGGAGAGAGCCTTCACGTCCTCCACGTCTATCTCATCGAACTGGCCCTCTCGCGCCTTGAGCGCGTCTTCCACATAGAGAAACGCGTTACGCTCCAGCCCCACGTCGACGAAAGCCGCCTGCATGCCGGGAAGCACGTTCTCCACGCGGCCTCTGTAGATGTTCCCGACATACCTCTGATGGGCCTGCCTCTCAATCTGGATCTCAACCAAGTGCCCGTTCTCTATCACAGCAGCCCGGGTCTCGCCCGGCCGCACGTTCACCACTATTTCCTTGGACATTCTTTTCACTCCTCGAAATAAGTCCCCTATGGGGAAGGCCCGGCCGGGGCCGGATCTCAAGCCCGCCTGCCGGACAGCCAGCTAGAGAAGGGGGCAAAGTGCCCCGTTCCTCTCCGCGAAAAACTCTTTCCGCACGATCCTCGCGGGCCGCGCCCTCTCTCCGAGCGCCGCCCGGCGCGCGATCTCTCGTACCACGTCGCCGGGTCGCACGTGCTGACCCGGCCCGGCAGCGACCAACATACGCACTGAGTCGGTTCCGTGTCCCCGCACGAATCCCAGCTCGTAGATGAGAGGCCTCAGGTCGACCTCCTTAATGCCCTTGGGCGTCGTGCGGGAAACAGGAATCGCGTGCGCCCGAAGGAGCTCCCCAATGGCAGCTTCAACAGCGTCCCGGCACTCTCCGGCGTCCCCGCACCCGAAATCCACATCGTAAGACGCTGCCCGGATCATCGAACTCACCGACGGCCCGCCATGGGGAACCACCGCGCACGCCATCAGGCGCAGCCCCGGCGGGAGCGCGGCTCGCATTCTCCGGGCAGCCTCACCGGCGTCGAGGCCTTCGCGCAGCTCCACATCGACGAGCTCGCACTCGCTTTCGACCCCGACCGGCAGCGCTGGCGAGAAGGACATTCTCGGGTGGGGGTGGAAGCCCTGCGTCAGGGCCACGGGAAGGCCGGCCCGCCTCACGGCCCTTTCGACCGCACGCATGAAATCGAGATGGGACATGAAGCGCGCGGGTCCCGTTTTTGCCAGCTTGAGCCTGCAAACGACCTGCGGTGTGCCCTCGGGTGGAAGGGTGCTGCGATCCACTACGACACCCCCTCCACAGGCCGTGCGAGCAGTTGCGGCGCCACTCTGAGCTGCGGACACACGCCGCACTTCACGCATTTTCCCAGCCGGCAGTCGGGAGTCGTGGCACCCTGCGCTGCCCTCATGGACTCAGCCACGAGATAGTCCCTGGATACCCCGGCGCTGAGATGGTCCCATGGCAGCACGTCATCGTAGCCCCAGTGCTCGTTGGCGTAGAACTCCGGATTCGCGTGCGATCTGACGAATGCCTCCTGCCACTTGTCGAAACGCAGCTCCTCGTGCCACGCGTCGAACCTGCACCCAAGAGCGGCCGCCTCTTCGAGGACCGCCGCGAGGCGCCGGTCCCCCCTGGAGAAGACCGCCTCGAGGAAGCTGGCCTTGACGTCATGCCACGTCAGCCTGAGGCCTCTCCCGCGCAGGTGGCGTTTGAGATAATCCTGCTTTGCGACGAGCTCCTCCACGGGCGCCTGGGGGTGCCATTGAAACGGCGTATGGGCCTTCGGCACGAAGGACGAGACGCTCACGGTGACCTGGGGTGGCCGCTTCGCGCCGGCACGCCTCGCTTCCTCTTTGCCGCAAGCCAGGACCTCCCTGGCGAGGTCCACGATGCCGGCGAGGTCGTCGTCGGTTTCGGTCGGCAATCCGATCATGAAGTACAGCTTGACAGCCTGCCAGCCTGCGGCGAAGGCGGCCCTGACCGCCTCCAGCAGGTCATCCCGGGTCACGCCCTTGTTCACCACATCCCTGAGCCTCTGCGTCCCCGCCTCAGGAGCGAAAGTCAGCCCGGTTCTCCTTCCTTTCTCCACCTCCTTTGCGAGATCCACGGAAAACGAGTCCACTCGAAGCGACGGAAGCGAAACCGCCACGCCCGACCCGGAGTACCGTTCCAGGAGAGTCGACACGAGTTCCCTGATGCGCGAGTAGTCGGCGCTCGACAGGGACATCAGGGATATCTCCTCATAGCCCGTGCCCGTCACTAGACGCGCCGCCAGCTCACACAGGTCGTCGAGGTCCCTCTCCCTCACCGGCCGGTAAACCATGCCCGCCTGGCAGAATCTGCAGCCATGGGTGCACCCGCGGAAGATCTCGAGCATGATCCGGTCGTGGATGATCTCGGCGAACGGCACGATGAACTTGTCGGGGAACGGCACAGCGCCGAGGTCCCTGACGACCCTCTTCTCCACGGGGTAGGCCGCGGCCGGGCTCGTCGGAAGGATCCTGGAGATCTTTCCGTCCTGTCGGTACTCGACCTCGTAGAGGGACGGCACGTACACGCCGGGGACGCGCGCCAGGGCCTCGAGGACCTCTCGCCTGGGGAGGCCCTCGCGCCTTGCCTCCTTGTACGCATCGACGATCTCGCCCACGGCCTCCTCTCCTTCACCGAGAAGCACGGCATCGAAGAAAGGCGCCACGGGCTCCGGGTTGTACGCGCAGGGCCCTCCAGCGATGACGATAGGGTCGTCTTGACCCCTTGCGCTGGAGCGTGCAGGGATCCCCGCCAGGTCAAGCATGGCAAGGACATTCGTGTAGGACAGCTCATACTGGAGGCTGAAGCCGAGGATGTCGAACTCGCGGGCGGGCAGGCGCGACTCGAGGGAGTACAACGGGATCGCCCTGTCCTTCATCGCCGAGTGCATGTCCACCCACGGCATGAAAGCGCGCTCGCACGCCACGTCGTCGCGCTGATTGAGCAAGTAGTACAGTATTTTCAGGCCCAGGTGAGACATCCCCACCTCATAAGTGTCTGGAAAAGCCAGGAGGACCGTGACATCCACCTCATCAAGGCGCTTGTGCACGGCGTTCCACTCGCCGTTCACATAACGGGCAGGCCTCTCCACCTTCTCGAGGATCTCGTCGAGCAATCGCGAATCTATCTGCATGCACCGTCCCACCGGATACGCACTATCACATCGGCCATATTATTCTCACATGCCGGCGCCCGAAACCGCGCCGGGCGCCGCCCTCCGACCACATTCTATCAGATTCCATCCGCCTGCGCTACGGAAACATCCAGGGACCGGTCCTCACGGCGCCAGGCTGCTCAAGGGGGCGTCGGGGCCGTGCTTGGTCATGGCCTCCAGAACGTCGATCTCGGAAGCCAGCCCCCGGACCACAAGCTCCCTGTCGAACACCGCAACCAAGTTGAGTTTCCCGGGGACGAACCGCCGTGCCACGTCCCGGAGCGGTGCAGTCTCGTGGGCCGCGAGGAGATGGACGGCCATGGTGCCTTCGGCGAGAAACCTGCTTCTCTTCTTGAGAGTGTCCTTGATCCGGGCCCACGGCACCATGCGGGCCTCCCGTGACGCGGCGAACACCAGGAATCCACCGAGCACCGGTACCAGCAGGTTGCAGCGCCCGAGGTACGCGAGGACCCCTCCTGACACCAGCACGCCCAGGCCGATGAGGCGGCCGAGAGTGGCGGCGAGCCCTGAAGCCCGCGCCGGTCCCATGGTGGGCGCGAGCGCCGCCCTGAGCAGGCGCCCCCCGTCGAGCGGGATGGCGGGGAGAAGGTTGAATAGACCGATGGCGACGTTCGTCTCCACCAGGAAACCCGCAAGGCTGCCGGAAACGTATCCGCGGCGTTCCAGGGCGACGACGAGGAAGGCGAAGGCGAAGTTGTGGATGGGCCCGGATACGGCGATCAGGGCCTCCCGAACCGGGCTTGCCACGAGGGGCTCAGAGAAGGACACAACGCCGCCGAAAGGGAGTAGCTCGACGCGCTCGGCGCGCACGCCGAGGCACGACGCCACGGCGATGTGGGCGAGCTCGTGCAGGAGCACGATCCAGAACACGAGGATGGTTTCGCGGAGCAATCCGACCGAGGCGTAGGCAAGGAGGAAAAGGAGAAAGAACGGGCTGACCCCGAACTCCACCCCGCAGACGCGGACGATTCTCACAACCTGTCACGCCTGCCCCCTTCGAGGTACGCGAAGGGATCCATCGGCTTCCCGTTCAGCGAGACCTCGAAATGAAGATGCGGACCGGTGGAAAGGCCCGTGCTGCCCACCTCCGCGATCTTCTGCCCCGCACGCACCTTGGCTCCCGATCTGACGAGGACCCTCGAGCAGTGAGCATAGAGCGTGGTCAATCCGCCTCCGTGGTCCAGCTCGACGAGGTTGCCGTACGTCCCACAAGGACCGGCGTGGATGACTCTCCCGGACGCCGCCGCTCGTACCGGAGCGCCTGCGGGCGCCACAATGTCTATGCCTTCGTGGAAGAGACGCCTCTTATAAATGGGGTGAATCCTGTAGCCGAAGCCATAAGTCACTCTCCCGCTGACGGGAGCCTCCAACGTTCCTGAGTCGCGCGAGGAATTGGCGGGTGTGAGGCTGGAGGACGCCGCGCGGGGAGAAGCACCCAGTCCCTGTTTCCCGGCGGCTTCGGGAGTGGCGGCGCTTTCACGCGAAGGTGCCGCGACGCCGTCACCGCTCTGGGCCCCACCCGCCGGCTGCGCTTGGTGGACTGTCCGCGTCACACTCGGGGGCAGGGCACGGGTCACGCTAGGCCCGCGGTTCGCCAGGAGCTCCGGCTGGTTCGGAACCGCACCTTCGCTTGGTACGGCGGATGCGTCCTCCGCCCCGCCGTCTTCTGGAAGACGCGCCACCGACAGTGCGACGGGCTGGGAGGGATCCAACATGCCGGGCGTACCGCCGGGGCCCCCGCCGGGCAGTTTTCCGGAACGCCCTCCATCCTGCCCGTCTCTTGCCGCGGCGTTCCCTGTGCTGGCAGGCCTTTGCGGCCACGGGTTCCAGCTGAGCAGACTACGGGTCGCATCGCGAAGCGTTCCGCCGAGTTCCGCAAAGCTCGTGCTTCGTGTGAGCACCGCCTCGATACAAGACCTCACTCCACTCGCGACCAGAAGGTTGCTCCTGCTGATCACCAGCACCGCGGCGAAAATCAGAAACGATATCGCGGCGTCGCGGGCCAGCTTGGTCCGCATCGTGCCCCTCCTCTCGTGGAAAAGCCCCATCTCGCCACGCTAAGAGTATATTGCGCCAGGCCTGCTGCTATGCGCGGGGGCCCGCGGACCGGCGTGGGTATGGGGAGACGGGAGGGCGGCCACCCCTCAGTGACCCGAAAGTCAGCGTGACACACGTCCACCACGGGCAAACTGGCAAGCCTATGGCCGGCAGGCGGGCGCAGGAGGGGACTTGGGGCGCTCGGGCTCTCAGAAGAGGATCTTCTGCCGCCTCATGTACACGTCGAGGACGAACCCGATGGCGATGAGATTCGCCATGAGAGAACTCCCGCCGTAGCTGAGGAACGGCAGAGGGATGCCTGTTACGGGCATGAGGCTCATGGTCATGCCCACGTTGACGAGCACGTGAAAGAGAAGCATCGCGGCTACGCCCGTCGCGACGAGCCGCCCGAAAGCATCCTTCGCCGAGGCCGCAGCGTGCAAACACCGCCACAGGACGAGGCCGAACAATGCCAACACAGCCACGGCCCCGATGAAACCGAGCTCCTCCCCGACGACCGAGAAGATGAAGTCTGTGTGGTGGGCTGGGAGGAAGTTGAGTTGCGCCTGCGTGCCATGGAACAGGCCCTTGCCGAAGAACCTGCCGGAGCCGATGGCGATGGTGGACTGGATGACGTTGTATCCAGTACCTGTGGGGTCGGCGTACGGGTTGAGGAAGGCCAGGAGCCGCGCCCGCTGGTAGTCCTTGAGCAAGAAGAAGAAGACGGCCGGCGAAGCGAGCGCCCCTGCGCCCGCCACGGCGAGGAGAGTCTTCGCACGCGCCCCGGCCACGTACAGCATGGCAAACGTTATCCCGCAGAACACGAGGGCTGTCCCGAGGTCGTTCTGAAGCAGCACCAGACCCGCGGGGACGGCCGCGTGGAGCAGTGCGAGCGCAAGACCGCGATGGGTGGTTATGTCCTGGGCCTCGGATAGATGACGGGCGAGGGTGAGTATCAGCGCTACCTTCGCGAGCTCGGACGGCTGGAGCGCCACGGGGCCGATCCGGAACCAGCTCTGGGCACCCGAGATCCTGTGCCCCACGACCAGCACGAGCGCGAGCATTCCCACATTGGCAGCGTAAAGCACCCGGTGGGCCCTCCCCGCAAGCCTGTAGTCAGTCGTGAGCACTGCCACGCAGGCCAGCGCTCCGACGACGAAGGCCGCTACCTGCCTCTTGACGAAGTACAGCGGGTCCTGCGGAGACCCGGGACCGATCCCCCCGCGCGTCGCGCTGAAAACGATCACGAAGCCGACGAGGCAGAGCGCCAGCACTGCGAAGACCAGCGAGTAGTCGAGGTTTCGGAGGAGACGCCTGTCAAGGAGCACCGGTACGCCCTCACCTTCTGGCCTTACCGCGGCGGGAGGTCTCACTCCCCCGTCTCATTCCGATCACCGGCATGCTCGCCACGAGCGCGAGCCGTCTGCCGGATGAGTCGAACCTGAGATTCATGCCAGCCTCGTCGATCTCAACGTACTTCGACACGGCCCTCGCGAGGTCCACACGGAGACCCTCGAACACCTGCGGGGAGACCCCGACCCGGTCGCACGCCAGCGTGAGCTTGAGTCGTTCCTTGGCGAGGCTCTTGCTCCCCAGCCCGCCTGGCCTGGACTTGCCGCCCAGAATTCGTGACATGAAGTCAAACACGGCACGTCGCCTCCCCCGGCGTCACCTTCGCGCACCGACAAGCCGCTTCAGCCTTGACCAGAAGCCTCCAGCTTCCAGTGACATGAACGGAGCATCTTCCCCATCGATCCGCGCGGCTATCCGCCTGAAGGCCTCTCCCGCCCTGGAAGCCCCGTCCAACACCACGGGTTCGCCTCTGTTGGTGGACGTGATCACCGACTCGTCATCGGGGACGACCCCCAGGAGGTCGATGGCGAGGATGTCTATCACGTCGTCAACGTCGAGCATGTCTCCACGTTTCACCATCTCCGGCCTGAGCCTGTTGACCACGAGCTTCGGCCTGCTCATGCCCTGCGCCTCCAGCAGGCCGACTATCCGGTCGGCATCGCGCACCGCGGACACCTCCGGTGTCGTTACGATGACGGCCTCATCCGCGCCGGCGATGGCGTTCTTGAAGCCCCGCTCTATCCCGGCAGGGCAGTCCACCACGACATAGTCGAATTCGCCGGCGAGGGCTCTCGTGAGCTGCCTCATTTGCTCCGGCTGCACGGCTTCCTTGTCCTTGGACTGCGCCGCCGGCATCAGGAAGAGCGTCTGCAACCGCTTGTCTCGTATGAGGGCCTGCCGCAGCCGGCACTTGCCCTCGATCACGTGGACGATGTCATACACGATCCTGTTCTCCAGGCCGAGCACGATGTCGAGATTGCGTAGTCCGATGTCAGCGTCGACCAGGGCCACCTTCTTGCCTCTGGAGGCGAGCCCGCAGCCGATGTTCGCGACTGCGGTGGTCTTGCCCACCCCTCCTTTACCAGAGGTGACCACTATAACCCTTCCTTCCATGCAGGCTCCTCCTCCACCTCGGCCTTTCTCGCAGAGTAGGCCTCAATCACTATCTGGTCGCCCCTGATTCGCGCCATCTCCGGCGTGCGCGGGGCCTTGCTCTCGCCGTCCGGAGGCCTTGCGATGGCGTCGGCTATCCGGAGCTGCGTGGGCATGAACCTGAGCGCGACCACTATTGCGCCGCGGTTGTCGGGCGTCCCCGCGTGGGCGACCCCGCGCAAGGCGCCCATCACGACGATGTCTCCACCCGCCACGACCTCGGCGCCGGGGTTCACGTCCCCGAGCACCACGATGTTCCCGCTGAAGGCGGCGCGCTGGCCTGACCGGAGGGTCCCCCGGACGAGGAGGGTATCGTCGCGCGCTGCGGCCGAAGGTTGAGGTTCGCCCGCGCGGGCGCGGTCACAAGGCCGCTCCTGTTCCTGAGGCCGCTGCTGAGGAGGAGCCGGAGCAGATGTCACCGGCTTCACGGAGCGCGAGCCCGGCGGCTCCGCCACCGTCGCAAGGCCCATCCCGCCGGCCACCCGCGAAACCGACATGCCGAACGACTCCACTATGCTCACCAGCTCGCGCACGTCGTCCTCCGAGAGAGCAAGCTCGCCGATGTCCAGCACGGCGCGGGTCGTCCCGGCGAAGAACCCCGAAGTCTTCTCCAGCTTCTCCGCCAGCTTTCCCTTGAGCCGCGCGAAGTCTTCGTCGTGGGGCAGGATGATGCAAAGGCCCCGTTTCGTCCCTTTGAATATGACATCCTCCGTCTTCATGGGCAGCCGCGCACACCTCCTCGAACTCCCCACCGGGGAGGTTCGGGTAGCGCTACAATACTTTCACCAGAGGAAAACGCAATTCCTGCCCGTCACCACGCAAAACGTACTAACATGCGGTGGACGCGACCCGGCATTGCGTTCACGCGAAAGCCGCATCACGGAACCGGCAGTTTCGGAACCTCGGGCGAAGGCGTGCTCGCGGATTCCTGGTCCAGGACGCCCGGGGCGTCGGGCGCGCCGTCCGGCGCCTCAGCCGGCGTGCCGTCTCGGATTCCAGCCTCCCGGGCTCCTGCCTGTCCCGCCACGGTCTCAGCCGTCTGGCCCGTGGGACGCACGGCCGGCCCTGCGGAGCCGCCGGCCGGTTCGGAAGGACCTTCCGAGCCGGACTCCTCCGGCTGTTTCCGGTCGAGCCCGAAATACGCCTCCATCACTTTCCTGGCGACGGGAGCCGCAGCGAGCGACCCGCCGGTTCCGTGCTCAACCAGGACCACCACGACTATCTCCGGGTTCTCCAGGGGCGCGAACCCCGCGAACCATCCATGGCTGTCGCCCTCGGGGTTCTGCGCGGTACCCGTCTTGCCCGCCGCGGGCACGGGAAACCCTTGGAAAGCTCCCGCGGCGGTTCCCTCGGAGACTACCTTCGCAAGCCCCTGCTTGAGGGTGTCGAGAGACTCCTGTGATATGTCCACGGTGCCGGCTACTTTCGGCTCGAACTCGCGGATGACCTTTCCGTCGGGTGTCAGCACGGCCCTCGCGACCATCGGAACGTGCATGACCCCGCCCGCGGCTATGGTCGCGTATGCGTTCGCGATCTGCAGCGGGGTGGTAAGCAGGGCGCCTTGTCCGATGGCGACGTCCAGCGTTTCCGTGGGGTACCAGATCTGGTCGTACCCCTTGAAGTTCAGCCGCTTCCACGCCCGGTCTGGCACGAGGCCCGACGCCTCGCCCGGAGAGAGCTGAAGACCGGTGGGTCGTCCGAAGCCGAACATCCTCGCGTACGCCGCCAGGTCGTCGATTCCCACCCGCCGCCCGAGCTCGTAGAAGACGATGTTGCACGAGTTGGCGATCCCCGTGACCAGGTCCTGCACACCGTGACCCCTGCCACGTTCGAGCGTCCAGCACACTTTGCCGGACTGGCGGTCGCGGCCGGTGCATTCGAACCTGTCGTCCATGGTAACCTTCCCGCGCTCGAGGGCTGCGAGCGTGGTTACGGCCTTGAACGCCGACCCCGGAGGGTAGGCGTGGCTGATCGCCCGGTTCGGTTGCGGGCTCGGGGTTGACGATAGGAAGGCGAGTTCCTCGGGGGACAAACCTCCCACAAACATGTTGGGATCGTACGAAGGCTTGCTCGTCATGGCCAGTATCTCGCCGGTTCTCGGATCCATGGCGACGACCGCGCCGGCTTTCGCCCGCCCGGTCTTCGGCGACTTGGACAGCTCCTGCAGCTGTTCGGAAAGGGCGCGTTCGGCCGCAGCCTGAACCTTCTCGTCGATGGTGAGCACCACGTCGTTCCCGGGGACCGGCGCAAGGCTTCCCAGCACCTTGATCGGCTGGGAGAGGCTGTTCACCTCAACCTGGTCGCCCCCGTCCACGCCGCGGAGGTACTCCTCGAAGGTCCTCTCGACTCCCACCTTGCCTATGAGGTCGCCGGGTCGGTAGCCCTTGTCCCTGTACGACTTCAGCTCGGATGAATCGATCTCCCTTATGAAACCGATGAGATGGCTCGCGAAATCACCGTGGACATAGCTGCGGACCGGGATCTCCGCGATGACCACTCCGGGCAGATCGGTCCGCCGCTCGCCTATGGCCGTCACAACGGCGGGATCCGCGTCCGTCATGAGTCTAATGGGCTCGAAAGGCCGCCGGGGAGCGGCGAGCTTCTCTCTGATGGCCTCCGGGGACACGCCGAGGATGGGAGCGAGGCGCGCCACCGTTGCCTCTACGTCCGGCATGTCTTGAGGCACGATGGACACGGAAAACGCCATGCGGCTCGCCGCCAGCGGAACGCCGTTGCGGTCGAGTATCTTGCCCCTCGGCGCGGGGACCGGTATCAACCGCACCCTGTTGCCCTGCGACAGGGCCTCGTACACGTCTCCCCGCATGATCTGGAGGTGCCATAGGCGCGAGGCAAGGACTACGAGCACCGCGACGACCACGAAACCGAGGTGTGTCAGTCTATTCTGAGCTGGGGATTCGGGCATTGTCTCCTCCCTGGCTGCTTCACGCCGTTTCCGAGCGAGCTCCCCAAACGAACCTGGGGAGATGCCCTCTCATTTCCAGAGCAACGCGCGGCGCCTCGTTCTCTTCGCCGGTCGGCGACGCCTCCGGACCGCGTGGAGAACGGGCGGCACTTGACGAACCGGCGTCTAGAGCGCCTGCTCGCGCCGGGACACCCGCTTCGCGTACACGTCCAGTCTTGTGACAACCTTGAGCATGACCGGCACAAGCGCACCCGAGTACAGTGCTTGCCCGACAACCGTCCGGAGGGTTGACAGGGAGAGCGTCAGAGGCACCCCGAAAGACGACAAGAGGAAGCAGTGCAGCACTCCGCCGGCGACACCGCCCAAAACAACCAGGACAATCGGCACGATGACGCGGTCCTGGAACACCCTCGCGTACGAGAGGCCCGCGGCGACGCCGACCACGGTGCGGGTGAGCATGAAAAGCCCCAGGAACTGCCCTGAACACGCGTCCTCGACGAAGCCCGTCCCGAGACCGATGATGGCTGCGTCCTTCCACCCTGAGAACATGCCCACGAGCACTACCAGGACCAATACCAGGTCCGGCTTGACTCCCTGAATGGCCACGTGTGGAGCCACAGTCATCTCGAGCAGCACAAGCACCGCGCCGGCCAAGAGCAGGAGAAGATGCCTCATTGCCCCGCCGCCCCCTGCCGCGCTTCCGCCGGGGCCTGGGCCCCGACCTCCGCTGGGGCCCCGGCTGGTTCGCTCGCCTTCGTGATCACCACGACCTCCTCAAGCCGGGCGAAGTCGACAGCCGGCTTGAGGTACGCGGCTTTTCCGACCCCGTACTTTCCCGGCACTACCTCCACGATCTCTCCTATGACCAAGCCCTTCGGATAAATGCCACCGAGCCCCGATGAAAGCACCCTGTCCCCAACCTGCAGGTCGCTTTGCTGAGTGAGCGACTTGACGCTGCAAAGACCCGGTCTCGCCGGATCCCCCTCCACAAGGACGAGGGTTCTCGTGCGCTGGACCATGCCCCCTACGGCGCTCCTGGGGTCGAGGATCAGGAGGACGGTGGCCGTCCGCGGGGTCGCCGACAGCACCCTGCCCACGAGCCCTTCCATGGTCGCCACGGCCATGTCCTTCTTCACACCGTGGCGCGTGCCCTTGTTGATCGTTACCGTCTCGAGCCAGTTGCCCGGGTTCCTCCCCACGATTTGAGCTGCGCTCGTCGAATAGTCGAGCGTCGCCTGGAAATCCAGCAGCCGCCGAAGGCGCACGTTCTCGAGTCTGTACTCCTCGAGCCGCGCGTTCTCTGCCATGAGACGCGATATCTCCAGGTACAGCCTGTCGTTCTCGCGGACGAGGTGGCGGAGGTTGGCGATGGTGCGCACGGCCCCGCTTATCTCGCCCGTCACACGGAAGAACACCCTCGCGAGAGGCGCGAGGGTCTCACGCATGGCGCTCTCCGGCAGGGACAACATTTCCCTCTCACCGGAGGTCGTGAAAAGAAGCGCCACGAGCAGCAGTAGTATTGCAGCCAGCGTCAGTGTGTAGCGCTTGCCGGTGGGATCCTGCTGCATGCGCGCGTCACCCCCCGCGAGCCATGGTCACCTTCTCTGTCCGACGCGTGAGGAGGCCGTGAGCATCCGGCGGTACCGGTCAATTTCCTCGAGCGCCTTGCCCGCACCCCTCACCACGCACGTGAGAGGTTCATCCGCACGGTGTACCGGCATGCCCGTGGACTCCGACAGCACTTCTTCGATGCCGTCGAGAAGCGATCCTCCGCCTGAAGCCACGATTCCTCTGTCGATGATGTCGGCGGAGAGCTCGGGCGGCGTTCTCTCCAGAGTCATTTTGACAGCCTCGACTATGGCACCTATGGGCTCCCGGAGCGCCACCTCGACCTCGTGCGCGGAGATCCGCACGGTCTTCGGAAGGCCCGAGACCATGTCCCTGCCCTTTATCTCCATGGTGGCCTCCGGATCTCGGGGACAGGCCGATCCCATGTGCTTCTTGATCTCCTCGGCCGTTCTCGTCCCGATCACGAGGTTGTAGACCTTCTTGACATGTTGCACTATGGCCTCGTCCATTTCGTCCCCGGCGATCCGGATCGACTTCGAGGCCACTATGCCCCCGAGCGATATCACGGCTATCTCCGTGGTGCCTCCGCCGATGTCCACCACCATGTTGCCCGAGGGCTCGAAGACTGGAAGACCGGCGCCGACGGCCGCCGCGAGCGGCTCCTCGATGAGGTAAGCCTCGCGGGCCCCCGCCTGGAGAGCGGCGTCTATCACGGCTCGCCTCTCCACCTCGGTCACGCCTGACGGCACTCCTATTACAACGCGAGGCCGAACGAGCCCGCGCCCCCTGTGCGCCCTGACTATGAAATGGCGAAGCATCATCTCTGTCACGTCGAAGTCGGCTATGACGCCGTCTTTGAGCGGACGAACAACGGCGATGCTCCCGGGGGTTCTCCCCACCATCCGGTTGGCGGCCGATCCCACCTCGAGAATCGCGCCGGTGTCTTTGCGAATGGCCACGACGGAGGGCTCCTGGATGACGACTCCCTTGCCCTTCACGTAGACCAGGGAGTTGGCAGTCCCGAGATCGATGGCAAGATCCTTTGAGAAGAAAGCGAGCACGGGGTCAAGAATCACAGTCCATGTTCTCCCTTCCGGCAGCACAGGTAGCCGGGCCAGGCAGGGGCTCGTGCCACGACGGCGCCTTCGAGCCGGTCGCAACGGCAGGCGTCATGAGGCCGAGTTCCTTGAGGCTTGAGTACCTGTTGTCTCCCACTATTATGTGGTCAAGCACCTCTATTCCGAGAATGAGGCCGGAGCTTGCCAGCCTGCGTGTTATGGCTATGTCGTCGCCGCTGGGCGTCGGATCCCCGCTCGGGTGGTTATGTACCAGGATCACGCACGCGGAATTCCTCTTGAGGCACTCCTTGAACACCTCCCTCGGGTGAACGAGCGAGCTGTCGAGACACCCCACCGACACCGTCACGACGTCTATTATCCTGTGTTTCGCGTTGAGCAGCACCACCCTGAAGTGTTCTCTGTCGAGGTAGCGCATCTCGCCCATGAGAAGGTGCGCGACATCTCCCGGCCCGCTCACCTGGACGAGCTCCTCGGGATCCAGAGTCACCGCTCTCCTGCCAAGCTCCACGGCGGCCTTCAGCCGCACCGCCTTGGCAGGCCCGATCCCCCTCTGGGCGGCCAGATCGCGCGTGGACGCCGCTGCTATGCCGCGCAGCCCCCCGAAGGCCCGCAAGGCCGCGCTGGCAAGCGACAGGGCAGGCTGGCCGCGGACACCGGTACCGAGGATGATGGCTACGAGCTCGGCGGAAGAGAGGGCCTCGGGGCCCGCCCGCAGAAGGCGCTCCCTGGGCCGCTCCCGCGCCGGGATTTCCTTCATCGTGAACGAGGAGCGTCGCTGCTCTGAGTGGTCTCGCATGCCCGTTACCCCCAGAAGGCTTCGCGCATGAGATCCACGCCGACGGCATCGGCCAGAGCTACAAGCCGCGCGATGGGAAGGCCGACCACATTGAAATAGCATCCGGAGATCCTCTCTACGAGCAGGGCACCCCGACCTTGTATCGCATACGAGCCCGCTTTCCCGAGCGGTTCGCCGGTGGCCACGTAGCCGTCAATAGCGTCCGCGGAGAAGTCCGCCATACGCACGAGGGTGACCTCGTGGCACGATGCCTCACGCCCGGAACGCGCATCCACCACCGCAAGCCCGCTTGCTACCTGGTGCCACCGCCCGGCCATGCGGCGCAGCATGTTTCGGGCGTCATCAGCGTCAGCGGGCTTGCCGAGGACCTCCCCGTCGAGCACGACGACGGTGTCCGCCGCGACGACCAGAGCGTCGCGCTGGCTACGCGCCACGTGACGCGCCTTGCGTAGAGCAAGGGCCGCTACGCTTTCCCCGGGGTCGCCGCTGTCCACCATGTCTTCGACTATCCCGCTCGGCACGACATCGAAGCGAAGTCCGATCTGCCGCAAGACCTCGGCGCGCGCGGGCGACGCAGACGCAAGAACGAGCCTCAACCTGGCACCCCACCCCTGGCCAATCAAGTGCGAGTCCGACGGCGCCGGAGAGAACGTCAGCGCGCCGGGAACCCGGGCGAGAACACGAGTCGCCCGCCCGCATCGACCACCATCGCCGAGACGCCCTCAAGCCCCTCAAGGATCTTCGGACCTTCCGACGGGCCGAGGACGAACACCGCAGTGGAGAGGGCGTCGGCGTCGAGTGAATTCGGAGCGATGATCGTGACGCTTTCCGCAAGGTCCGCGGGCATGCCCGTCTTGGGATCGAAAATGTGATGGTATCTCCGCCCGTCTGCGACGAAGAACCGCTCGTAGTCACCGGAGGTCACGACAGCAGCGTCGCTCACCTTAACCACCGGACCCACCGTGTCTGTGGGGTTTGAGCCCCTCGGGTCCCTTATTCCGATGTGCCACGGCGTTCCGTCAGGACGGGTGCCCACCGCAACGATGTTGCCGCCCGCGTCGATGAGAGCGTGCTTGACTCCGCGCTCGCGCAGCACGGCGGCGGCCCGGTCCGCCGCATAACCCTTCGCTATGCCGCCGAGATCAATGCACATGCCGGCTGCGGGGAGCCTCACTGTCTTCTGCGTGGGGTCGAGCTCCACCGCCCGGAAATTCACAAGGGCTACAGCTTTCGCCAGGGCGTCGGGATCGGGCACGTGAGGATCGTCGGTGCCAAAGCCCCACGCGTCGGCCACCGGCCCGATGGTGATGTCGAAGGCCCCGCCGGAAAGCTCGGACCACCTCAGCGCCTTTTCGAGGAGCATGAACGTCTCGTCGCTCACTTGGACCGGATCGAGGCCGGCCGCTTGGTTCACCCTGGAAACGTCGCTCGATGGGACAAACCTGCTCATGAGACCCTCGACGCGACGCATCTCTTCGAAGGCCGCTGCCACGGCGCTTTCGGCCCCCTTGCCGAACGCGCGTATACTGACGTAAGTGTCCATCATGAACTGGCTTCCCACGTACTCTTCAGCTTCAGCCGTCGAGCCGCCCGCGTCTCCGCTCCGGCCGGCGCCTTGCACGGCGGCCTTGGGAGTCCGCGGGAACACGCCTGACCTCACGAGCGCATAGCCGGCAACAATGAGGACACCCAAGAGGAGAATCACCAAGAGGAACAGCATGCGCTGCCCTCTCCCTCTTCGCCTGCGTCCGTACTCCCACTTCAACCAGACCGCACCCCCCGACTGATTTCCCGGACACAGTGTATCACTTCTAGTAAACCCTGACAAGCAGCCCTTCGGGCTAGTCACCCCGAGAACGGTGCGGCTAGTGGGCGCTTACCGCGAGCGTGCTCGGGGATCCTCATATGTTCCTGGGATGTGGAAATCATAAGGATGAGATGCCCCTAGGGGCGCAAAGGAAGGAGCGGGCACGCCTTGGGAAGGAAAAAGAACAACGACCGCTTGAGAACCCTGCGGCAGCTTGATCGGCTGAAGTGGGAGACTGCGGAGCGGCTCGGCCTCGCGGACGACATGAAGAACCCTGATGAACTCACCGTCAGGGAAGCGGGGAAGGTCGGCGGCCAAATGGTGAAGAGACTGGTGAAGAAGGGCGAGGAGGTCATCGAGCGCGAAAGCGCGAGGAACGCGGAGAAGAACCTCTGACTGTGCGCGAGAGGAACACCATGTCTCTTGTGGAGGCTGCCGGTGCCCGCGCTCGGAGGACGCCGGTCCAGGGGGCGCCTCGTCCATCTCGCCCCTTGGGCCCGTATAGCCCTGGACGCCCACTCGCGCGAACACCGGCAGCCGGTCACCTTTGCGAATGCCCGTGATACTCTCTAGCTCTACACGTGCGCCGCCTCGGAGGGAAACCCTTCGACAACGGTCCCAACGGGTTCGACGTCGCCGCTAGCTCGCCGCAAGCGCGTCAGTGCTCCCCCTCGCGTCCTTCATCACGATGCATTTGGTGGGGCACTTCTCCACGCACTTGCCGCAGGCATCGCACTTCGCCGGGTCGATGGCCGCAAGATTGTTCTCCACGGTGATGGCCCCTGTCGGGCAAACCTTCGCGCAAAGCCCGCACCCGATGCACCCGACTTTGCAGGTCTTGCGGACCTCCGCGCCCCGTGCGTACGACCTGCACAAAACCGTGACGGACTGGGACTCGGGGACCAGCTGAATGATGCCCCTCGGGCATGCCGTGACGCACCTCCCGCAGGACGTGCACGCCTCCTCGTCCACCACGGGGAGGCCGTCAGGCCCCATGTGGAGCGCGTCAAAGGAGCACGCCGCAACGCACGACCCCATGCCGAGACAACCGTACACGCACGCCTTCGCACCGCCGCCCACGAGCTGGGCGGCCTTGCAGTCAGGCAGGCCGTCGTAAACGAACCTCAGCCCGCAATTGCCCGTGCCGCCCTGGCACATAACCCTGGCCACTTTCCGCGCCTTCGCCTCCCCCGCGTCCACGCCCATGATGGCCGCGACCTTCGCAGCCACTGCGGGTCCGCCCACAGGGCACCCGTCGACGGGCGCCTTGCCGGCCACGACTGCAGCCGCCAGCCCGCTGCAGCCGGGGAAGCCACATCCGCCGCAATTGGCTCCCGGGAGGACTTCCACGATTCTATCTTGCCTGGCATCCTGCTCCACCGCGAACTTCTTCGCGGCGAGAGCGAGCGCGAGCCCGAATATCGCTCCCATCAGCCCGAGGCCGAGGACCGCCTTGAGGTAGATCATCCCTTGCTCACCCCTCGCCGAGTTTTACATGACGCCGAAAAGCTCTTTGAGCCTGAAGCCTGCGAATCCCAGGAACGCGATGGACATGAGGCCCGCAGTGATGAGGGCCATGGGAAAGCCTTTCAGCGACTCGGGTATCGGCGCGAGGTCCATGCGCTCTCTTATCGCCGCGAACAGGATTATCGCCAGCGTAAACCCAGACGCGCCGGCGACGCCGTTAACGGCGGCCTCGAGGAGGTTGTAGTTCTCGGTGATGTTCAGGATCGCCACTCCCAACACCGCGCAGTTGGTGGTGATGAGCGGCAGGTAGATCCCGAGAGCTTTGTACAAGACCGGGCTTGCCTTCTGGATCACCATCTCGACGAGCTGTACGAGCGCGGCGATCACCAGGATAAAAGCGATGGTCTGGAGATAGCCCAGGCCCAGCGGCACCAGAATGTAGTACTGGACCATCCAGGTCGCCACCGACGCAACCCCTATCACGAATATGACCGCCATGCCCATGCCGGTCGCGGTCTCAACCTGCTTGGACACGCCTATGAACGGACACACTCCGAGGATCCTCGACAGGATGAAGTTGTTGAGCAGCACCCCGCCGAAGAATATCACCAGTATTTCACCCACGTGGTATCCCTCCTGTCACGGTCCCCCGCCCGGTCTTATGCCTGCGCCGTCCTCTTCCCCCGGCGAGCCAGGGAGTTGAGAAGGCCTATCAAGAGCCCCAGTGTGATGAACCCTCCTGGAGGCAGGATCATGAGGACCGCCGCAAGACTGCGATCGAACACCTTGAACCCGGCGAACCCGAAGTCGGGCACCGCAACGAGAGTGCCGGTCCCGAGGAGCTCCCTTATGGCGCTCAGTCCCGTCAGGGCCAGAGTGAACCCGAGGCCCATGCCGAGCCCGTCGGCAAGCGAGTACAGGACCCCGTTCTTCGAGGCGAACGCCTCGGCCCGCGCCAGGATGATGCAGTTCACCACTATTAGTGGAATGAATATGCCGAGGACCTCGTGCAACTTTGGCACGAACGCCGCCATCACGAGATCGACCATGGTCACGAATGAGGCTATCACAACGATGTAGCACGGGATGCGTATCCTCGACGGAATGACGTTCCGCAGCATGGAGACGATCACGTTCGACCCGACAAGCACGAACGTTGCCGCGATTCCCATGCCTATCCCGTTCGAAATGGCGACGCTCGTCGCCATTGTCGGGCACATCCCAAGGAGGATCCTGAAAGTAGGATTCTCCTTTACGAGACCCTTTGTAAACTCAGACCTGAAACTCACTCACCAGACCCCCTCTCGCGAAGCAGCCTCGAACAGCCGAAGCGCTTGGTCAACCGCGCTCGCTATCGCCCTGGACGAGATGGTCGCCCCAGTGATGGCTTCCACTTGCCCGCCGTCTCTCTTGACCTTCACCGGAGTCCCCGCACGCAGTCCGATAAAGCGCGTCTGGAAGCCTTGGCCGGTGATGTTCGCGCCCAGCCCGGGGGTCTCAGAGTGCTTCACCACTGTGAGCCCTGTCACGACCCCATCGCGCGACACGCCGACCACGGCATTGATGGGCCCGCCGTAACCGGACGGAGTGCACGCGAACGCGACCCCCGCCATTTCCCCGTTCTTGTATCCAACGTATACCTTGCTGACGAGCTGAAGTCCGGACTCGCCACCACCAGGCGCCGGACTCCCCTGCGCCAGCACCCTCTCTGTCTCGTCTTTGAATTCCTCAGCGTCAGGCACTACGGCCCTCAGTGCCTGCTCCAGCTTCATGGCGGCCTGAGCCGCGATGCGCTCTTCTGTGATGTCGTTCACGAGGGCAAGCGCCCCTGCGGCCACCGCGCATATGGCGAAGAGGATGAAGCCCAGCTTCAAGACGTCACGCACCTTTCCTCACCTCCCCGAACCTGCGCGGCACCGTGAGCCTGTCTATGAGAGCGGTGGCAGAATTCATGATCAGGATCGCATAGCACACGCCCTCGGGGTAACCTCCGTACAGCCTGATGAGCACAGTCAGCACGCCGCACCCGATCCCGAAGGCGATCTGGCCTTTCGGCGTGACCGGGCTCGTGACGTAGTCGGTCGCCATGAAGAACGCCCCCAGAAAGAGCCCTCCCGCGAGGACGTGAAACAACGGGTCCTCTCCGAAAAGCGCCGCGAGGACCGCGACCGTGCCAATGAAGCTTATCGGAATCCGCCAGGTGATATGCCCGCGCCAAAGCAGGTACGCCGCGCCAGCCAAAATGGCCAGGGCTGAAGTCTCGCCTATCGACCCCGCCACGTTGCCCAGGAAGAGGTTCAGATAAGGCGTCTTTATGCCGCCGAGCCTCCAGAGGGCGAGCGGGGTCGCGGAGCTCACCGCGTCGAAGTCTGGTATCCACGGAGCCTGGAAGATGGGCCACCTCCACCTCGTCATGAGCACCGGCCACGAAGCAAGCAGCACGGCCCGGCCGATGAGCGCAGGGTTGAAGACGTTCTGGCCCAGTCCGCCGAAGATGAATTTGGCGATGGCCATTGAGAACACAGCACCGATGGCGCCGATCCAGAGCGGCAGGTCTGGCGGCAACACCAGGGCCAGCAGCAAGCCGGCCACAGCGGCGCTGTAGTCTCCAACGGTCACAGGCTTCCTCATGAGCTTCTCGAGACCCGCCTCGGTGGCTACGGCCGCCGCCACGCACACGAACATCATGGCGAACGCCCGAAGCCCGAAGAACCATACCCCGGCCAAGGCGGCGGGCATGAGAGCGAGGAGGACGTCGCTCATGATGACCTGCGTGGATACGGCTGTCCGTTGGTGCGGCGACGAAGATACTATGAGTCCGGTTGCATCCATTTATCGATCCCCCCACAAGAGAACGCGCTTACGGCGCCGAGCTCAGCTAGCCTGGGCCTTGCGCCTCTTCGCCATGATCTCCAACTTGGCAAGCCTGATCGCTTGCACAAGACGCCTGCGCGACGGGCATACGAAACTGCAGCAGCCGCACTCGATGCAGTCGAGGGCGTTCATGCGTTCGGCGTCACCGAACCTTCCCGCTTCCGCGTATCCCGCGATCCAAAGTGGCATGAGCCTCATGGAGCACGCCTCGACGCACTTCCCGCACCTCACGCAAGGCATCGGCTCTACGGGCGCGGCCTCCTCTTCGCTGAGGAGCAACACCCCCGACGTCCCCTTCGTCACAGGAATGTCCGTCGTGGACTGCGCCACTCCCATCATCGGCCCGCCGATTATGACCTTCGCGGGCGGTGACGAGTACCCGCCACACGCCTCGATGAGATCGCTCACCAGCATGCCCACTTTCACGAGCACGTTCTGCGGCTCGGCGATGCACGAGCCCGCCACGGTCACGACGCGCTCGACAAGGGGCATTCCGGAGAAGACGGCGTCCTTCACCGCCGCGGCTGTCCCCACGTTGTTCACTACGACCCCCACATCCACCGGCAGTCCGCCCGATGGGACCTCTCGCCCAAGGATTGCCCAGATGAGCTGCTTTTCCGCGCCTTGCGGGTACTTGACCTTGAGGGGCACGACAGAGATCCGCTCATCCTCTTTGGCGGCCCGTGACACAGCTTCGATGGCGTCGGGTTTGTTCTCCTCGATCCCGACATAGGCCCTGTTGACCCCCGCGGCCTTGAGAAGAATCCTCGCCCCGTCCACGACATCGCCGGGCCGCTCCACCATCAATCTGTGGTCGGCGGAGAGGTACGGCTCGCACTCCGCGCCGTTGAGAATCACTGTGTCAAAGCTCTTGCCCGACGGGGGCGTCAGCTTGAAGTACGTGGGGAACGCGGCGCCGCCCAGGCCCACTATTCCCGCTTCGCGGATTATCGTCTTGATGTCGTCGGCGCTGAGGTCGTCTATGCCCGTCCGCGGCTCGACGTGCTCGTCAAAGGTTTCAGCGCCGTCGGACTCGATGATGACGGACAGGACGTCCCTTCCGCCCGACTGTGGATGTGGAGACACACCCACGACCTTCCCGGACACGCTCGCGTGGACAGGAGCGGTCAGCCGGGCGGAGCTGTCGCCGATCTTCTGCCCGATCTTGACCACGTCCCCCGCCTTGACGAGGGGTTCACACGGCGCACCGGTGTGCTGGTGGAGAGGGATCACGACCCTTCCTGGAGGACCGAGCCTCCTGATCGGTTTCGAGGCGGTGTCCTCTTTGTGATAATGAGCATGTACTCCTCCCCTGAAGGTTTTCGCTACCATGGCCGCCAAGCACTCCTCCTTACGCCCGGCATCGCGGGATCGGCCCCGAGCCGCGTACAAAGGCGAGCAGGCGCTTTCGTGCGCCTGACCCGCGTCGCAAAGCACAATAGCCAGCTTGTTGCGGCGTGTTCCGGGACACATACTAGGGCCGACTCTTGACTATTTCTCAGCCTCTGCCGATTTTCCTTCTGTGCTTTCTGCTGTTTTCGCTGTGAAACCTTTCCCACGCATGCCTCGCGAACTTACTAGTACGCGCGAACACCCGTCCGCCCGCCGCGCGGCGCCTGCGGACGTCGCCACTTGTCTCGATTCCAGCCCCACGGCTATGATGATATCACAACCTCCTGCAACGCGCACCCCTAGAAGTCCGCCCACGAACTGGAGACTCATGGGTCTCCGTACGCCCGTCCACTCACCGGCACCGATCTGTGTCTATCAGGCTTTCTGCGTCTCCAGGGAAGAAGATCCCGACCTCCCGCTCGTAACTTTCTCGGGAGTCCGACGCATGGACCACATTCTCCGGGAGCGTTCCGCCGAAGTCCCCCCTGATGGTGCCCGGGAGCGCGTCCGCCGGGTTGGTGGCGCCCACTATGTTCCTTGCGACCTTCACCGCGTCGGCATCCCGCTCGAGCACAATGAGCGCGGAGGGGCCCCGCGTCACGTAATCCAGAAGGCCCGGGAAAATCGGGCGGTCCGCAAGGTGTTCATAGTGGCGCGCGGCGTCGGGCCTCGCGATGGTCCTCATCTCCACCTTGACGATGCGGAATCCCCTTTTCTCGAAACGTTCGATCACCGCTCCAACAAGCCCACGCTCCACTCCGTCGGGCTTTACGATTATGAACGTCCGCTCCATTCCTCACCGTTCCCCCCAGCACGGCCGCGTCCCGCCCCGGCGAGGACGCGTCAGTCATCGCGCCGTTGCCACTCGACGCAGGACGGCCGGTGTTGCCCTGCCCCCTTTGAGTCGCCGGCATCCATCCTCCATCCGCCGCCAATCGCGACCATTCGCGGGACTCAGAAGGTCTTGCGCAGCTCAACTCGGGACGAACTCGCCGTCCTAGGCGCACGTCGAACTCTTCGGCGGGCGCGCGTCGCCGCGGGAGACGCGCGCCTCGCCGCGGCGCTCAGAACAGACCGACGATCCTCCCGTCGTCGTCGATGTCTACGTTCTCCGCGGCGGGATGCGCCGGGAGACCGGGCATGGTCATCATCTGGCCGCACAGCGGCACCAGGAACCCCGCGCCCGCTGACGCGCGCACCTCGCGGACTGTGAGCTTCCACCCGCGGGGCGCCCCGCGGAGCGAGGGATCGTCGGACAGCGAAAGCTGCGTCTTGGCCGTGCAGATGGGCAGCTTGGCCAGGCCCTGCTCTTCGATGACCTTGATATCGCGGTCCGCCGTGCCGGCGTACACGACTCCGTCAGCCCCGTAGATCTCCGTGGCGAGACGCTCGATCTTTTCCCTCACGGAAAGGTCGAGGTCGTACAGGAACCTGAAATGCGTCTCTTCGTGCTCGATGGCGTCGAGGACCGCTGCGGCAAGCTCGCGCCCGCCGTCGCCGCCCCGCGCCACCACCTCGGAGACGGCCGAGCGCACCCCGAGTTCCTCGCAGTGCCTACGGAGGTA
>JBLNDA010000049.1:0-7487 GCA_050261175.1 Clostridia bacterium
GAGATGCAGGCACGTCACGGTCAACTGCTGCCGCTGTCAGTACCGGCACCTGTTTCCCTCGGTTCACAGGCTTCTAGCCCGTAGCCAGTGAGCTCATGTACAGCTTCCTCATGTTGTGGCATAGGCAGACTAGAGCCCACTCCGCCTTCACCTTGGCCAGCCCACGCAGGAGGAACTGCCGGACGCCCATGCAGCTCTTGATCCGGCCGAACACCGGTTCAACCGTCTGCTTGCGCAAACCACACCTGTTCTCCCGACATGCAAGCTCTGCCGGAAGCTCGTCACCGCGCTTGCCTTTCCCGTATCGCTTATCCTCGGCTGAATCGATCCTCTCGGCTTCCTTGAGTAACTCTTCTATCTCCCTCGTCAGCCTTGCCTCTTCCTGCTTCATCCGCCCGTAGCTCATCGCCTTCTGCTTCGAGGCGTTCGCCTGCATACGCGTCCCGTCCGGCGCCACGTGCCCCAGTTTCACCAACCCCGCCTGCTGGCACAGCTGCAGCACCTGCACAAACAGGACCTTGAACTCATGTAGGTGGCGACTCCGAAACTCCGCTACCGTCCTGAAATTGGGCATGTTGCCCCCAGCCAGGAACAGATAAGCCGCGTCCTCCTCTATCTTCCTGGCGATCTTCCTGCTCGACCTCGCTCCTGTGCAGTATGCGTATATCAGCACCTTGAGCATCATCCGTGGATGGTAAGGCGGGTATCCCCTCGTCCCCTCCTCGTAATACCCCTGAATACTGCTAATGTCCAGCTCATCCACGATGTCGCTTATGAATAGCGCCATGTGCCCTTCGGGAAGCCAGTCGCGCAAACAGGGAGGTAACAGCAGCATCTGATCCTGGTCGTAACGCCGATATGTCTTGCTCATACCAGCACTATTCGACCCCCACGCTGAATCTCTTGTACCCTCCCCGCCAGTACTCGCACAGGCTCCTAGCGCCGGCGGTGCTGCTCGGCATCGTAGTGACGCCGTGCGCTGCCAGGACGAAAGTGCGGGTCTCGACATGGTGGAGTTTTGAGACGGGGAGTCCTCTCGACGCGCTGAAGGCAGCCTTTGAAGCGGCACACCCCGATATCGAGATCGAATGCCTCCAAGTCCCGTCCTCCGAGTACTACACGAAAGTCCTGACGATGATTGCTGGTGGTACTCGGCCTGATGTCGCCACGCTGGGCATGGATAAGCTGGGCTCGTGGGTCCCGCGCGGCGCGCTGCAGGAACTCACTCCTTATATCAAGGAGGGTGGGTACGACTTGAAGCAGCTCTTTCCTGCGGTACGCAAAGCTATTGAGTTTCGAGGCGGCATCTACGCCCTGTCGCGGGATGTAACCACCAGCGTCGTGGCGTACAACAAGACCCTCTTCGACCAGGATGGTGTTCCTTATCCAAAGGCGGGGTGGACAGGGCAGGACTTCTTGCGGACGGCAAGGGCTTTGACCAAGGTGGAGGGCGGTCGCACTACGATATACGGTTATGCCTTTGATACTTTCCCCGACGGTTTTGTGGACTGGCTTTACACCAACGGCGCGAGTTTCATCAACGCCGAAGGGAACCGCGATGGGTTGCACGAGCCGAACGCGATAGAGGTTCTGAAGTTCCTGCAGGGCATGATCAAGGGAGGCATCGCCCCTTCTCCGGGTCAGGCGGAGGCCTTCAAATACGCCTCCAGCGCGTTCGCGATTCAGAAGGCCGCGATGTGTGTCGCCACAGTGGGATGGGCCAACAGCTTCGCCAAGGACGAGAAGCTCAGCTGGGACGTAGCGGCGCTGCCGGTCTGGGCGGAAGGGATGAAGCCCGCAAACCCGCCTGTGGGTCAACTTCTGGACGCTTCCGAAAGGGTCCAAACATCCAAAGGAAGCCTTCAAAGTGATGGCATTCTTCGCTGGACCCGAGGGTCAGAGGATCGTCGCCGAAACCCTCATGGGTATCCCTGCCATTCGGGACAGTGCGTACGGCCAAGCGTTCCTGGGTCTTCCGGGTGCGCCTGCCGTACGTATCTCCTCAGGGCGCCACATCCAGCCTTGTCATCATGCCGCCCGGAAAGGTATCGCGGTTTACCAGATGGTTGTAGTCGCGGTCGCGGAGATAGAACTCCCCCGGACCTGCTGGGGTTAGTATGACGTCAAAGCTCTGGCCCGACCCGAGCGTTACTGCTGTCTTGTCGTAGGAGGCATCCACGGCCCGCGTTACGAGCGGGTACCCGTCTCCAGCCACGACACGCCCCACAAGCCCCCCGAACTGGAGAGTATGGTTCTGGAAGCCGGCGTTCACGATGCGCAGCAACACCCGCTGTCCCACCCTGGCTGCGATGCTCGACCCGACGGGCTGGCTCGGCAGTGCAGGGTCGCGGTCGCTCCTCACGGTGTCGGGATACGACCGCCCGTTCATCACCCAGTAGTCAGGAGTGTAGTCAAGGGTGTTGTACGCGTGCCCGGAAGCCAGGGCTTCGTGCATGATCGTGTCGATATCCGCGAGGACCAGCGTCTTCTCCACGTCGAACAGGGACTCTGTGCCAGCGCCGTAGGCCGTCCTGTAATCAGGGTCGGTTGGAGTGCCGTAACCCTGTGGCCTGATCACTATCACCCCGTAAAGCCCCATCTGTACCTGGCGCTCGGGGCTTGTTCCGCTTTCATAGAGGTAGACACCGGGTCTGGCTGCGCTGAACACGTACGCGATGGGGCCGGGCGCGGACCCATCGACGAAATCCGTGAACGAGACCATCCGGCCGCTTTCATACTGGGGGCTGGCCTTTCTCACGCCCCATCGGCCGCTCATGACCCAGACGTTCCTTTGCCCAGGGAACACTATGGACACCCGCTCACTCAGCTCATTGTTCCACAGGACTACGAACACCGTGTCTCCTACTGTGACATCGATGGTTGGCCCTGGAAGCCTCGGGGGTGCCGTGGCAGACGGGGCAAACCCCCAGAACGGGACGGTCTTGCCGGGAAGGCTGAGAGTGCCTCGCTTTACCCAGAGATTCCTGACGACAAGCGCCATCGCATTCCGCCTCCCTTCGATCATCCCATGCCGAGCGTTCCAACCTGAGAGCTTAAGGACGGGTAGATGCCTATCATGGTCATCATCCCTCCTGGGAACTCGCCCCAGTTCGTGATCTGCGGTTCCTCATGAGAGTGGAGCATGAAATAGTACTCGCCGAATTCGTTGAAGGAAACCACGCCCACCGGTATATCACCTTTGACTCCCAGGTATGGGCTGCCGCTCCACATGGTCCACCCGGCCTCTCCTATGCCCATGTTGCGCCGATTCGGCAGTACAGTGGGAATCGGGCTGTGCGGCGTGTAGCCCAGACCCGACCACTGGTATATCACGTCATAGGTCTGTCCCGTGCCCACCAGCACCGTGAAACGCTTGAAGGAGCAGTCTGCGTTCCCGTTTCTGAGGAGCCTCCCATCCTGTCCCACCACTCTGGTATGCTGTCCGTGCGGGTGCAGAGGGTGGTTTTCTATCCCGGCTCCTATATATCGCATCAAGATCTTTTCTCCGGGCACTCCCCTGACCATGGCGCCATACGGCTGGCAGGGAAGGTACGGCACATGGTCGCAAAACATGGTGTCGGGTGCGCATCTGCCATTGAGGGTCCAGTACCGGGGTTTGAACTTGCTTATTCGATGACTCCGTCCTCGTTCCACGGCCTGATGCAGGTCGGGGTCGATCTCTCCTGTTATGAGTACGTACTCCCTGTCGAACTCGGTATTGGTGCCGAAGCCATAGGCCGTCTTGTACGCAGGGATGGCGGGATCGTAGTCCCTCGGACGCACGATGAGCGCCCCGTATAGCCCCATCGGCACCTGTTTGTGCGGATAAGTGCCACTCTCGTATAGGAAGGTCCCCGGGTGAGTCGGGGTGAAGGAATACGAGACCGTGCCTCCACCCGGCTCGGCATGATCGACGAAAGACACAAGTTGCCCGTCTGGGCCGTACTGGGGCCCAACTGGACGCCCCCCGGCCGTCACGTTGGTCTGCCCGGAAAAGGAGATGGAGACCGGCTCAGATGCTAACGTGTTGACCAGGTTGATGGTAATCGTCTCTCCCTCTTTCGCGACGATGTGCGGTCCAGGCAGTTGCGCCGGGCCGCCGGGGTTCGCTGAGAAGCCCCAGAAGTATACGCTGTTTCCGTCAGGCGTGCTGAGATACCCATCCCTGGCCCAAAGGTTCACCGTCGCCATCTCACCATCTCTCCTCTCGTAATGGGGAACCAGGCCCCCGCGCCGACGGCTGGTGTCCTATCAGGTAGCTTCTCGCTCTCTTCGGGATTCTTCCTGAAGTGCGTAAGGCTCCACTCCTATAAACGCCAGCGACGTGAGCGCTCTGGCCGGCTCCGGCCAGGATGAGGCTAGATACAGGCGCCTGAACACTCGCACCTCACTTACCATGCCCCCGAAGGACATGCCCGCGTTCGTGTTCTTGTGATAGTTCCGATTATAAAGCGGATATATGCCAGGCTCAGGGGCGATGAATACGGCATCCACGGTTTGACCGGCAGCGAAGTACAAGGTGTCTTTCCAGTAGGAAAGGTCCTCGCCTTTCAGGCCCCGAACCGGTGCTGCGTCCTGGCCGATGACTTTCAGTGGTATGCCCAGTATATGGATAGAGTGCTGCTGATAGCCAACGTTCACGAACCGTAACAGCACCTTTTCCCCAGGGTGAGCCGAAATCCTGGCAGCGTACGGTTGCCAGGGCAGGGACGGGTCGTTGGCGGGCTTCACTGTGTCCGGGTACGATCTCCCGTTGATGAGCCAGTACTCCGGGCGGTACTCGGTCCAGTCGAACTCCTGGACAGAGGCGACGAGGTGGTGCGGACGGGCGTCGAGCTCGGTCAGGAATACCAGGTACTCCCGATGGAACTCGGTGGCGGGGTCGTCGTACGCAAACCGTCTGCCAGTGTAGCCGGGCTCCTTCTCAAGAAGTGGCCGCACCACGAGCGGCCCGACCATTCCCATCTGTATGTGCTCCACCGGTTCGAAATGGCAATGGTACAGGTAAGTGCCAGGGTCCAGCGGCCTATAGTAGTATACGAAGTCCCTACCCACTGGAACCGAGATGGACGCCTCCGGCACGCCGTCCCAAAGCGGGATCTGGTTCGGGAAGCCGTGCCAGTGGATGGTGTGCGAGTCGTCCAGATCCGGCCTGGTCGGCATGCCGAGATTGGTCAGGGTCAGGTACACCTCGTCTTGCTCGTATGCCTCCAGCAGTGGAGCGAGCAGCGTGGCCTTGCCTCTATATTCGAATATCTCGTGTTCCGGCACGCCGGTGATGTCAACGAAGCCGAATATATAGTGCCTTGTTCCGTCCGGCATCCTGATCCATCCGTCAGTCGCGCCAAAGTGCTTTCTTACCGTCGCCACGGGCGCCTCTCCCCTCTGCGGATTCGGCTTGCCAATCGGACCTCTTCGCGTTTTCGCATTCCAACCCTACGCACCTATTCCTGGTCCGAGCAGGTACTCGTCGGCTCCTATGTCGTAGCCCGCTCCCATTGGACGGGCGTCCCCGTCGAAGTCGTCTGCGGGAGCACGATAGGTCACAGGCATGCCATCGCTCACTCGCGTGACCTCGGGCGTGCCGTGGTCCATTACGAGTGTAGAGCCGGCGGTGAGGTGGTAGTCACCGGTGTAGTCCGGGGTGACGGTGACGATCTTCACCGTTTTGAAGTCAGGCTCCATGTTGAAGGCCACGGCGGTCACCTGCGTA
Source organism: Clostridia bacterium (assembly GCA_050261175.1). Lineage (GTDB taxonomy): Bacteria > Bacillota > SHA-98 > UBA4971 > UBA4971 > UBA6256. The sequence goes on from JBLNDA010000049.1 coordinate 5,714, forward strand.
TCGTACTCACTCTTGAACGCGGGGTCCCCCACCTGATTGTGGCTGCCTCCCGGGTACGCCCTGGACAGGCTGCAGTACTCGGGGGTTAGCACCGCCCCCGGCAGGGCGAAGACTTCGAGATCCATCACGTTTACAGGCCGAATGTCACCCGGGGCGCCGATGCCGGCGATTCCGCCCCTGCCGCCGTTCAGGGTCTGGTCGAAGACGCCGGCCCTATTGTCCCAGAAGATGTTGTTGAAGAGCACAGGGTCGCTGAACGCGGGAGCGTCCGGCGGCAGGGTTGCCTTGAAGGATGCGCTGTGAGGCTCGCTCGCAAGGCCGGCCGCATGGGGCAGCCAGTCGCTGTCCTCAGCCGTGGCGGTGGTGATGTTCTTTGCGATGGTGTTGTTGCATATCACCACGTTGGACGCGTCGTCGAGGGCGATGCCCCCTCCGAGATCCGCGGACACGTTGTTCACGATCATGTTGTTGTAGATGTTCACAAGATACCTTCCCGGCTGGAGGAGGCGGACGCCGCCCCCGTCGTCGCCTGCAACGTTCGCCGCGACAAGGTTGTTGTAGATGTCCACTCTGCCGGATCCCGCGGTGAGCGCAGCAGGCGGGGTCGGCTGTTCGCCGCCGACGAATATCCCTGCCCCTTCGTCGAAGGATGCGTTGAACATCACGCAGTTGTGATGGATCTTCCCGCCATCGCTCAACCCAAAATGAGAGATGCCCCCTCCGTATTCGGCGGAGTAGTTCCCGCATATGTCGTTGTGGTCGATCTCGTAGCCGTGCGCGCCGTTGAAGATCCCAACGCCCCCGGCAAGGCTGATGCCGCCGTTATTGACTATCCGGTTGTGCGAGATGCGGATGCCGGTGTTGTAATTGTCGCCTGCATAGGCTTTGCCGATGGTGATGCCGCCGCCGAACCCGCCGCCATTACTGCGCACGACGTTGTTGCTGATAACCACATAGCGGCAATGGGCATTCAGATAGATGCCGCCGCCGTCTTCTCCGCGAGCCCCGGTTATCGTGAAGCCGTCGAGCTGAGGTCTGAAGACGGGGCCGAAACGGTCCGCCTTTGCGACAAACGTGACAACCTGACCTCGGGTGATCTCTTTCACCTGGTCGGGCGGGGTGAGCTCGGCCCCGTCGAAATCTATGGCCGCAAGCTTCGCCAGCCACTCACCCTCGTAGGAGAGAAAGAAACGTCCGTCGATGGTCGTCGTGCCGGCGCCCATCCCCTGGACCTTGACGTTCTTATAGATGATCGGGCTCTCGTAGTAGGTGCCGGCGGACACCACGATGAGGGACCCATCGGCCGCATCATCCATCGCCGACTGGATGGTCGGGTGTGTGGCGTCGGGCACCACGATGATCGGCGGGTTGTAGCTTGCGTCGAGAACGTGTAGGGTGACCCCAGCGGTCGCGGACACGCCGTCAGCCGTTGTGACCAGAAGCTGCCTGGGCCCGCCTGCCATCGCCGGCACATCACACGTTATCCAGGTGTCCGTCCACATCGTCGTTGCCACAGCAGCTTCGCCCAGGGTGACCTGGCCCGGCTCTTGGCCGAAGCCCTTTCCTGCGATGACCACCGTCCGCGGTCCGTCGGGCTTCACATACACCCGGTCAACCCCGAAGATTTCCGGCACCCCGGGAGGCACCTCACATCGTGGCGGCGTGGCGAACTGAGACCCCGGAGCGGCCACGAACGCCGTGATCGGGAAGAGAGCCACGTCAGCATAGGTGGTCTTGCCGGGCCACACATCGAACACCATCTTGAGGGTCTGAT
>JBLNDA010000050.1:0-5509 GCA_050261175.1 Clostridia bacterium
GGGCTCAACGAAAGCGTCGACGACGCGTACGTGGATGCCATCTACGACGGCATGCTGGCCGTGGCCGGGCGCTTCGGCGTGGAGATCGTGGGCGGGGACACGGTGAGGTCCCCACGGGAGATCGTCATAGACGTCGCAATCATGGGGCAGGCGGACTCGCCTGTTACCAGGGCGGGCGCGCGGCCCGGCGATCTCATAGCCGTCACGGGCTACCTGGGCGCCTCTGCGGCGGGGCTCGGGTGGCTCCTTCGTTGTCAGGAGGAGGTGAAGCACCGGCGAGAGGTCAGCCGCAAGGAGGCAGGCCGGACTGGCGCGGGCGGGAAGGCGGCTGGCTCCTACCCACCCTGGTCAGGCGGGACGGCTGGCTCTCATCCATCTTGGGCGGGAGGCGGGGCAGCCGGCTTCCACCCATCCTGGGCAGGCGGCGCGGCGGTCAGCTCCTACCCATCCTGGGCGGAGGAACTCATCCGGGCACACCTGGAGCCGTTGCCCCGAGTATTGGAAGGCGCGGCCCTGGCCCGGAGTGGAGCGGTCACCGCGATGATGGATATCAGCGACGGTCTTGCCAACGAGGTCAATCACATCGCGGAGGAAAGCGGTGTCGGCGCCGTGGTGTACGCTGCGGACGTGCCAATCAGTGAGGCCACTGCGGCGGCAGCGCGCGCGCTCCGCCGCGATCCCCTCGACTGGGCACTGTTCGGCGGCGAGGACTACGAGCTCGTCTTCACCTTCCCCCGCGACCGCACGGAAGCCGCCTCTCGCGCACTGGCTTCGGTCGGGGGACGCCTTTACGTCGTGGGGGAGATCGTGCCCAGCGAGAAAGGTGTAAGGCTTGCCATGGCGAGCGGCGAGACCAGGGTGCTATCCCGGGCGGGCTACGACCACTTCGCCGCCCCCACCCCGTGTCCGTGAGGCGCCGCTGGAACGTTCGCGGAGGCGCCAGGGCTGTCGCAGACGCGGCCCCGGGCCACGGATGGCGTGCGACCAATGCGCGCCTGCGCAACAAGAGGGCACGAAGTTAGTCTGCGATTACGCGCTAAACAAGGCTGGCATCCGACCCGGGCAATGATAACTTTCGATCGTGGGGCTTCACCTTCAGGGGGCACCCGCAATCAACCCAGGCAAGTCAGTGAAGCTTCGGATACTTGCCGTGCGGGCGTTGCGCAACCGAGGTCCCTAGTAGCGAAGACTGTGTGCAGTGATTGAGGGTATGGAAATGTGGAGAGAACGGCTTCTGTCAACTTTCGACGGCAAAGGAGAATCAACGCCTATCTTTCCGATAGCTTTTGCCGCCAGCAGACCGACTGGCCCTCGTTGGCTCAATTCCTCGATAATACGCTCGCTATCACACATGCGGCAAGGCCTCCCAGCAAGGAAAGAGCCACGATGCTGGCTGCGCATCCGGTTCTTTCAGGTTCCGCTTCGAACTCTTCGTGCTCGCGCTGGGTTGGCTTGCTGGCGTAGGTGCTAACACGTCCCCCCGAGAGCATGGTCTTCAGGTATGTTTCGCCATCTGCGTTCGTCAGAGACAACAACCGGAGGACAGCAGACGCGTCTGAGTCTGCCCTGTGTTGCTCAGCCGTCCTGATCCGATGGTATTCCAAGAGGTAGGGCAAGCTCCGTCGTTTACATCCGTACTTCGCCCAGTCTACGCACGACATCGAACAGAACCACGGTCTTTCGGGCAGATACCGTTGGGCGAAAGCACGGTCGAATTCCGCATTATGCGCTATGTAAAACGCAGCACGGTTGGCCAGAGCCTTTATTCTCTCCCCGTCGAGGGTTTTACCCTTGAGCGTTTCCCCTGTGAGACCGTGCACCCAGGTGGCATCCAACGGAATCGGACGTCTCGGCTCACGCTGTCCGACGTACTCATCGACGATTCCCATGATCCTGCCCGTCTTACGCTCGAAGGCAAATAGGACGATGGCTAGTTCTATAAGTTCGTGGTTCGCCGGGCTTAGTCCGGTAGTCTCTACGTCTACACAAGCGGCGATTTCCCACGAAGGGTCAGTCGAATCCTTGGATAGCATCGGCACGTCTGGGGCCTGCCCAGGTGCTTCCCCAACGACATAGAGCGCAGTCATGTTACCATCCTTGACTCTTTCGATTTGCCACGAGTACCTTGTGAACCATCTAAGGGCTTCTCGATCGACGTGTGACAGCAAGGAGTACAACTGTCTTGAGCGAATGCCGGGGCGCTCTTTGATGCATCGAAGGGCTCTCTCCGCAGCCTCCTTGCATTTCATTATCCATGCAGTTGTCTCATTACATTGCTCAACGTCCATTGCACCAGCCTCAAGAACGGAGTGTATCACTCGGAGGGCGTCGTCCCAACGGCCAAATCGCATATAGACGTCGGGCAGTTCATCTCTGCAAGGGATGTGAGGCGGGATCTCTGTGTGTCGAAGGCGCCACTGAGAGACCGCTTCAGGCAAGGCTTTAAGACAATCCTCCGCGACCCGGAAGTACCCGGCCGGATTGGCGTACGCACTGTGCGGCTTAAAGCGTTGCATCGCAGCCAGGCAGGCGTAATATTGAGCATCACTACGCTTAGCAGACACCCGTTGCTCCTCCCGTGACCTTCGGCGACATTGCGACTTCCTACGCAGCAGTTCGAGAACGACTCGCTCTGACATATGCAGGCGGCAAAGCGGTCGGCCTCGCGTTCACCGCCCTTGGAGTCTCAGGTGTGGGCTATGCATCTGAGTCTGTCCGAAAGGCTTGGCCTAAAGATGGTGGTGTCACGCGTAGTCCATAATGAAGCGCTGTCGGTTAGTGTGACCGCTGCTTGGTTTCTACGCGGATCAAGAACCCCCTCTTTTATTGGGCATGAGAAGCGTGAAATCCTTAGAAAGCCACAGTCTTCCTTTGCTTGAGGAAGCGAGTGGCACGCCTGATGCGCGTGGCGGGTCTCGTGGGCGTTGACGCCGGCAGCACGGGGAAATCACGCAGGGAACCATGCATCGCAACTCTGGCGATGCAGCTAGTCACGTCGTCCAAGCTCTTCTCGGAGAGCTTGTGTTCCCTATGCTGTTTCCGGTTCCTTTGGCTCGTGTGAAGGACTTCCCGCACAATTGGAGAATGCATTTCCTAGCCACGGCATAACGCTTGTTATGTCGCCAGTCTCGCCGCCACGAACGCTCACGAATCGTTAACGCGCTTGAGTTGCGATGCGTGGCCGGCAGCTCTCGACATCTCCTGCCGGCCACACCCACGTGGCTTGTTTACGTGCAATGCAGTGTCCACCGCGTCCTGTGCACCGCTACATCGCGTCTCGAATGGAAGTAGAGCTTCCGTGAACAGAGAACAAATCAAATCGAAGTTTGAGAACCTCACAATCTGGACCTACCGTGACACAAGGGCGCCTCACAAGCCCCTCCTTGTCCTCTACGCCCTGGGACGTCTGCAGCGCGACGGGGCACGTTGGCTTTCCTATGAAGAGGTGAAAGAGAATCTGGCAGAGCTCCTAGCAGAATTCGGGCCTCCGCGTCCTCCAAGGACCAACTTCCCTTTCGTCCGCCTTGCAAACGACGGCGTCTGGGAACTGTCGAAGCCGCTGGACACAAAGCGAGATCATAGTGACTCCGAGCTCCTCGCAAACGGAGTCACCGGCGGGTTTGTCCAGGAGGTCTATGATGCCCTGGTCAAAGACCCCAGCTTGGTTGGAGAGTTGGCACAGTCTCTCTTGGATCAGCACTTTCCGGAGACTATGCACGGTGACATTCTCGCCGCTGTGGGGCTAGACCTCTCCCAGGCAAGGCCGGCGGAACAAGCCTCTGCCAAAGCGCAGAGGGCCCGCCGGGATCCCGAGTTTCGCGAACGCGTCCTCCGTGCGTACGAATACAGGTGTGCTGTCTGCGGGTTCAACGTGCGGCTCGGACACATGCTGGTGGCCCTGGACGCCGCTCATATCAAGTGGTGGCAAGCGGGCGGTCCAGATGTGGAGGCCAATGGCCTCGCCTTATGCTCCATGCACCACAAGCTGTTCGATCGTGGTGTCTTCACGATTGCTTCCACCAACAACAGCGAGTTCATGGTACGAGTGTCCGAGGAGGCTCATGGCACCATTGGGTTTAGGGAATGGGTGTTGGAGTACCACGGAAAGCCCATCCGCTCTCCCCAAAGACCCGAGTACTTCCCCGCCCAGGATTTCATGGAGTGGCACGCGAGGGAAGTCTTTCGCGGTAGGCCGAGATACCTAGCCCGCTCGAGCGTCGGGTCTGGTGGAATAGCCAGAGACTAGCCCTGTCGGATGCCATGAGGCCCCCGCCGCACTGCCCGCCGTGTTACCGGAGGAGGCTTCTCTTGAACCACTCGACCGTTTTGCTTATCACGTCGGCCTCCCACACGGCCGAATTATAAGTATGGTCTGCCCCGGGGACTATGTAAACCTCGACGGTTCCGCCTGCCTCCTTTATCGCCCTTTCGTACATCGCGCTATGAACGACTGGAACCGATTCGTCCTGATCGCCGTGGATAACGAGGACCGGAGCTTTACACCTCCGGACAGTTTCGAGCGGTCTCACATCTGTGAGGGTCAGTATGAACTCTCTTCCAACCACGTTTCCCTTCACATCCACTCTATGCGGTATCTCAAATGCGGCTATCTGGCCCTTACAGACTCCGCCAAGCTCCTCTTTCCGCACATTGCTCCGTCCGGGACTCTCGGTACCTCCAATGCCGCTGGTGCCCTGCAACATTCCTGACCTTGCAACGTCCATGAAAGCGCTCTCCAAGTCTGCTACCGCCGACCACATCACCACGGACTTGACTCTCGGATCGTCGCTAACCGACGCAGCGACGGCCCCACCCATGCTGAGGCCAAGTATCCCGATGTTGTTCCCGTCTATTCCCGGAACGCCGGACACATAGTCCAGCGAAACCCTGGCATCTGAAATCTCTCCCTGCAGAGTCATGTCCTCGAAATCGCCCTCGCTGTCGCCCGAGCCACGGAAATCGAACCGCAAGGCGGCGATTCCCTCTCGCGCCAGCGCCTCCGAGGTCTTGACAAAGATGCGGTGCCGTTCGACTTTGGTTCCAGTGAACCCATGGAACAGGACGACTGCAGGAATCTTGTCCTGGTTCGCCGCAGCCGGACGGTGTAGCACGCCGATGAGTTTTTGACCCTCATTCACGAAGCTGATTGGCTCTCTTGTGGTCAGCATACTCATCTCCCCTATGTGTTTTGCTTCGTTGTGACGTTCAGCAGAGGTAGACCAATTCCTTCATGCGCCACAGCGAAGAGATTTACAGCTAAGCACGCGGGCAGTCCAGATTCGGAACCTCGCCACGCGCGGGAGGGAGTCCGGTCTGGACGGCGTAGTTGTAGCTACGAAAGCAGCAGGCTTCGCGGGCTACGATCGGGTTACGGGGCATGACCGTCGGCTCCCCATTGTGCCGTAGGGAGGTTCGCGATCATGGAATATGCGCAGACTCTGCAAGATGCGCAGCGACACCACGCCGTCGGCCCTATCCTGGCGGTGCACGCCGAGGTGAACGAAAGGGG
>JBLNDA010000051.1:0-88304 GCA_050261175.1 Clostridia bacterium
GGCACCCACGGCGTGCGAATCCTCGCGGGGACGACGAAGCTTCACGTGGCTCTCGAGAAAAGGATGGCGGAGTTCATGAAGACCGAGGATGCCATCGCCTTCAACAGCGGCTTCCTCGCGAACGTCGCCACCATCTCATCACTGATGGGCAAAGGCGACGCGGTGATTTGCGACGAGCTGTCCCACGCGAGCCTCGTCGACGGCTGCAGGCTCTCGAGGGCGGAGTTCATCTGGGCCAAGCACAACAGCCTCGAGGACGTGGAGCGCATTCTGGCGGACGCGAAGGACAAGTACCGCGGCAAGCTCGTCATTGTGGACGCTGTGTACAGTATGGACGGCGATGTGGCGCCCGTGCCGGAGCTCGTCGAGCTCGTCCGAAAGTACGACGCGTGGCTCCTCGTGGACGAGGCGCACTCCCTCGGCGTCCTGGGCGAGACGGGCCACGGTATTCAGGAGTACTTCGGACTTCCCGCCGGGGCGATAGACATCCTAACCGGGTCGCTGTCCAAGACCATCCCTGCTGTGGGCGGATATGCCGCCGGCAGGGTTGACTTCATCTCGTTCCTCCGCCACAACGCAAGAGGGTTTGTGTTCTCCGCGGCGCTCCCGCCGGCGGCCGTCGCGGCGGCGCGCGAGGCGTTCGACGTCATAGAAGAGGAGCAGTGGCGTATCGGGAGACTGCGCCGTAACATCAAGAGATTCGTGGACGGCCTCAATGAACTTGGCTACAACACGCTCAACACGAAGAGCTCGGTGATCCCCATCGTCATCGGGGACGAGGAGACCACTCTCAGGCTCACCATGCTCCTTCACAACGAGGGCATATTCATCTGCCCGATCCTGCCGCCCGCGGTTCCCCCGAAGACGTGCAGGCTCCGCGCGAACGTTCTCGCGTCCCATACCGACCAGGACATCGATTTCGCCCTCGAGTGCTTGGAGAGGGCCGGAGCGAAGCTCGGCATCATCGGGGCGAGGAGGCAGGCCGCGCTATGAAGGCGGTGCAGTTTCTCGGCACCGTCCCCCGCTACCTTCTTTCCAAGGCGGCGGGGGCGCTAACGGAGAAGGCCTTTTACGGCCCCGCATCCGGCGTGGTGCTGCGCGACGTGGAAGAGCCCAGGCTGCCCAGCGCGAACTGGGTGAAGGTGAAGACCCGGTATTCCGGGATATGCGGGAGCGACATCAACCTCATCCTCCTGCATGACAGCCCGAGCTCGTCGCCGTACGTGTCGTTTCCGTTCACCTTCGGCCACGAGAACTGCGGCACCGTCGTCGAGGTGGGCGCGAACGTAGACGACGTCCGCGTCGGCCAGAGGGTGCTCGTCGACCCGGTCCTCTCGTGCGGTCCTCGGGAGATAGCGGAGCCGTGCGAGTTCTGCAGGCGCGGCGACTATTCGCTGTGCCAGAACTTCACCGAAGGGATAGTGTCGCCCGGGTTCGCCATAGGCCTTTGCCGCGACACGGGGGGCGGTTGGGGTGAGCTCTTCGTGGCCCACCGGTCCCAGGTCATTCCACTGGACGACGACGTGACGTTCGAGGACGCGGTGGTTGTGGACGCGTTCTGCTCCGCGCTCCATCCGGTCCTCCGCAATTTCCCTGATGACCGGGACACGTGCCTTGTCATGGGGGCGGGGGTCATCGGCATATCCGTCGTGGGCGCCCTTCGGGCCCTCGGTAGCCGGGCGCGGGTGGTGGTGGTGGCCAAGTACCCGTTCCAGGCCGAGCTCGCGCACGCCTTCGGGGCGGACGACGTGGTGTGCTCGCGGGAGAGTGAGGACTACTTCAGGGACCTTGCGAAGGCCCTCGACGGGAAGGTGCTCAAGCCCATGGTCGGCAAGAGGATCGTGCAAGGAGGGGCCGACGTGGTGTTCGAGTGCGTGGGGAGCTCGACGAGCATCGACGACGCCTTGAGGTTCACGCGGTCCGGCGGGAAGATGGTGCTCGTGGGCCTTGCGGCGTTCCCGAAAGGGGTAGACTGGACTCCCATCTGGCTCAACGAGATCACGGTCCGTGGGTCGTTCTGGTGCGGTGGCGAGACCTATATGGGCAGGGCGACGACCACGTACAGGCTCGCGTACGGACTGCTCAAGGAGCGGAAGGTGTCGCTTGCGCGGCTCCTCACCCACAGGTTCAGGCTTCAGGATTACAGGAAGGCCATCGATGCGAACCTGCACAAGTCCGCGAGCAGAGTGGTCAAGTCCGCCTTTGAGTTCGACTGACGAGGGGAACTCGTGGGGCCGACTGGGGCTCCAGCGCCGCGAAGGTGCTGGGGTGCCCTGGGCTTCCGGTCCCGGTCCCGGTCCCGGTTGCCTGGGTGTGCCCCGAAGGGCACGACCGGCGCGGCCCACGATGGGAAGCGCGCTGCGCTGCGCTGGCAATCTGGCACGCGCTCGCACGCTTTCGGGCCCTGAAGACGGGGCGGAGGCGAGAATCCGCCTCCGCCCCGTCTTCGCTTCAGTCGGAGCCTGAGTCTTGGGCTCAGGCGAAGTAGCGCCTCAGGAGTCCTTCGAGCATCTGAGCGTGTCTCGCTTCGTCGCGAGATGATTCGTCGAAGTAGTCATGGGCCGGGTCGACGCCGGCCTCCTTGGCCTTGACTGCGGCTTCTCTCTTTCCCTTGTTTGCGGCCTGCTCACCCCGGAGCATCCTCTCGACGTTCTCTCTCGTACTGGGCGATATCATGCCGTTGAGCTCCGCGAAATGGGCCGCGTGCCATGCCTCCTCCGTCGCTATCCTGACGAGTGCCGCCGCGACCTCAGGGTATCCCTCGCGCTCGGCCTGCCTGGCCATGGCAAGGTACATGCCTACCTCCCCGGTCTCACCCCTGAAGTTCATGCTTACCGCTTCTTCAAGCTCCGTTCCTTTCGTTACCCCCAGTTTGGCCTCGCAAACGAGCTCTGCCATGTCATGTCTCTCCTTTCCTCAGATCCCTTGGATTTCCTCACGGCCGTGAACGGCCGCGTCCGGGCGCTCGAGCTTCGCCTCGCAGTCCCCGCAGCACCCGTAGAAGTAATGCTCGTAGTCGGTAATGCGCCTTGGAATCCTCGCTTCCAGTCCCGGCTCGATCTCGGCGAGAGCTTCGTCGATGGTGGCCGGGACGTCTTCCACCCGTCCGCACCTCGTGCACACGAAATGTGCGTGCGGTGACGCGTTGGCGTCATACCGGAAGATGTTTTCGCGCGTCGCCAGTTTACGCACGAGCCCCGCAGCGACGAGAGCCTGGAGAGAGGAGTACACGGTGTTGAGACTCATGGCAGGGAAGGCGTGCCTGAGAGACTCGTACACCGCCTCGACGTTCGGATGGGTTGCCGTGCCCTTCAGCATCTCGTAAATGGCGACTCTTTGAGGGGTGGGCTTGATTCCCGCTCTCCGGAGCTCATCCACGACGGACCGTCTCGCCGTTCCGGCCGCGATCTCACCAGTCAAGCATTCGTCACCTCCGCTCTCCCGGCCCCCGGGCGCGGCCTCGATACGCCGGAGCCGGCCTGACACAAGTCCTGGGCCCGCGCCGCGCGTCTTGCGGTCCCCGGGGCCCGGACCGGGAATATATACTAGACAGTAAACATTACTGTCAGCTATAGTATCTCTGGATCTCGTGGCGGGCGCAATGGCCACATTCCGCGACGTACGGCACCAGTTACTCGACCCACGCGATATACACCATGTTACCGCTACCTTGCACAACCGTGCTCTCACTTCGGCCCTCGCACGGGCGTGCGTGACGGGTGGTGTCAGGCTCGTACCGTGTCACGTCGAACAGGGGCGCCACGTGCCGCCAACCGTGCCGCCGCCGCGGCGCATAGCGAGTCCCTCACGCGGCATAATAATCCCGAGCCTCCACCGGTCGGGAGCGAGGGAGTGCGCGGAGTCGACGGGGACACCTGCCGGCTACTGCAGAAGGCAACTCGGCGCCCGCAGCCGGCGGCAGGCGACGGACCTGGAGTACTCGGCGAACGCTCACTTAGCCACGGGGGTGGCGGCAGGTGTACAGAACAAGTAGAGTGATTGCGGGCCTTCTCGTCCTCGCAGCGATCGTGGCCGCGGTGTGGTACCTGCATCCTCACGGGAGTCCGGCAGCCGTTCGTACATGGCAGGCGGGAAGAGGGGGGGGCGGAAGCGCCGCCGCAGCCGCGCGCACGGCAGCGGCCGGAGCGGCCGCAAGCGCCGCGCCGCTGTCGTGGGATCTTGCCGAACCCGGGCAAGCTTACGACTACAGCTTCGATCTCATGGCCCGCGTCATTTCGGCGGAGGCGAAGGGCGAACCTTACGTAGGCCAGGTCGCTGTTGGCGCGGTGATCCTCAATCGCGTGGGACACCCCCATTTCCCCACGACCATCCCGGGGGTCATCTTCGAGCCTGACGCGTTTACAGCTGTGTCTCAGGGGACCATCTGGCTGCCGCCGACGGCGTCAGCCATGCGCGCGGCTCAGGACGCCCTCGCCGGGTGGGACCCCACCGGCGGGGCTCTCTACTACTACAACCCGGCGAAGGCAACCAACTGGTGGATCACGACCAGGCGGTTCCTCGTGCAAATCGGGAGTCACGTCTTCTTCAGGTAAGCTGGGGCGAGGTGGAACGCATGAGACGGGAATGGCTGCGCTTCGGAGGAGTAGTCCTTGTCATCCTTCTCGGTCTGGTGGCGTTTCGGGAGTACAGGCTTCGGCGCGAGACCGAGCTGAGGGCGGAGAACCAGTACCAGCGGGCGTTTCAGGAGGTCGTGTACCACCTGGACGGCCTCGAGGAAGAGCTCGCGAAGGCTCTCGCGGCGGGTTCCACGACCCAGACGGCGAAGGCGTTCGCCGACGCGTGGAGGCACTCGGAGTCGGCGAGGTCGGCCATGGGACAGCTCCCCGTGGGGAGCCTACCCCTTTCGGCTACTGAGGATTTCATCAGCCAGGTGTCGGCCTTCACGTACACGCTCGCCCAGAAAGGCGCTTCAGGCGCAACCATAAGCGAACGCGAGTGGACGATTCTTCGAGACTTCCGCAGACAAGCGGAGTTCGCCGCGGGAGAACTCGCAAAGATGGGCAGATCCCTTGCCACGGGCGCGCTGCGGTGGACGGACTTCCAGAGAGACACCGTGGCGGCCGCGGCCGCCCGGCCTGAGCGCACGACCGGCGGCGTGCCCTCGAACCAGATCACCAAGGGGTTCAAAATGCTCGAGGACGGGATGACGAGGTTCCCATCCCCTGACCTGGAGGGAGTGCTTCCCTCGCCCACCAAGAAGCTGCCGCAGATCACTGGGGCAGTCATCGACACGGACGAGGCGGTTCGAGTCGCGGTGGATTTCGTGGGCGCGTCAGTCATCGCGGGCAGGCGCGCTCGGGTCGTCGGAAGGATACCGTCTGATCCCGAGGCGTACAGGATCGAAGTGCCCGCAGGCCGCGGACGCGGCGCCGTGTGGGTGGACGTGTCTGTCAGGGGCGGGCGCGTCCTGTGGATGATGGACGAGACTCCGATCGGGACGGCCACGATCACGCCTGCCATGGCGGAAAGCATCGCCGCCCATTTCCTCGTCTCCAGGGGCTTCAAGGACATGCGACAGATCTCCAGGCAGACCCACGAACAGGTGGCGGTGATAGGGTTTGCGAGGGAGCAGGACGGCGTGCTCGTGTATCCGGAGCACGTGGTCGTGAGAGTGGCGCTCGATACCGGAAGGGTGGACGGGTTCGAGGGCACGAACTACCAGGTATTCCACAAGACGAGGCGTTACCCCCCGCCGGGCGTGACCGAGGTCGAGGCCAGGGCGGCGCTCAATCCCAGGCTTGACGTGGTCGCCTCGCGGCTCGCGGTGATAATGGACGATTTCTACCGGGAGACTCTGATGTACGAGTTCAGGGGCACGATAGACGGCAAGACCTACCTCGTGTACGTCAATGCCGACACCGGCGAGGAGGAGCAGATAAAGACCGTCGGCCCGCAGGGTATCGAGACGATATGACGCGTGAGTATGACATCGTGGTGGTCGGGGCGGGGCCGGCAGGCTCGACAGCGGCGCGCGTCGCGGCGGAGCGGGGTCTTGCCGTCCTCCTCACCGACAAGGCGAATTTTCCGAGGGACAAGCCCTGCGCCGGCGGAGTGACGGCAAAAGCCCTGCGCGAGCTGGGATTCGACCTGCCCGCTTCCGTGGTCGAGCGCGACATCATGGGGATCAAAGTCGTTTCGTCCACCGGCAGGTGGGTCTCGGCAAGAGATTCGAAAAGGCTCGGGGTGACAGTCCGGCGCGCGGCCTTTGACATGTTCCTCGTTACGAGGGCAGTGGAGGCGGGTGTGGATTTCCTCGACGACGCCCCTCTCGTGGGCCTGGAGAGGGAGGCGGGCGTCCCGGGCGAACGCTACCTAGTGACCACGGGCCGCGGACGGTTCAGGACGAAAGCTGTCATCGGCGCCGACGGGGCGTGCGGAAGGACAGCCAGGCTCGCGGGGATTCGAGACCGGTGGTCCAGGTGGGAGCTGGGCGCGTCGGTCTGTGCGGAGGTGGATCTTCCCACCGGTTCCGCCGCCGGGGTGACGTGTGAGTCGGACCTCATTGAGCTCTACCTCGTTCCGCCCTTGCGCGCCGCGTTCGGTTGGGCCTTTCATCGCAAAGGGGGGTTGCACGTCGGCGTCGGGGCCACTGCACTCGACGCACCCAGGCTTCTTGGAGCCTTCCAGGCCCACGTCAGCCGCGTCGCCGGTGTCCACCAGCTGGAGATCCCATGCCCAAGGGCAAGGGGACACATGCTGCCCGCAGGCGGAGTCAGGCGGGCCGTCGCCCGGGGCGCGGTGCTTCTGGCGGGGGACGCGGGCGGTTTTGTGGATCCGTTTTCAGGCGAGGGAATATACGGCGCCATCCGGAGCGGGAAGATGGCCGCGGAGACCATCGCGGACGCTGCGAAGTCCGGGGACTTCTCCGGCGTGGCGCGAGTGTACACACAAAGGAGCCGCAGGGAATTCTCGAGAGACTTGAGCCTCTCGATGGTCCTCGCGGCCGTACTCGGCGTGAAGGACGGCCTTCCGTTCGCCATGGTGGAGGCGAACCCCGACCTCGTCTTTCTCCTTGCCGACATCCTGTACCAGCCAGGTTCCTACGCGCACTTGTTCGCGGCGAGCCTGCTCCGGTCTCCGAGGGTCCTCGCGAGGCTCGTCATGGCATGGCTCGGACTCGTGCCCACCGGCAACGTCCGCATTTCGCGATGAGGCCGGTCAGGCGCCCTCGATCATGCCGAGCCTCAATTCCTCTGCAATCCTGGCTATGAAGAACGAGTTGGTGGGGGCTTTGCCGTCGCGCGTGGCTCCGCATTGGCCGAAGATCTTCTTGAGGTACTCCATGTTTCCGTGCTTCCAAGTCTTCTGTATGGCGTACCTGATGGCTGCTTCCACTATGAGCGGCGTGGTCTCGTGCCTCTCGGCGATCTTCGGGTAAAGGCTCTTGGTGATGACCGCAAGCAGGCCGGGATCGGATCTCACCATCTCGATGGCTTCCTTCAGATACTGGTAGCCTTTGAAGTACGTCGGCGTACCCATTCTGAACAGGACCCTAGCGACCTGGTCACAGACCTTGGTATGCGCGGTTGCAAGCGGCATGCTCCGGCTTCTCACGGGAAGGCCCTTGTCAACGCCGGCGACCTGTCGTATCCGGCTGAGGAGGCACGCGCCGTCGAACGGTTTCAAAAGGTAGTAATCCGCGCCGAGCCTTGCGCTCCTCTTCACCATACCCTCTTCCTCGAACGCGGTGACGATGATGATACCGGGCTTCTTCTCCAGATCCATCTCCGCCAGGCGCTGCAAGACGCCCAGGCCATCAAGATAAGGCATTATGATGTCTAGGAGGACCACATCGGGCTTCACCTGGACTATCATGTCGAGCGCCTGCAAGCCGTCTTCTGCGGACCCCGCCCACTCGAGGTCGGGCTCGCCCCTGACGAGAGCTTCAAGGACTTCACACATGTCCCGATTGTTCTCCGCCGCCATGACCCTTATAGTGCCATCCATGGCGTGCCGCTACCTCCTTTCCCCGGCTCGGAACACAGTATTGATAGTTCTCTGTCTTCGGCGATTATCCTCCACGTGGCGCGTAGTGCGGGGTGCGAGCCTATCGGTCTAGTCTTCCGGCGCTCCGCCTGGTGGTCGTCCGGTCTCGCCCCCCGGACGGGAGGAATTGCGGCGCAGCCGGCCCGTGAGCGGAAAAAAGGGCACAAAATGGTGCGCCTAGCAGGACTCGAACCTGCGCACCCGGCTCCGGAGGCCGGCGCTCTGATCCTCTGAGCTATAGGCGCACTGTCAATAACAATATTAGCAGTTTTGCGCCCGCATGTCAAACACATGGGAGCGTCCCTGACGCCCTCGCGCGGGGCGAGACGGGCTCCGACAGTCGCCCTCGGAGAGCTGACCGGTCGCGCACGGCGAGCTGCGCTGTTTTCACTCATCCGCCTGCCTCTGCTGCACACAATCGCGCGTCCGCACTTAGTATAGGTGTGGGGTGCGTTCTTCACGAGTAAGCGAGGAAGCGGGGTGAGCGGGTTTGAAGTGGCTCAGGGTTCTGTGGAACGTGATCACGAGCGACGCCGTGATGGAACCGCTGATCATAATCCTTGTGGGCTACGGGCTCCAAGTATACCAGAAGAACCGCAGATACCAAATAATCCTCGACACCACAGTGGACGTCGTCGACTACATCGAGGAACACTATAAAGAGTGGGGGATAAAGGGCCACAAGAAGATGGAGAAGTTCGTAGAGCTCTTCGTGAAGGAGTTCAAGAAGGCTACGGGCAGGCCTCCCCGCAAGGAGGAGATCGAGACGGCCGTCCTCCGGGCAGAAGCTCACGTACAACGTGCAAGGCGGGGTGAGGCGTCGCGGGCGCGGGACCACAGGGTGGCCTGATCCGGGAGCCAGCACAGGGCTCGTGGGCCACGCTCGCCGGCCGCGCCGGGGTGTCGGACAAGCCCGTGCTCCGCCGGAAGCCACGCCGCGCCGCCGCCCGCGCGTTCCCCGCGCGTTGACACGATGTCTTGCCGTGGTATAATTTAACCGTCGTGCGAGCGACAGACCCAAGAAGGTGAGTCTGTGGTTGGCGCAATTTCAGAAACCCATTCGGCCGGGCGGCGCTGGTTCCTGTCCCGAATAAACGCGGCGAGCCCGGCGCAGGTTTTGGTGGCCGGTTTTGCGGGAATCATCTTGATCGGCGCGGTCCTCCTGGCGCTCCCCGTTGCGTCGAGAGACGGAAGGCCTCTCCCTTTCGTGGACGCTCTGTTCACGTCCACATCAGCGGTGTGCGTGACGGGGCTCCAGGTGGTCGACACGTACGACCAGTTTTCCCTATTCGGCCAGCTAGTAGTGTTATGCCTCATCCAGACGGGTGGGCTGGGCATCATGACCATGTCGACCCTCATCTTCCTGTTGCTGGGTAGGCGGGTGACGCTTCGCAGCAGGCTTCTCATCCAGGAGGCGATGAACCAGCTGACTCTTGAGGGGATGGTCCGGCTCATCCGGAAAGTGCTTGTGCTGACCGTGGCCGTCGAAGGCTTGGGCGCCATCCTCTTGGCTATCCGGTGGTCATTCGAGATGGGCCTTCCCAGGAGCTTGTACTACGGGGTGTTCCACGCGGTCTCGGGATTCTGCAACGCGGGATTCGATCTCTTCGGGGGATTCAGGAGCCTCACGGGGTATGCCAGCGACTTGTGGGTCAATCTCGTGATGTCCGGCCTCATCATCATCGGGGGGCTCGGCTTTTCTGTGGTGAGCGAGGTCATGGCGCACCGGGGAGGCGCCAAGCTCAGCTTGAACGCCAGGGTGGTCTTGGTCACGACCGCAGCTCTCATCGTCGCTGGGACGGTCGTCATCTTCCTGCTTGAACTCAACAACCCGACGTCCCTGGGCCCCCTCAGCCCGCTCGGAAAGGTGCTGGCGGCGTACTTCCAAGCTGTTACCCCGCGCACGGCGGGGTTCAGTACGCTCCCCATCGGGAACCTGAGGGGGGCGACCCAGCTCTTCATCATCCTCCTCATGTTCATCGGAGCGTCTCCCGGGTCGACGGGAGGCGGTATCAAGACCACGACCTTCGCAACGCTGTTCATTGCCGTGCGGAGCGTGGTGACGGGCAGAGAGGACGTGGAGGTGTTCGAGCGCAGGATCCCGCACAGGACGGTGTACAGGGCGCTCGCCGTGTCCATGATGTCACTGGCTCTCGTGATTGGCGTCGCGATGGCCCTTTCGATAGTCTGCCCCCACGGAGTACTACCGGTCCTCTTCGAGGCGACGTCTGCTTTCGGCACCGTTGGCTTGTCGACGGGGATTACCCCCACTCTGCCGGTTCTCGGCAAGATACTCATCATATGTACGATGTTCGCAGGTCGCGTCGGCCCTCTGACCGTGGCCACGGCCATCGCTCAAAGGCAGCATGCGTCGAACGCGGTGAGGTACCCCGAAGAGAGGGTCATGGTTGGATGAGAAGAACATGTTGCGGAAGACATCTAGTTCAGCATAGTATGTAGTCGATTCTAGGTCAGCTTTTCAGGAGGGATCAACGCATGCTGCCCACGCCTCGCAAGTTCACCCTGGTCGCCGGGAGCGCTGAGGGCGAGACGACGCTGACCGCGTTCGACAACGCGCTTCTCGCCTCCGGGATCGGAAACCTCAACCTTCTGAGGGTGTCAAGCATCCTGCCGCCCGGCGCGGAGTACATGGACGCGTTGGCCATACCGCCGGGGTCGCTCACTCCCACGGCCTACGGTTCTGTGACGAGCGACGTTCCGGGTGAGCGCATAGCCGCCGCCATCGGGGTCGGCATCGTCTCCGGCAGCTTCGGGGTGATAATGGAGTTCGGAGGAAAGTGCTCCAAGGAGGAGGCGGAACGGATGATCGAGAAGATGATCCATGAGGCCCTCGCTTCCCGGAACGCCGTTCCTGACAAGGTCCTGATAAGAGGCACGGAGCACGTTGTGCAGAGGATCGGGTGTGCCTTCGCCGGAGCTGCCCTCTGGTACTAGGAGATCTCAGCGCAGGTTGAACGCGGGTCGACGTGGGTTGACGCGGGTCTAGGGTGAGTGGACGAAGGGCGCCGGAGTCAAGCCCCCCACGCCCGGCGGGCGGGGTCGCGAATGGGATTGCCCCGCTCGGGGTGTTATCCCGCATCGCAACGCAGGTGGCCGTCATGACCCCGGCTGGATGAAGAGCCCCCGCGCTTGATGGTCGACTGCGGACAGCTGATCCGGAGTCGCCGCCCGGCTGGAGATGCTGCAAATGAGTATCCTCGTCGAAAAAAGAGACGGATTCCTCGGTGCGAACAGCGACTACGAGCGGTCCGACATAGTCATCGTGGGGCTTCCCATGGACTTCACCGCGAGTTGGCGGCCTGGTGCGCGAGGCGGGCCCGCCAAGATACGGGAGGTCTCCTTCTCGTTGGAGGAATACAGCCCCGTCCAGGGGCGGAGCATTGCGTCAGTGAACGTTGCCGACATCGGCGACGTCTCGCTCCCTCTGGGCAACACCGAGAGGAGCCTCGACGCAATCAGAGAGGTGATGGAAGGGCTCGTCGGGCACGGCAAGCTGCCCTTCGCCCTCGGGGGCGAGCACCTCGTCACCTTCCCCTGTGTACGAGCGGTCGCGGGCGCCCGCGAGGATCTCGTCGTCATCCATCTCGATGCCCATGCGGACCTGCGCCAGGAGTACGCAGGACAAAGACTATCCCACGCCACCGTCATGCGGAGGGTCGGGGAGGTCATTGGGATGGACAATCTCTACCAGGTTGGCGTCAGGTCCGGGGCGGCTGAAGAGTTCGGCTTCGCCCGTGAGAGCCCGCACAGGATGGACGGGCCCGTGCCGGCCGCGGTCCGGGCCGTGCTGGAGGAGATAGGGGATAGACCGTGCTATGTGACGCTGGACATCGACGTGGTCGACCCGGCGTTCGCGCCAGGCACCGGGACTCCCGAGCCGGGAGGGTGCTCCTCCTGCGAGATCCTCGAGGCTGTCCAGTTGCTGGCCCGAGCGAACATCGTCGGGCTCGACCTGGTGGAAGTGGCGCCCGCCTGGGATACGTCCGACATCACCTCGCTCCTCGCGGCGAAGATCGTCCGCGAGTTGCTCATCGGGGCGGGCGCGCGCCTTTTGCCGAGCGGAGGGTCTTGAAGCTGAGCCGGCGGACTATGAACGGCCGGGACTGCCGGGTGATTGCTCACCCGTGTGTGCATGCGCATTCATGCGTTCGTGTTTGAGTGGTTGGCCCGGCGCGTGCGGGTCGCTCCCGGCTCACGGCAAGAGTCCTAAACCAACGCGTGTCGAGCGCGGCTCAGGGGTCAGAACCTGTGCAGGGTAGATTTGCGCTTCTGAAGGAGTTCTTCGTCCGGTACAGGTCCAGGTACGTCCTGGGCGTCCTTTTCCTTATCCTCGTTGATGCTCTCCAGCTCCTCGTTCCGAGACTCCTGGGCAGGGTGACCGATGATTTCCGCGCGGGCAGGCTCGACGGAGCCGGGCTCCTCCGCTACGTCGGCCTTGTAGTGGGTATCGCGCTCCTGGTCGCCGTGGGCAGGTATTTCTGGCGGATGTACATAATGGGAACCGCCAGGCTCATCGACTATACGCTCAGGAACAGGTTCTTCGCGCATCTTGAAACCCTCTCTGCGAACTTCTTCAACGATCACAAGACGGGAGACCTCATGGCCCACGCCACAAACGACATCCACGCCGTCCGACACGCGTTCGCCCAGGGCATCGCTCTATCTGTCGACGCAGCTTTCCTCACCACGTCTACCGTGGCCATCCTCGTGCGAACCATAGACCTGCGGTTGGTCGCGCTCGGGCTTGTTCCGCTTCCGTTCGTCGCCTTCATTGTCACGCACTTCTCACGTCTAATACACTCGAGGTTCCGGGACGTCCAGGAAAGGTTCGCCGCCTTGACCGACCGCACGCAGGAAAACCTGAGCGGCATACGCGTCATCAAGGCGTTCGTCCAGGAACAGGCGGAGATAGACAAGTTCACCGAGGCTGCGCAGCGCGTGGTGGACTCGAACATGCACCTCGTCAAGATCTGGGGGCTCTTCTGGCCGTTGGTGCAGTTCGTGGCGGGACTGAGCTTCGTGGTGGTGCTGGGCTACGGCGGGAGGCTGGTGATTCTGGGCGACATCAGCCTCGGCGATTTCGTCGCGTTCGGCGGGTATCTAGGCATGGCTATCTGGCCCATGATGGCGATAGGGTGGGTTGTCAATACGCTGCAGAGAGGGATGGCCTCCATCGACCGGCTGAACGTGATATTCTCCACGAGGCCGGAGGTGGTGGACGGCAGCGACGTGCTGCCGGTGGACGGACTTACGGGAGAGGTCGAGTTCCGCAACCTCGTCTTCACCTACCCGGGGCAGAGCGAGCCGGTCCTCAGGAACATCGACTTGAAGATCCCGGCGGGGCGAACAGTCGGCATCCTGGGCCGGACCGGGAGCGGCAAGACGACCCTCGTGAACCTCCTCCTGCGCCTGTACAACGCGAGACCTGGTGAGCTCCTCGTCGACGGCATGGACATCAAAGCGATCCCCCTCGCGGTGCTGAGGCGCGACATCGGGTGCGTGCCGCAGGACAACTTCCTGTTCTCCACGTCCGTTCGAGGGAACATAGGGTTTGCCGGCGACGACTTCCCGGTCGAAGAGATCGAGAAAGCCGCGGAGGTCGCGGGGGTGGCAGAGGATGTGCGTGAGTTCCCCCAGGGATTCGACACGGTGGTGGGGGAGCGCGGCGTCACGCTGTCCGGCGGCCAGAAACAGAGAGTCGCGATAGCGAGGGCGATAATCAAGGACCCCAGAATACTAGTCCTCGATGACTGTTTCTCCGCCGTGGACACGGAGACCGAAGAGAGGATCCTGAGGTCGCTGCGGGGGATCATGCGGCAGAGGACGACGATTCTCATATCGCACCGGATATCTACGCTAAAGGAAGCGGACGAGATCATCGTTCTCGAAGGCGGGCGGATCGTGGAACGGGGGAACCATGAGTCCCTCGTGGCCGCGGGCGGCATCTACGCGGACATCTACGAGCGGCAGTTGCTCGAAGAAGAGCTGACTTCGGCCGGGGAGACGTGAGCGATGCCTGGTTTCCACGAAGAAGAGGCCCTTGGGAAAGCGTATGACTCCAGGTTAATGAGGCGGCTGCTCAAGTACGCCGCCCCGTACTGGCGGCTGCTCATCGTGTGCGTGGTGCTCCTCTTCATCATCACAGGCACAGATCTGGTGCAGCCGTACCTCACGAAGATCGCCATAGACGATCACATCAACGCCCTGGGCGCGCCCATGCTCGGGTTTGCGCCCGGCAGCGAGCCGGTCCCCGGGGTTCCTTGCCGCGGAATGGTGTTCGTGCGCGAGAAATGGCTGCCGAGAGGCTTTCGGTTCGAGACCGGGGAAAGCGCTCCCGGGCTGACGGTCCGGGCACACATAGAAGGCGCGGGCGGCCGCTACTTCCTCGTCATGCACGACTCGGACAGCGGAAGCGCCAACAGGCAGGAGCTCACCCCTGAGGAGGTGGGCAGGTTCAGGGAACGCGACGCGGCGAGCGTTCTGAAGTTGGCGCTCGTGCTCCTCGCCGCCATGGTCGTGGGCTTCCTCCTCAACTACCTGCAGGTGTACATCCTGCAGTACACCGGCCAGAAGATCATCTTCAACATGAGGGTGGAGATATTCCGTCACTTGCAGGGTCTCACTTTGTCGTTCTTCGACAGGAACCCCGTCGGCCGGCTCGTGACGAGGGTTACCAACGACACCGATGCGCTGAACGAGATGTACACGGCGGTCCTCGTGAACCTCTTCAAGGACCTTTTCCTGCTCGTAGGCATAGTCATAGTGATGCTCAGAATGAACTTCGAGCTCGCCCTGGTGAGCCTCGCCACGCTCCCCGTCATCCTGGCGGTGACGGTGGTGTTCCGCACGAAGGCGCGCGAAGCTTACCGCCTAGTCCGCACGAGGCTTGCCCGAATCAACGCCACACTTGCGGAGAACATCTCGGGCATGAGAATCATCCAGATGTTCGCGCGCGAGGCGAAGAAGTTCGAGGAGTTCGATGCAATCAACAAGGACTATCTTGCGGCGAACATGCGCGAGCTGCGCGTGTATGCCGTTTTCAGGCCGGCGATGGACCTCATATCCTCGCTCGCCCTCGCCCTCCTCATCTGGTATGGGGGCGGCCGGGTGCTTGCGGACAAGCTCGAGTTTGGGGTGTTGTACGCGTTCATAAGCTACATTCAGCAGTTCTTCAGGCCGATCAACGACCTCACCGAGAAGTACAACATCATGCAGTCAGCCATGGCGGCGTCCGAGAGGATATTCATGCTCCTTGACACGGATTCCCGTGAGCGCGACCCAGTGAAGCCTGTTTCCATCGGGCGGCCGCGAGGACGGATCGAGTTCCAGAACGTGTGGTTCGCGTACAACGGCGACGATTGGGTCCTGAAGGACGTGAGCTTCACGGTGGAACCCGGGGAGACGTGCGCCTTCGTCGGCGCGACGGGTGCCGGCAAGACCTCCATCATAAGCCTCATCGGAAGGATGTACGAGATCTCGCGCGGCCGGATCCTCATCGACGGGATCGATGTCCGAGCCATACCCAGGCGGGAACTCCGCCGGCACATCGGCGTGGTCCAGCAAGACGTCTTCCTCTTCACCGGCGACATAGAGAGCAACATCAGGCTGAACAGCGGTGAAATCGCCGAGGAGGACGTGCAGGAGGCGGCCAGGTACGTGAACGCGGACGCCTTCATAAGGCGTCTGCCAGGAGGGTACCGCGCCGAGGTGAAGGAGCGGGGCGTGACGCTCTCTGCGGGGCAGCGCCAACTTCTGGCCTTCGCGAGGGCGCTGGCGTTCGATCCGGCCATTCTCGTGCTGGACGAGGCCACCGCCAACATAGACACCGAGACGGAAGCGCTCATCCAAGACGCCCTTGCCAAACTCGTGAGGGGCCGGACCACGCTGGTCGTGGCGCACCGGCTGTCGACCATACAGAATGCCGACAAGATAATCGTGATCCACAAAGGCAGGGTGCGCGAGATAGGCACCCACCAAGAGCTTCTCGCAAAGCGCGGTATGTACTACCAGCTCTACCTCCTCCAGTACAAGGAGGAGCTGGGTAGGGGCGTGGCCGGCGAAAGCCGTGGAGAGCTGAGCGGCTGAGCGCCTCCCGGCGCTGTGCGGCGAGATCGCGGGGCGCGACGAGAGCGCTGGCCCCGCGGCTGGTGGGGGATGGCCGGGCTATGCGGCCTCGGCGGTGTGATGTATAATTGCCCCGGGGGGAGAGAGATGCCGGGGCATGTTTTCGTTGATGCCGCAAAGTGCACTGGATGCGGGAAATGCATAGTAGGGTGCCCGGCTGGCGCCGTCTCGGGCACGCCCGGACGGTCGCCCGTCGTGGACCCGCTCAAGTGTGACGGGTGTGGAGAGTGCTTCGCAGAGTGCCCTGAACGCGCCATGACTCTTTCCGCGGACGCGGAGGCCGTGCTCTGGCTCGTGGCCGGAGGCGGGCGCGCGGCCATGGAGGCCGACGAGGTCCTCGCTTCAGCGGTGCCAGGGTTTGAACGGGGCGGGCTGGTGCGCGCGGCGCGCGAGGTCCTCGACCGCGGCTGGTCCGGCCGCCGGGCGGGCGCCCCTGTGCTTGCGCGCGCCGATGGAGGCGGGGGACCGGCAAGGCGGGGAAGCGACGCGGCTTCCGTTCACCGCAGCGACCACCGGGAGGGTCCCGAACTTGCTCCTCCCGCAGTGATAGCGTACAGCGTGGAAATGGGCCGCGTGCTACAGCTCGCCGCGAAGGTGGCCCCGGTGAACACCACAGTCCTCCTTCTGGGGGAGTCGGGCGTGGGCAAAGAGGTCGTCGCCCGATTCATCCACAGCACGGGCCCCCGCAGGCGAGGCCCGTTCGTCAACATCAACTGCGGAGCGATTCCGGCGACCCTGCTCGAGTCGGAGCTTTTCGGGTACGAGTCGGGGGCGTTCACCGGCGCGAGGCGAGAGGGGAAACCGGGCATGGTTGAGGCGGCTTCCGGCGGGACTCTCTTCCTCGATGAGATCTCCGAATTGCCGCCTGACCTCCAGGTGAAGCTGCTCCAACTCATCCAGGAGCGAAAACTCGTGCGGGTCGGTGGGGTGAAACCCCTCGGCGTGGACATCCGGATAATCGCCGCGACGAACCGCGATCTCGCCGCCATGGTCGGGAGGGGGGAGTTCCGCGCCGACCTTTTCTACAGACTGAATGTCGTGCCCATCACGATACCGCCCCTTCGCGAGCGGCCAGACGACGTCATCCCCCTCATATACCACTTCCTCAATAGGTACAACGAGGCCCATGGTTACGAAAAGACCATAAACGAGCAAGCACGCGAGATCCTCACGCGGTACTCATGGCCCGGGAACGTGCGCGAGCTCGAGAACCTCATCGAGCGCCTCGTGGTGACAGTGGAAGGGGACGAGATCGGCGCGGCCGACCTGCCGCAACATGTCTTCGAGGAAGGCGGAGCGCGCCCGCCCAGGGTCGTGGTGGGCGGGATCATGCCGCTGCGTCAGGCGACTGAGGAGGTCGAGAGGCAGATCATCGAGCGCGCCCTCTCGGAGGAGAGGAGCACGTACAGCATGGCGAAGCTCCTCGGTGTGAACCAGTCCACTGTAGTCAGGAAGATCAAGAAGTACCTCGGCAGTCGCAGTGCCGTCGTGAAGACCGCTCCAGCGCGGAGGGGCACGTGAGCGGGGGCGCGTTTCCGGTGCCTCCCGTGCCGCGTGGCGCCCACAGCGTCATCGGTTCGGAGGCGGCGCCCGGCCTGGATCGCCGGGGTTCCCGATTCCCGCGGCCGCTCTCTGAGGCAGGGGGGATCTCGCTGCTCTCGTTTGGGATGTGCCCCGGCCTCTCGCCACGTGAATGCACTGCTACATCAACCGATGCACGGGCGCATCGCACGCTTCCACGAAGGTTTGCCGCTCGCCAGCCGGCCTTGTCGCGGCCGCTGGCAGGCCGGGCCATGGGGAGCGTGGAAGGGGTGGGGAGCCCTATCGCGCGCATGACGCGCGCTATGCCCCCAGAACGCTCTTGCCGCCCGTCCTCCCCGGGCGCGGTCGCGATCGCCCCGTGACCGCGGGAGGCCGGTCCGGCCCGCACGGCCCGAGGCGTGCGACGGCCGCGCGGCAACTTCAGCTCGCCGTGGGCGTGGTAGCGGCGGTAGGGGGCGGGCGTCCGCTAGCGCGAGCCTGCACGGCTCGCGCCCGGGATGTCGGGGCGCGGACCCCGCCGGGCGGCGGGTTGGGCGGGTGGGGTTCTGGTCGAGGTTCGTGCAAAGCCCGTGGTATTGGGGGAGAGTAATGCGATGGTGCATTAAACGGGCGGGACAGGTCTGGATGCGCGCGGAGGGGACGGAGACGATTGTGACAGGCGGCACAAAGGGTCCGGGCCCTTCGTGACTGGGCATTGTGATGTGGTTCACAAGCGGCACGTTTCTTGCTATGATGTGAGGAGCGCTGACCGCAGGTGCGAGGTAGGCGTGCGCGCCTTGCCACGCCGGCGAAGGAGGAATCGGAATGGCGTGCGAAGAGTGCACATGTTTCGGCAAGGTGA
Source organism: Clostridia bacterium (assembly GCA_050261175.1). Classification (GTDB taxonomy): domain Bacteria; phylum Bacillota; class SHA-98; order UBA4971; family UBA4971; genus UBA6256. Next base: position 18,536 of record JBLNDA010000051.1, read on the forward strand.
CAGAGGAACAAAGGAACAAGGTGAGGGAGATCATCCAGCATTACCGGGGAAAGTCCGGCGTGCTCATTCAGGTTCTCCATGAGGCGCAGCAGGTGGTGGGGTATCTCCCCAGGGAGATCCAAGCCATGGTCGCCGAGGGGCTCGACGTTCCATTGAGCGAGGTGTACAGCGTGGTCACGTTCTATGCGCTGTTCTCGCTCAAACCCAAGGGACGCCACCAGATTAGCGTGTGCAAGGGCACTGCCTGTTACGTGAGGGGCGCCGAAGACATCCTGAACAGGCTCGAGCAGGATCTCGGAATCCGCGCGAAGGACACCACGAGCGACGGGAAGTTTTCCATGGAGGTCGTCCGCTGCATGGGCGCGTGCGGCCTCGGGCCGGTCGTGAGGGTTGACGACGACATCTACGCACGGCTCAAGCCCGACAGGCTGAAAGAGATCTTGGCGAAGTACGAGTGAGCGGAGAGCGTTCAAGGAAGGATACACCGGACCGCTGCGGCGGCGCATAGCCGCCTGAGAGTAAGGAGGCTGGTCACATGGATTCATACCGTGCGCATGTCCTGGTGTGTGGCGGCGCGGGCTGCGTTTCCTCAGGATGCAAAGCAGTCGAACAAGCCTTTTTGGACGAGATCGCGAAGCACGGCCTCGCAAGCGAAGTGAGAGTGGTGAGCACCGGGTGTATGGGACCCTGCGAGCTTGGCCCGGTGGCTGTGGTATACCCGGAGGGGGTTTTGTACCGGAAGCTCAAGGCGGAAGACGCACGGACAGTAGTGGCTGAGCACCTGCTGAAAGGGAGGATAGTCGAATCCCTGCTGTATGAGGCGCCCGATACGCAGCAGCGGGTCCCGACGTGCGGGGACATCACCTTCTTCAACAGGCAGGTCAGGATCGCCCTGCGCAACACCGGCAAGATAGATCCGCTCAACATAGAGGAGTATATCGCCGAGGACGGCTACGCCGCTCTCGCGAAGGTGCTCACGGAGATGAGTCCCGAGCAGGTGGTCGACGTAGTGAAGCGCTCGGGGCTGCGCGGCAGGGGTGGAGCGGGGTTCCCGACCGGGCTCAAATGGGACTTCACGCGGCGTGCGAAGGCCGACCAGAAGTACGTCGTTTGCAACGCCGACGAGGGCGACCCTGGCGCGTTCATGGACAGGAGCGTGCTGGAGGGGGATCCCCACAGCGTCATTGAGGCCATGGCCATCGCCGGCTACGCCATTGGCGCCTCCCAGGGATACGTGTACGTGAGAGCGGAGTATCCCCTGGCCGTCAAGCATCTCGGGCACGCCATAATGCAAGCTCGCGAGTACGGGGTGCTCGGCAAGGACATCTTCGGGAAGGGCTTCGACTTCGACGTGGACATCAGAGTCGGGGCGGGTGCCTTCGTGTGCGGCGAGGAGACGGCGCTCCTTGCCTCAGTGGAGGGTAGACGCGGCGAACCGCGTCCGAGGCCGCCGTTCCCGGCGAACGAGGGTCTCTGGGGGAAACCCACCCTCATCAACAACGTCGAGACCTACGCGAACATTCCGCCCATAATCCTGAGAGGGCCGGAATGGTTTGCGAGCATAGGTACTGAGAAGAGCAAGGGCACGAAGGTGTTCGCCCTGGCCGGAAAGATCAACAACACAGGCCTTGTCGAGGTACCCATGGGGATACCCCTGGGCGAGATCATCTTCGACATCGGCGGGGGCATCCCGGGGGGAAAGAAATTCAAGGCCGCTCAGACCGGTGGGCCGTCTGGCGGGTGTGTGCCCGCGGAGTTCCTGAACACCAGCGTCGATTACGAGTCTCTGAAGGAGCTCGGCACGATCATGGGTTCGGGCGGCCTCATCGTAATGGACGAGGACACGTGTATGGTGGACCTCGCCCGGTTCTTCCTGGAATTCACTCAGGACGAATCGTGCGGCAAGTGTGCTCCGTGCCGTATCGGGACCAAGAGGATGCTGGAGATACTCACGAGGATCACGCGCGGGCAGGGTCGCGAAGGCGACATCGAGCGTCTCATAAAGCTGGGCACGTGGATAAAGGAAACCGCTCTGTGCGGTTTGGGCCAGACCGCTCCAAACCCCGTGCTCACCACTATACGGTATTTCAGGAACGAGTACGAGGCTCACATCCGCGACAAGAGGTGTCCCGCGTCGGTGTGCGCCGCGCTCTTCGAGGCGCCGTGCCAGAACGCGTGCCCGGCCGGGGTTGACGTGCCCAGGTACATCAGCCTGATCAGGCAGAAGAGGTACCAGGACGCCGTCAAGCTCATAAAGGAGAAGAACCCGTTCCCAGCGGTGTGCGGCCGGGTGTGCACCCATCCGTGCGAAGGGAAGTGCAGGCGCTCGCAGCTCGACGAGGCGGTGGCCATATGCGAGCTGAAGAGGTTCGCCGCCGACTGGGAGCTCATGAACCCGCTGCCACCCGAGGTTCCGGCGGTTCGGAAGGACGCCAAGGTGGCCATCGTCGGGTCCGGGCCCGCGGGCCTCACGGCTGCGTACTACCTGGCGGGCTTCGGCTATCAGGTCACGGTGTTCGAGTCGCTTCCCGAGGCGGGCGGAATGCTCAGGGCCGGAATTCCCGAGTACAGGCTGCCCAAGGATGTCCTTGACGCCGAGATTCTGGACATATGCCGGAGGGGTGTCGAGATCCGCACGGGCGTAGCGGTAGGCAAGGACATCACTCTGGAGGAGCTGAAACAGCAGGGCTACAAGGCGATCTTCATCGCCATCGGCGCGAACGTCAGCCAGAAGCTGGGTGTGCCTGGGGAGGACCTCGGGGGCGTTGTGGGGGCGGTGGAGTTCCTCCGGGACGTCAACATAGGCGGCCACCGCGAAGTTGGGAAGAAGGTCGCGGTCATAGGTGGCGGTAACGCGGCCATAGACGCGGCGCGCACCGCCCTGCGCCTCGGCGCGAAAGAGGTGCACATCATCTACAGGCGGCAGCGGGAGGACATGCCGGCGGACAAGAACGAGGTGGCCGAGGCCGAGCGTGAAGGGGTCAAGATCCACTTCCTGACAGCGCCGTCCAAGATGATCGGCAGCAACGGCAGGGTCGTGAACATGGAGTGCGTGCGGATGTCCCTCGGTGAGTTCGACCGGACGGGCCGGAGGCGCCCTGTGCCAATCGAGGGCTCGAATTTCGTCATCGACGTGGACATGGTGATATCGGCCATCAGCCAGAGGCCGGATTCCTCGGTGGTTTGCGCCGGGTCGCGCATCGAGGTGACCAAGTGGTCTACGGTAGTCGCTGACCCGAGGACCCACGCGACGGGTGAACCCGGGGTCTTCGCCGGCGGGGACTGCGTGAACGGGCCGGACACCGTGATCCAGGCGATCGCCGACGGCAGGCGCGCCGCCGAGGAAATCGACATGTTCCTTGGCGGCACCGGCAAGATCCCGGTAAGCACCGACCTCGGCAGAGAGCTTGCTGGGGAGCTCCACGAGGAGCGCATGATGCGCCAGCATCCTGAGCATCTGACGGTCTCCGAGAGAAAGGGCAACTTCGACGAGGTCGTGTCGCGACTCTCTGAAGCAGCCGCCCTTTACGAGGCGTCGCGGTGCCTGCGGTGCGACGTGAAGGACTGAAGAATGGAGCGTGAGCCAGGATGGACATGATCACTCTCACAGTTGACGGTCGCAAGGTGGAGGTCCCCAAGGGCTCGACTGTCCTGGACGCTGCGAGGGCGGCGGGAATCGACGTGCCAACCTTGTGCTACCTGAAGGACGTGAACGCCGTAGGTGTGTGCAGGGTGTGCGTCGTGGAAATCGAGGGGGCGAAGTCCCTGCAGGCGTCGTGCGTCACTCCGGCAGCCGAGGGCATGTCGGTCCACACGAACACCCCCGCTGTGCGCGAGGCGAGGCGGACGGTGCTGGAGCTCATCATATCGAACCACCCTTTCGAGTGCCTTACCTGCGAGAGAAACGGAAACTGCGAGCTGCAGGCACTCGCGGATAGGTTCGGGATACGCGACATCGAGTATCAGGGCCAGCGTGCTGAGTTCAAGGTGGACGCCTCGACTCCTTCCATCGTACGGGATCCGAACAAGTGCATCCTCTGTCGGCGATGCATGAGCGTGTGCCAGAAGGTGCAGACGGTGTATGCGCTCGCCCCCAACGACAGGGGCTTCGGCACGATGATCGCGCCCGCGTTCGGAGGCGAGCTCATGAACGCCGTGTGCGCGCTGTGTGGCCAGTGCGTCCTGGTCTGCCCGACAGGGGCGCTTAAGGAGCGCGACGAAACCGAAGCCGTGTGGGCGGCCATCGCGGATCCCTCCAAGCACGTCGTCGTGCAGACGGCACCCGCCATACGCGCGAGCATCGGCGAGGAGTGCGGGCTTCCCCCGGGAAGCCGGGTGACGGGACAGCTCACCGCGGCCCTGCGCAAGCTCGGGTTCGACATGGTGTTCGACACGGATTTCGCGGCAGACCTCACGATAATGGAGGAGGGGCATGAGTTCATCTCCCGGTTGCGCGGCGGCGGAAGGTTGCCTCTCATCACCTCGTGCAGCCCGGGGTGGATCAAGTTCATAGAACACTTCTACCCCGACCTCCTGCCGAACCTTTCCACGTGCAAATCGCCGCAACAGATGTTCGGCGCCGTGGCGAAGACCTACTACGCCGAGAAGGCCGGGATCGACCCGACGGACATCTTCGTCGTGTCGGCGATGCCATGCACCGCGAAGAAGTTCGAAGCCAGGAGGCCCGAAATGACCGCGAGCGGATATTCTGACGTGGACGCTGTGCTTACCACCAGGGAACTCGGCAGGATGATCCGCGAAGCCGGCATTGACTTCGCGTCCCTCGCTCCCGAGCCCTATGACCCGCCTCTCGGCATATCCACCGGAGCGGGAGCCATCTTCGGCGCCACCGGTGGCGTGATGGAGGCGGCGCTCAGGACCGTGTCCGAGGTGGTGTTGGACCGCGAGCTCGAGAACATCGACTTCGTCCCGGTCCGAGGGCTCACCGGAGTCAAGGAAGCCGAGGTGGACCTGGACGGGGTGCGCGTGCGCGTCGCCGTTGCGCACGGTCTCGGGAACGCGAGGCGTCTCCTCGAGAGGATCAGGAAGGGCGACGCTGACTATCATTTCATCGAGATAATGGCCTGTCCGGGCGGGTGCATCGGCGGCGGCGGACAATCCATTCCCACGAACGATGAGATAAGGATGAAGAGGATCGCCGCCATCTACGAAGAGGATAAGCACATGCCGCTGCGCAAGTCTCACCTCAACCCGGCTGTACAGCAGCTCTATAGGGAATTCCTCGGCAAGCCCCTCGGCGAGAAATCCCACGAGCTTCTGCACACTCACTACCACGCCCGGGCGAGGTTCTAAGAGGGGTCTCGTGCAGCGCGGCACATGTGGTCGGGCTAGTGGGTCGTCGGCTCCCAACCTCCTACCTGCGTCGCGGACCTCGCTGGTCTCGCGGCTGCCCGCATCAAGTGATGCGGGCTTCTCTCTGTACGCGTGCGTACGAGTGGCTTTGCTTGGCATTCCCATGCCGCGATGTGATTTGGCTGGGAAGGCGAAGAGGAGTTTCGTCACACAGTGAGAAGTACTGTATAATCTGAGACTGTGGAGGCACAGGTCCGGTCTTGTCTTTGACCTGTTACAGAGCGGGTTTTCCGGATCCTGAACCGGCTATCCTGAACCCGTTCCCGGCCGTCATGGGTCTATCGCCCGTCGAAGGGGGACACCGCGATGTACAAGAGTATTCCGGGCCGCCGCGCCGTTGGCGGGCGCCGCCGCGTCTATCTCGTGATACTGGCAGCGGGAGTTGCCGGCCTCACGGTGCTCGCAGGCGGCGTCGCTCCTGCCCGCGTCGGAGGAGGAGCTGAGGCGGCCGGCCCGTCCTCATACCTGCTCCAGTACGATGTCAAGAAGGGTGAAACCCTCTCTTACCAGGTGCTCATCAGCGAGACGATCTACTCCGGATCGAAGCGCACGACCAACCTCTACCGGGAAGAGATCCAGGTAGAGAGCGCGGCCGCCGGCGACGGGAGGATGCGCCAGACGGTCGTTTGTTCCGGCACCGCCACCCCGGAGGGCAAAGAAGGACGCAGGCTCGAGCCTTACAGGTACTACCTCACTGTCGAGAAGACCGGACGGATCCTGGAAGCTGAAGGCCTCAGGCCGTGGGACGGGCGCCAGGTCGAGACGTTGTGGCTCGCCCAGATCATCCTGGCTGACCGGCCCGTCGTCCCAGGCGAGACGTGGACTGTGAATGACGAGCTGTACTCCACCGCCGGCGGCAACCTGGTGCCGGAGAGGCGCACCTATAGGTTTGAAGGAATTGAGAGAGTGGGCTCGCAGGACGCGTTCAAGGTCAAGTACGAGATCTCGCGGAAAGGCAGGACGAATTCAAAGGATTACACGTATGTGGGCACGGGAACGTTCTATCTCGCCTCCGGCAGGTTGGTGAGGCTGGATTCGTCGGAGATAGTGACCTACGCGGGCAACGGTCAGGACACGAAGGTCATCACCATGATCCAGGTGGAGCTGGCGCGATAGAACCGTGGAACCATTGCAGCCGGACCGCGGGGGCGGGCCCATCCCAGGTGGTGAAAGGGCATCCGAGTGACGCATGGAACGACAGGCGACGGGCTTGTAAACGAGGCGGACGGAGCGAAGGCGAAAGAGATTCCCTCCGCCGCGCGGCGCGCGCTCATCATAGCGGGAGGACGGATCGCCGATGATTCGGCGGTGAGGGACGAGATCATGGGCGGGGAGTGGGACATCGTGGTGTGCGTGGATGGCGGGTCGTCCCACGCGGAGCGCCTCGGCGTCCGGCCGGACGTCGTCATCGGAGATCTCGACTCCGTTCACGAGGGAACCGTGGCTCGCTTCAGGCGCGCCGGGGTCACGTTCGTCACCCATCCCGCGGAGAAGGACAAGACCGATCTCGAGCTCGCCCTCGAATACGTGGTGGCCCGGGGAGCCCGGGACATCACGGTTGTCGGCGCCACCGGGGACAGGCTCGACCACACATTGGCGAACGTGCTCCTCACGGTGAAGGCCGCATCCCTCGGCGCAAGTCTCGTCCTCACCGACGGGACGTGCACAGTGCGGCTGGTGCGGGGAGAAACGGCAGTCGCGGGCGAGCCCGGTGATTGGGTTTCGCTCTTGCCCGTGGGGGGCGACGCTTGCGGCGTTTTCACGGAAGGGTTGAGGTACATACTTCGCGGCGGCGAGCTTCCGCTCGGAGGGACGCTCGGAGTAAGCAACGAGCTCGTGGGGGCGCGTGGGAAGGTGGGAGTCCGGGCGGGTCATGTGGTCCTGGTCCACACGCGCCGGAATCCGCCGGCTGAGCGCTGATGTGGGGTCCGTTCCGGCCTGCCAGCCTTGTGGGCCCGCGATCTCTCGCCACCTCGGGCGTTGCGGCCGACCGCTCCTGACAGCGGCGGAGGGGCCGGCAAGACAGCAGGGGCAACTCAATCGTCACCTTCGAGCTTCCGCGGCATATACATAAGAAGGACCGGGGTTCTTCCCGGTAGGCGGAGGGGGTGAGCCCGAGGTGATCGAGTGTCCGAACTGCGGAGCCATGAATCCTGACGGGGCCGAGGTGTGCGAGAGGTGCGGTCAGGGCCTTCTGCCGGGCCCGCAGACCGTATCGCACGACACCCCGAAGCTGCCCTTCATCAAGAGAATCCCGCTTCGCAGAGGTCCTGTGCGCCGCGGTTGACGCGGCCGAGCTCCTGTGGTAAACTCAATCAGAGTAGAGGCGTGGCTGGACATAGCGACACAAGAAGCAACGGCGATGAGAGGGAAGAGTAGGCCGCCTTCGGAGTAAAGCGAACCGAGGCTGGTGCGAGTCGGGGCTCAGCGGCTGCCGAAAATCACCCTTGAGTTGCGGTGCGAAATCCCCCGCTTTTCGCGGGCGGAGAGTAGACGCCGCCGGCTCCTCCCGATATCGAGGCAGGGCATGCCCGCGCTTGAGCACACGCGCAAGCGGGCTGTGCCCGCGAGAGGGCCGCAAGTTGCGCGGCCAACCCGGGTGGTACCGCGGGAGGTTTGCCTCCCGTCCCTTGCTGTGGGACGGGAGGTTTTTGATTTCCAGAATAGGCCGCCACGGATTGCCCACACTCTTCTCAAGGGTGCCAGGGCTGGAACGAGACAGGTCGCGGTCTGTCTCTGAACGGTGTGCCGGAGGGGGTTTGTGGCGATGTTCAGGAAAGTCGATCCAGACGTGAGTCTCCCTGGGATGGAGAGGGAGATTCTGAAGTTCTGGGCGGAACGCAGAATCTTCGAGAAGACGCTGGAGAAGAGCAGGGGAAACCCGAGGTTCGTGTTCTACGAGGGCCCGCCGACGGCGAACGCTCTGCCGCATCCCGGGCACGTTCTGACCCGGGCCATGAAGGACCTGGTGCCCCGGTACCGCACGATGGCGGGCTACTACGTTCCCAGGAAAGGCGGCTGGGACACGCACGGCTTGCCAGTCGAGCTCGAAATCGAGAAAGAGCTCGGCATCAGCGGGAAGAAGCAGATAGAAGAGTACGGGGTCGAGAAGTTCATTGAGAAATGCAAGGAGAGCGTGTTCCGGTACAAGCGCGAGTGGGAGCGCATGACGGAGCGCGTGGGGTTCTGGATCGACCTCGACCAAGCCTACATCACGTACACCGATGACTACATCGAGTCTGTGTGGTGGGCTCTGCGCCATATATGGGACAAAGGCCTGCTCTATCAGGGTTACAAAGTCGTGCCGTACTGCCCGCGCTGCGGCACCGCCCTTTCCAGCCACGAGGTGGCGCAGGGATACGCGGAAGTCGAGGATCCGTCGGTGTACGTGAAGTTCAAGGTCAAGGAGGAGGATGACACGTTCTTCCTCGTGTGGACCACCACCCCGTGGACTCTCCCGTCCAACGTGGCCTTGGCGGTTTCAAAGGACTTCACGTACGTCAAGATCAGGCTTTCGAGGAGCGGCGAGCGGCTCATCCTGGCGAAAGGGCTTCTAGACGCGGCCGTCCGGGAGGATTACGAGATAATCCAGGAGTTTCCCGGGACCGCCCTCGCCGGAAGGGAATACGAGTCGCTCTTCGCGTTCGCCCACCCCGACAAGCGGGCGTGGTACGTGGTCACCGGGGATTTCGTCACCCTCGAGGAAGGGACTGGGATAGTCCACCTGGCGCCCGCCTTCGGCGAAGACGACATGGCTGCCGCGGTAGTACACGGCCTTCCCGTCGTGCAGCTCGTCGACGCCGAGGGCCGGTTCGTGGATGCGGTGACCCCGTGGAAAGGCATGTTCGTCAAGGAAGCGGATCCCTTGATCATCCGAAAGCTTCAAGAGGAAGGCAAACTCTACCGGAGCGAGATGTACAAGCACACGTATCCGTTCTGTTGGAGGTGTGACACACCCCTCCTGTACTACGCCCGCACGTCGTGGTTTATCAAGACCACCGCCGTGAAGGAGGCTCTCCTCCGGAACAACTCGGCCATCAACTGGCATCCGGAGTACATCAAGGACGGCCGGATGGGCAACTTCCTGGAGAACGTGATAGACTGGGCGGTAAGCCGCGAGCGGTACTGGGGCACGCCGCTTCCAGTGTGGATATGTGAGCGTTGCGGCAAGCAGCACTGTGTCGGGAGCGTGGCGGAGCTGAAGGAGATGGCCGCGAAGCTGCCCGAGAGGCTCGAGCTGCACAGGCCGTACATCGACCAGGTCGAGCTGCGGTGCCCTGAGTGCGGCGGGACCATGCGGCGCACGCGCGAAGTCATCGACGCGTGGTTCGACTCGGGCTCGATGCCATTCGCGCAATGGCACTATCCTTTCGAGAACAAGGAGGAGTTCGAGCGGAACTTCCCGGCGAGCTTCATATGTGAAGCCATCGACCAGACACGCGGCTGGTTCTACACGCTGCTCGTCATATCGACCCTGCTCTTCGACAGGCCGTCGTTCGAGAATGTCCTGGTGCTCGGCCACATCCTGGACTCAGAGGGCCAGAAGATGAGCAAGAGGAAGGGGAACGTGGTCGATACTTGGGAGGTGTTCGACACCTACGGCGCCGACGCGTTCAGGTGGTACCTCTATACAGTCAACCCGCCGTGGAACCCCACGCGGTTCTATATGGACGCGGTGGGCGAGTCGCAGCGCAGGTTCCTCTCGACGCTGTGGAACGTGTACTCGTTCTACGTCCTGTACGCGAACGTTGACGGGTTCGACCCGGCACGGCACGAACTGGCCGTAGAGCGGCGCGCCCTCCTCGACAAGTGGATAATATCGAGGTTCAACGGTCTTTCGAGAAAGGTCCGGAGCGAGCTGGACGGGTACAACATCACCAGCGCGGCGCGGGCCATCGAAGAGTTCGTGGATGACCTGAGCAACTGGTACGTGCGGCGCTCGAGGCGGCGCTACTGGGGACCAGAGATGAACGAAGACAAAGTCGCGGCGTACCTCACCCTCCACGAGATGTTGGTGGGGGTGGCGAAGCTCCTCGCACCGTTCACGCCGTTCGTGGCGGAGGAGATTTACAGGAACCTCGAGGGGGAGAGGGGGGCGGGCGCCCCGGAGAGCGTTCACCTGTGTGACTACCCCGAGTGCGAGGAGGCGCTCGTTGACCCGGAACTCGAGCGCGACATGGACTTCGCCCGGAAAGTCGTCACTCTGGGTCGGGCCGCGAGAAACAAGGTGAACATAAAGAACCGTCAGCCGCTTGCAGAGATGGTGGTCGTCGCCGGAAGCCCAGAGGGCGGGCGGGCCGTCGCCGCGCTCGAGCCCCTCATAAGGGATGAGCTGAACGTCAAGGCTGTGCGCACGGCGGCGGGCATCGGCGAGTTCGTTTCTCACAAGATCAAGCCGAGGTACGATCTTCTCGGCCCGAAGCACGGCAGGCTCGTGAAGGAGATCGTGCCGGCCCTGGCAGCCATGGATCCCGAAGAAGTCGTGGGTGCCATCGACCGGCACGGCGAGGTCCAGGTGCACGTGGGGGGCTCGACGGTGACCATCGTCCGCGACGAGCTTAGCGTGGAGACTGTGGAGAAAGAGAGCTACGCGGTGGAAACCGAAGGCGGTGTCGCAGTGGCCCTCAACACCGAGCTCACTCGGGACCTCGTGATGGAAGGGCTCGCACGCGAGATGGTGAACAAAATCCAGACCATGCGGAAAGAGGCGGATTTCAACATCGAGGACCGAATCCACACTGTGTTCTGGGCCGACGCGGTCGTTCGCGAGGCGTGCGAGATCCATCGGGGCTACCTGATGGAGGAGACGCTCTCGGAGGGACTCGAGTTCGGGGGGGACCCCGCCGCTGCAAGGGTCAGCGGAGAGCTTACCCGGGAGTGGGACGTCAACGGGCACAATGTCGTGATCAGCGTGGAGCGCAGGCAACGGGCCGCCGGTGCCGGCGGAGCGGGACCGTCTGTGGGAAGTGAGTGCGGACAATGAGTGAACGCGGAAGGAAATACGAGGTGAGCGCGGGAATCGTCGTCTTCAGAGGTGACCAGGTGCTCATCATCAAGAACCGCTTCGGTGAGTGGGTGCTCCCCAAGGGCAAGGTCGAGGCGGGGGAGACTTCCGAGGCTGCGGCCCTGCGCGAGGTGGAGGAGGAGACGGGCGTTCGTGCTGAAGTCCTGAAGCCTGCGGGCACGAGCGAGTACACGTACCTATCGGAACACACTGGGCAACCTGTGGACAAGGTCGTCCATTGGTTCCTTGGACGCGAGGCAGGGGCGGCGGCTGGCGACGGCCGGGCCGGGGGCGCGCATCCGACTCCCCAGCGGGAGGAGGGCATCACCGTCGCGTGTTTCGTGCCGTGGCAGGAGGCGGCAGCCCTTCTGAAGTACGACGGCGCTCTCGTCACGACAGTTGCATCCGAGGCCTTGCGAGACGCATGAGAACCGGCCGGACTCATACAGGCTCAGGTGTGCCGGGAGCCTTACGTGTGGCCGGCTGACGGGGCGAGAGTCCTTCCGACCCAAGGGAAGGCCCGGCGATGACCGGGGGAGACGCGCACCATTCAGCTCGCGCGTGGGAGGTGTCCGTTTGTGAGGCTTGGCGTGATAAGCGATACGCACGGTTCCATCACGGCGTGGGAGAAGGCCCTCGCCGTGCTGGGCAAAGTTGACGTCCTGCTCCACGCGGGGGACGTGCTGTACCATGGCCCGAGGAATCCCCTTCCCCAGGGCCACGACGCAAAGCACTTGGCTGAAGCCATCAACGGGTACGACGGCCGGCTGGTCGTCGCCAGAGGTAACTGCGACGCCGACATCGATCAGCTCGTGCTTGAGGTGCCCATCCAGGCTCCTTACGCCCTCGTCGTGGTCGAGGGCAGGTACATCCTGGTGCACCACGGACACCTCGCGGCCGGCGGGGACATGGTGGGTCTCATGCGTCGCTATCAAGTGGATCTGGTCGTGACCGGGCATACCCACGTGCCTCGAATCGAGAGGCCCGTCGGGAAGGAAGGGGGAATCATCCTCAACCCCGGAAGCCCGGCTCTCCCGAAGACAGAGGACAAGCGCGGCACGGTCGCAGTCATCGATGACCGTACGGTGCGCATCCTTCACATCGACGACGGCACCGAATTGGCATCGTGTCAATGGTAGGGGCAGGTGCGACGTGTTCGGGCCTCCCCATCTGATCATCATGTCAGCGCCACCGCAAGGTCCCGCGCCCTCTCTCCTTCATCCTTGAACGGCCGGACGCGCGCATGGAGGAGGAGATCCCCCTCCGATAGCGAATTCCATCCGTACTGCGGGAGCCAGGTAGAAAGACGGCCTGACCGGGTTCGGGTCCCGGGTCTGGGGTGCACAAAGCGTCGAACCTGCGGGTGGCGGGCACTTGGGCAGGTGGGAGACGAGGAGGCGACGTGATGCCGAAGTCCGTTAGATTCCCAGTAGCGACTACTTGTATGCTCGTGTTGGTTCTGACCTTGACATGCAGCGGGAGCCTGCTCGCCGGGGACGGCGATCCTCGGACGGATCCTCCGAGGGTCGTGCAGGTCTATCCGTCCGACGGCATGCAGCACGTTCCAGTGGATACAGCGATTCACATAGTCTTCAGCGAGACCATGGATGCGGCCGCGGCCATGCAGGCTGTCACGATCTCCCCCGCACCTGAACTCGTCTATCCTTCCAGCTGGCAGTTCCTCAACAACAAAGCGATCATGGTCGTGATCCCGGCGAAGCCTCTACGCTACTCCACCACCTACAAGGTGGTGGTGAGCAGGAGCGCGAGAGACTCTCAGGGCACGGAGATGGAGCGGGACTACTCGTGGTCTTTCACGACGGCCAAGAGCCCTCCCGCGCCTGTAGCAGTGCCTGCGAATGGCGGCTTTGCGGCGGGTGACCTCACGGGTTGGACCTGGAGCCACAGCGAGGCCGGGGGGTCACGGGCCGCCTCATGGTCCGTAGTGGCTGATGGAGAGCGCGAGCACGTGCTCAAGATCTCGCGGCCGCCCACGTTCGAGATGGGTTCCTGCGTGATCCAGCAGCGGATCGACTCGGAGGTGCCTGCGTCCGGCCTGGTGTTCCTGTCCTTCGACGCGCGGCTCGACGATTACACGCTGAAGGAGTACACGACCGGCTCGACCTACCCGTTGAAAGTGGTCCTGACCTACCTCGACAGGAGCGGCGCGGAGCATTCGTTCGTGAAGGCATACTATTTCCATCTCCCTTCGGACGGCGGCATCGACAACTTTGCTGAGTTCGTGGAGCTCGGGAAGTGGACATCCAGGTCATACAACCTGAGCACGCTCGTCCCGAGGCCGGTGATCTTGAAGTCGTTGAGGTTCGAATGCTCGGGGTGGGCGTGGACCACCTTGCTCGACGACATAAAGCTGGTCTGGTGAAGCGGGCGCGTCCGGCAGGCAACAGACAGAAGGAGGGATTTGCCGTGGCGAAGAAGACCGTTCTCGACTTCGTGGACATGAAGCGGAGAGGGGAAAAGATCACGTTCCTTACTGCGTATGACTATCCCATCGCGTCGTTCGCCGAGAAAGCAGGCATCGACATGCTTCTCGTGGGCGATTCTCTCGGGATGGTCGTGTATGGGCTTCCCGGCACGATTCCCGTCACCATGGACGAGATGATCATCCACAGCCGTGCCGTGCGAAGGGGCGCGCCGAACACGTTCGTCATCGGCGATATGCCCTTCATGTCGTACCAGTCGTCGGTGGAGAAGGCCGTCGAGAACGCCGGCCGGTTCTTGAAAGAAGCCCAGATGGATGCCATTAAGCTGGAAGGCGGGAGGAGGGTCATAAACCAGATAAGAGCCATCGTGGACGCCGGCATTCCGGTGATGGGCCACATCGGTCTGACCCCCCAGAGCTCCGGGCAGCTCGGCGGGTTCAAGGCGCAAGGGCGCACTGCCGAGGCTGCTCGCGAACTCATTTTGGACGCCATCGCCATCCAGGAGGCTGGAGCGTTCGCTCTGCTCTTGGAGGCGATTCCGCCGGAAGTGGGCGAGGCGATAACGAAGAGGCTTACCATACCGGTCCTCAGCATCGGCGCGGGGATACACTGCGACGGTCAGCTCCTCATCAACGGCGACATGCTGGGGCTCGTTGAGGCGTTTACGCCCAAGTTCGTAAAGAAGTACGCGAACCTGGCTGAGATCATCACCAACGCGATAAGCGAATACGTTCGCGACGTGAGAGACCTCAAGTTCCCCGAGGACAAACACACGTACAAGATGAAGGAGGGTGAGCCGGAGAAGCTTGCGGAGTTTCTGAAGTCCCTTGACAGCCGGTGAAGGCCGGCGAACGCCCTAGCGGGAGGGCCGGCGGGACATGAGCTGTACGGAGGTGTTGCCACTTGGACATGACGAGCGTGCGCGAAGCTCTCGAGCGGGCTGGCATTCCAGGCCGCGACCTTGCGGAACTGCCGAGTTCGACGAAGAGGTTCCCCGACGGTGCGCACTGGCGCGTGGAAGTCTCGGGTATCGAGACGACCGCGGTCCTCAGGGCATGTATCGATGAAGCCAAGAAACAAAGGGTTCCGTTCCATCGGGCGATATCGGTGGTCCGCGGTGCGACGTGGGCCACCCGCGACGAGCTTGCGGAGTTTGCAAGGGTGGCCCACGATGAGAGGATCGAGGTCATCCTCACTCCCGGGCCGAGGCCCACATGGTACTCCGGGCGGCAGATCGCCACACCGGAAGGCGCCCTCTGCGGCATGCGGCTGCGGGGCTGCGACATGGTCGCGCACTATGTCTACGATGTGATGCGCGCCGTGGAGATCGGGTTCCGCGGGTTCTTGGTTTGGGACGAGGGCGTTCTCATGGTGTTGAACGAGATGAAGAAGAACGGGGATCTGCCTCAGGATGTCACGTTCAAGGTGTCCATCTTCGCCGGGCACGCCAACGCCGCCGGGGCCAAGCTGCTGCAGGGCCTCGGGGCAGGTACGTTCAACCCCATCGCGGACAGCTCCCTTGCCGCTCTCGCCGCGATGCGGAAGGTCATCGACATCCCCATGGACGTCCACGTTCAGATATTCGATACCTGGGGTGGCATGAACAGGTTCTACGAGACGCCGGAGATAGCGAGGGTCGCCGCGCCTTGCTACTTTAAGATGGAGAGCGGCACGAGCGTGGGCATGTACGCGCCGTGGGGTGCGTCCGAGGCCGCCCTGTCAGATCTCGGGAGGCTCAAGATCAAGTGCATCAGGACGATAACCGAGGTCATCAAAGATACATACCCTGATGTCAGAGTCTCCGACCACGGAGTCCCCGGACTTGCCATTCCTCAGCCTTGACCCGACCAATCCGGACGGTGTGGAGCGCACGGGAACCCCGTGCGCTTCTTGACTCTCTAGGGTGCGCAGCCTAACGTCTGACGCTGCAAGATACGCTTGCAGTATACCCTACGGGGTATTATGATAGAAATAAAGTCTCACCAAACCTCGAGGGAGGGGAACACGTGCGCACGAAACGGATTCTACTTCTCATCGCCCTTCTCCTAATCACCGGTGCTGTCGGGTACGCGGTCACTAACCGGCCGTCGGACACGGGGATCCAGCCTTCGCCATCGGTCGAGGAGGGGGGTCTTGCGCCGAACTTCATACTCAAGGCGCTTGAGGGCGGCGAAATCTCGCTCGAGAGCTACCGGGGCAAGGCCGTGGTCGTGGTGAATTTCTGGGCGACTTGGTGCCCTCCGTGCAGGGAGGAGATCCCGGATCTCGTTGACTTCCACAATGAGTACGAGGACAGAGGCGTTGTCGTCCTAGCGGTGAACCTCCGCGAACCGGAGGGTCATGTGCGCGACTTTGCGGAGAACGCGAAAATGGACATCCCTATCCTCCTCGATCTTTCAGGAGACGTCGCGAACGTGTATGAAGTCGAGGCGATACCGACCACCGTCGTCGTGGACAGGTCGGGGATCATTAGATCGCGGATCGTCGGGATGACGAGCCGCGCGGAGCTCGAGGAGATCGTGAAACCGCTGCTGTAGGGCTGGGGCGCCGAAGGGGCCGGCCGCCTCGTGCGCGCCCGTGCCGGGGCTCTTCGCTCGCGCTGATGAGGGGACTGTCATGCCGGAACGGGCCTGTGGCAGTGGAGGCCGGGCGATGGAGACCGGGCGATGGAGGCCGGGTTCGGCACGCGCCCTGCCGGACACACACGCCGCCCGCCGTCTAGGCGACACCAGGCGCGAAAATGAGGAGAACCCGTCTGGCCGCATGGCGCGAGAAAGGAGCCATCGAGCGGTCTCGGGTTCCACGAGGTGCAAAAACACGGGTGTTGCCGAAGCGCCACGAGTCTGAGGCGAGACACGCAGGCGAGGGCGATCAGTGGGCCCGCTCCACCTTTCCGGAGCGCAGGCACCTGGTGCACACATAGATGCGCTTCGGGGCACCGTTCACGAGGGCTTTCACACGACGGATGTTCGGCAGCCACTTGCGAGGAGTCTTGATGTCCGAGTGGCTGACCTGTCTGCCAACATGCGGGCTCTTGCCGCAGATCTCGCACCGATACGACACGACGAGCACCTCCTTGTCTTGCAAAGACCCGACGTGTATTGTATCATAGCGACGCAGGCCGCGCAAGCGGCGGCGCGAAGCAGGCTTCGTACCGGCACCTCTGGTGCGCGGAAGGCTGCTTCGAAAGGATACGCCCGCCCGAGGCGCGGGCGGTAGCCGGGAGCGGCTACGCGCGTGGCCCCATGACGGATGGGGGCATTCTAGACACGGCGTCGACGTGCATACGATAGCGAAAAGGAATTTCACCTGGTGCGGAGAATGTAGAAACGGCTGGCTTTCTTACCTGGGCTCCGCTTCGTGGGGGCACGGCAGGGGGTATGGCGGTTAATGGGCAAAGACGTCAGCACCGAACTTGGCCAGATAACCATCTCAGACGAGGTGATCGCGCTCGTTGCCGGCATGGCGGCGACTGAGTGCTACGGCTTGGTCGGGATGGCCTCACGAAACATCCAAGACGGGATTGCGGAGCTCCTGGGCGTGGAGAACCTGAGCCGCGGCGTTGAGGTGAAGTTGGCCGGCGACGAGGTAGTGATAGACCTGTACATCATCGTCGAGTACGGCACCAAGATCACCGAGGTCGCTCAGAATGTAATGGACAAGGTTCGCTACGTGGTCGAGAGCATGACCGGCCTGAAGGTGGCGAGGGTGAACATCACAGTTCAGGGTGTGAGGGTGACGCATGTCCGACAGGATAAGCGCACGTGACCGGCAACAGGAGGTTGGCGCGTTGGGGCGTGATTTGCTAGATGCTGGAGATCTTGCGCGCGCGATCGCGGCCGGCACCGAATGGCTTGGGGCGAACAAAGAACTAGTGAACTCTCTCAACGTATTCCCGGTCCCCGACGGTGATACCGGCACGAATATGCACCTTACGCTTCTGTCCGCCGTGCGCGAGGTTGAGAAAGTGGGCGGGGCGACGCTCTCAGAGGTGGCGGACGCCGCAGCCATGGGCTCGCTAATGGGGGCGCGGGGCAACTCCGGCGTAATATTATCGCAGCTTCTCCGGGGTTTTGCGAAAGGGGTCGAGGGCAAGGCTGAGCTCCGAGCCCAGGACCTTGCGCAAGCGCTGCAGGGCGCGGCCGCCATGGCGTACAAGGCGGTCATGAAGCCGGTTGAGGGGACGATGTTGACCGTCGCGCGGGAAGCGGCTCGTTCGGCGACCCAGGGTGCCCGGGGAGGCCTTGACGTGCTCGCGCTCGCGGAAAGGGTTCTCGAAGATGCGCGCAAAGCCCTCGAGCGGACGCCGGAAATGCTCCCGACGTTGAAAGAGGCTGGCGTGGTCGACGCCGGGGGCCAGGGGTTGGTGTACTTCTGGGAGGGCGCCGTGAAAGCCCTCCGCGGCGAGGTGCCCGCCAGCCATCAAGAGCCGCTGCTCCAGGTCGCCCGGGGAACGGGGTCCGGTCAGGCTTCGCGGCAGTCAGAAGGGGCGGTGAAGGAGAGCCTCAGGTTCCGCTACTGCACGGAGGTCCTCCTCAAGGGGAGATCGCTGCCCCTCGATCGCATCCGACAGGACCTGGCCGATGCTGGGGATTGCCTGCTCGTGGTCGGAACGAGCGACGTCGCCAAGGTGCACGTGCACACGAACCATCCCGGGCGCGTCCTTGAGTACTGCCTGCGTCTCGGGGACCTTCACGAGGTCCAGATAAACAACATGGCCGACCAGCACGAGGAGTTCGAGGCGCTGGGCTCTCCGGGGCGCGCGACAGGCGGGCAGCGGAACGGCGCTTTGGCTGAGACGCGCGGGGCGCGGGCTGGGACGCCGGTATCCGCTGAAGCGAAGCCCCGACCCGAGGCGGTCGAGAAGCCTGTGGGGATAGTCGCAGTGGCGGTCGGCGAGGGGCTGGCGACGATCCTCCGGAGCCTTGGTGCCGACGTCGTGGTCGAGGGCGGACAAACAATGAACCCGTCCATCGAAGAGCTCGCCAACGCCGCTCGACAAGTGAACGCGAAGAGCGTTGTCATCCTTCCCAACAACAGCAACGTGATCCTCACCGCCGAGAGAGTCAGGGAGTTCGTGGACAAGGCGGTCTCCGTCGTCCCCACGAAGACCATACCCCAGGGAGTCGCAGCGCTGGTCGCTTTCAACGCTGCCTCCGACATCGCCGCGAATGAACGAGCGATGAACGAGGCTCTGGGCCATGTGAGCACGGGCGAGGTCACCTACGCCGTGCGCAGTTCCAGCGTGAACGGGTTCACGATAGACCAGAACGACGTCATCGGAATCAAGGATGGGGACATCTGCGCGGCCGGAAAGGACCGCGACGAAGTTGCCATGAGCCTGGCGAGCCAGATGGTGACCGAGGAGAGCTCCCTTCTGACGATATACTACGGGCAGGAGGTAAGCGCCTCGGAAGCCCAGGCGCTCGGAGAGCGACTTTCCGACATCTATCCTCATTGCGAGGTGGAGGTCCACTACGGCGGGCAGCCGCTCTATTATTACATCATGTCCGCCGAGTAGCGGCATACTTGTAGCCGGGCCGCGGCGTTTCTTCACGGGCCTGGGGCTTTCAGGCTGTCATCGAGACATGGCGGGGCTCGTGTGGTGGGTCCGGGATGCGTGCTGGCTCTGGGGTCGCGTTTCGTGAGTAGCAAGAAGGAGGAGGAGACCGATGGCCAAGATTGCGGTAGTGACGGACTCCACGGCCGATCTCCCGCCGCACCTGTACAAGGAGTACGGGATCACGGTCGTGCCGCTCTTCGTGCACTTCGGAGACGAAGTGTACCGGGACGGCGTCGACCTCTCGAGCGAGGAGTTCTACGCCAAGCTCACCTCGACCAACGTCCTCCCGAGGACCTCCCAGCCGTCGCCCCACGATTTCCAGGTCGTGTACGAGCAGCTCGTATCGAGGTCAGACGGCGTCGTTTCCATACATCTTTCCAGCAAGCTGTCGGGGACGTACCAGTCTGCGATCATCGCGGCAGGCGCACTGAAAGGCGCACCAGTGCGGGTGATCGACGGCCGTCTCGCGTCCGCCGCCACGGGCCTTGTGGTTCTGGAAGCAGCGAGGATGGCCGCGGGGGGCGCCGGCATGGGCGAAATCGTGGCGAGGGTTGAGGAGCTCATCGGGAGCACGAGGGTCTTCTTCACAGTGGACACCCTCGAATACCTCGAGAAGAACGGGCGGATAGGGAAAGCCACCGCGTTCCTCGGCACCCTGCTGTCGATACGTCCGCTTCTGTGGATGCAGGACGGAGAGGTGGCACCCTACGAGAAGGTGCGGGGCTCCAGGCAAAAGATCCTGATGAGGCTGGTTGAAGCGGCGGGAAAGCATGCCCCGGCGGGCAAGAAGCTGCGGGCGGCGGTCATTCACGCCGTGTCGCCCGACGAAGCCTCGGTCGTGAGAGATGCCGTGGAGAGGGAGCTTGCTTGTGAGGAGACCATCGTCACCACGGTTGGGCCTGTAATCGGGTCACACGCTGGACCGGGTACTGTTGCTATCGCGTTTCATCCCACCGACTAGGTGCGTCGGATGGCGCGCAGCCCGCACCTGGCGGCGAGAGGCGCCGCCGTGCGACCTGCGCGGCCCGGGCGGAGGTCCGTCCCGTCCGGGCCTTTCTGCGCTGGCAACTGACGTGCGCTGTCAACTGGCGAAAGTGACGGCAGAAATAAGACGACGGTCTTGCGACCGTCATCCCGTGGGAGAGGAGAAACCGGAGGAAGAGCTTATGGGGGAGGGTTTTGGAACCCCGGCACCGTCCAGGTGCCGTTTTCCTCGGCTCTTCTTTCGGTCATAGTTTGCACGTCGTTCGGTGCGTTATTCAGGTTTCTCTCTGGTAATTCACACCATATTCCGCCCTCTCGGGGGACACTATTAGCGATGCGGGTGATTGCAGGCAAAGCCAAGGGCAGACGGCTTTTCGGAGCGTCCGGGATGAGGGCGCGCCCTATGACCGACACGGTGAAGAAGTCAGTGTTCGACATCCTCGCGCCGCGCATCGCCGGGGCGAGATGCCTGGATCTCTTCGCCGGCACGGGGTCGGTCGGTATCGAAGCGCTGAGCCGCGGTGCGGCGTTCGTCGTGTTTGTCGAATGCGACGCGAGGATGGTGGCTGTCATCCGGCGGAACCTGGAGGAGACTTCCCTTGCGGGGCCGGCCAGGGTGATCCACGCCGACGTGAGGTGGGCAATCCGGGTGCTGGCAGGTAAGGAGGAGCCTTTCGACATCGTGTTCCTGGATCCCCCGTACGGCCACGGCCTTGCTCCCGTCGCCCTCGACCTCGTAGCCAAGCACGGGATAGTCAAGCGGGACGGCATTGTGGTGGCGCGGCACGAACGCAGGCAGGAGATGCCATACCTCGGCGCGAATCTAAGACTCGTGAGACAGGAAAGATTCGGCGACACGGTCGTGTCCTTCTACAGGCCAGACGATGGGGGTGATGGAGGTAGTCACAGCAGTGTATCCGGGCAGCTTTGATCCGGTGACCAACGGTCACGTGGATATCGCGGAGCGCGCATCGAAGGTGTTCGGCAAGGTGGTCGTGGCGGTGCTCAACAACCCGGCCAAGGATGCGCTTTTCAGTGTGGACGAGCGTACCGAGATGCTGCAAGCGGCCCTCGGGCACCTGCCGAACGTGGAGATCACGCATTTCTCCGGCCTTCTCGTAGACTTCGCCCGGCGACACGGCGCGCAGGTGATCGTTCGCGGCCTGCGCGCGCTGTCTGACTTCGAATACGAGTTTCAGATGGCCTCGGTCAACCGCAAGATAGGAGGCGGTATCGAGACCGTCTTCATGATGACGGCCAACGAGTACGCTTTCTTGAGTTCGAGCATGGTGAAGGAAGTCGCCCGCTTCGGTGGGTGCGTGAGGGGTTTCGTGCCAGATCATGTGGCGCGCCGCCTCGCCGAGAAGTTCCGCCCTGCCGGGTGAGGCGGGCGTGACGAGGGGGAGCAGTGGTGGGTAAGACCAAGATCGTGGACCTTCTGGACAGGCTCGAGGAAACCATCGAGACAGCGCGACAGGTGCCGCTCCTCAACAGGGTGCTGGCCGACAGGTACGAGATCCTAGAGATACTCGACCAGATACGCATCGCCTTGCCCGACGAGGTGAAACACGCCGAGGCGGTGCTTGCTGAGAAAGACCGCATCCTCGCCGAGGCGGCCGCCGAGGCGGAAAGGCTGAGGGCTTCGGCCAAGGACCATCTGGGCACGCTCATTTCCCAAGAGGAAGTGGTCAAGGCTGCCGAGGCCGAGGCCGCGAGGATAGTCGAAGAGGCCAAGGCCCAGGCAAGCGAGATAAGGAGTGGCGCGGACGAATACGCTGCCCAGACCCTCCTGAAGATGGAAGAGAGCCTCCAGAAGACTCTGAAAGTAGTCAGGCGCGGCGTCGAGGAACTGAAGAAGAAGGGCTAGGGCTTCTCCTGGTCCTCACCTGCATCGCGATGATACGTATCCGCCGCAAGAACCACACTGCGAGAGACGCGGCGATCATGAGCGCCAGCACGCGGGCGAGGGCGGCGAACGAGACTCCGAGGCGCGTGATGAACGGCACTCGTTCACTGGACACCCGGGCGACGAAAGCCGGGACGACCATGCGCGCGAGACCGTGGCCCGCCGGGCTGATGAGTAGGACGGTGATGGCTCCGCTGATGACGGCCTGAACCACGCGAGCCGTGATGTACGGGGCCATTCGGATGTCTGTGCCGCTGCACATCGTGGCAACCTGGGCGAAAACCGACAGTCCCGACCAGGCTATTATGGCGTTTGCAGCTACGAGGCGGTGAATGAGGGGCGCGGCGGCTTTGCTGGCGAGTTCAGACCCGAGGGTGATCTCGAAGAACCCGCTCACCAATGCCGGCACCAGCGCCGGGTCGAGGCCGAGCGCGCTCAGGGCGAGTGAGAGCGGAGCGGCCAGTAGTTCCGTCACCCTAGCCACGGCGAGGACCCTGATTATCACCGAGAACATGATTATGAATCCGCCGATCAGGAGCATGCTGTTTACCGAGTCCCTCACGGTGTCGCCGAGAAGCTGCCCGAACGTCCTCCCGTCCGCCTCTCGCGCTCGGTACAACTCGTCAAGGGCCCGCGCGAATATGTTCTCCTTGCGTCCGTCCAGCGGTCCGCGGCGTACCTGCGGTCCTCCGTGAAGCCTGAGCAGCACTCCGACGATCACGGCTGAGATGTAGTGAGCTCCGCAGATGGTGAGCCCGAGCGACGGCATACTGAACATCCCCACAGCCACCGCGCCCGCCATGAACAAGGGGTCAGCGGTGTTCGTGAAGCTGACCAGTCTCTCCCCTTCGATCTGGTTACACAAGTTCTGCTTGCGGAGGTTCGCTGTTATGCGGGCCCCGATTGGGTAGCCCCCTGTGAGCCCCATGGCGAACGCGAAAGCGCCAACGCCCGGCACGTCGAACACCGGCCTCATAAGAGGTTCGAGGAGCACGCCGAGGAAGTGGACGACCCCCAAAGCCATGAGCGCTTCCGATGCGACGAAGAAGGGAAGCAGCGCCGGGAACACGACTTCCCACCAGACTCGCAGACCCTCCACCGAGGCTTCGAACGCCACGTCTGGATAGACGATTATTGCGATAGTGACGAGAAGGGCGCACGCCGCCACGAAGTACGCCGCCCGCCGGGTGGTGGTCCGACCGGTCATCGCATACCCGCCTCCCTGGCTTCCCGGCCGCCCTGACGCAGCCTTCCTGGAACCGCCGGGCTGTTCCCCGGTTGTCCCTAGATGTATATTTGGAGTGAAGGGGTGTTATGCTAAAGCGCCACTAAGTAGATCACCGCGAGTCAGCGCTGCCTCTCAGCGGACGAGTCCTGTCCGGGGCCGCCAGTGATTGCTCGACGCGGCGTCGGGGATCCGGCGCACCCGCCCGCCGCATCAGAACGAGGCGCGCCGCAAGCGCCGTCCCCGGAGGGTGACACCAGCGACCTTGATATCCTCCCTGCACTCTTGGCGACCAGGATGAAGACTTGCAGCGCCGCACTCAGACGGTGTAGCGCAGCAGCACCCCGGCGGTCGACTACGTAGGTGCAGGAGAACCCGCGGAATATCGGGCTCGTCCGGTTAATAGAGCTATTCTGTGGGGTGGTGGGATGGCGTCTGCCCGAGGTCCACGCCCAAGGATCGGCCTCGCCCTCGGGGCCGGGTCAGCCCGGGGTCTTGCCCACATAGGGGTGTTGCAGGTCTTGGAGGAGTCGGGAGTGCCCGTCCACATGATAGTCGGCTCGAGCGCGGGCGCCCTCGTCGGCGGGATCTATGCCGCGTGCCGCGATCTCGCTATGATGGAGCGGCTTGCGATGCACATCAAGTGGGATCACCTCGTGGACTTCTGCTTCCCCAGGATGGGCCTCATCGCGGGAGAGAGGATCCTTGAGTTTCTGAGGATTCTCACAGGCGGGAGGTACTTTGCCGACCTCTCGGTGCCCTTTGCCGCCACCGCTGTGGACATAGAGACAGGTGAGGAGGTGCTCTTGAGGGAGGGCGAGGTTGCCCTCGCCATCCGGGCGAGCATAGCTGTGCCAGGGATCGTGGCGCCCGTGAGAGTCGGGGGCCGTCTCCTTGTGGACGGGGCGGTCCTGGACCGGGTCCCGGCCAGGTGCGCGCGGGAGATGGGGGCGGACTTCGTCATCGCAGTGTCCGCCGGCGGCAATGCCGGCGGGGCTCCAGACCGCCACCGGAGGGAGCCGGTACGGAACGTGTTCGAGGTGATCACCACCACCATTGAGCTGATGGAGCTCACCATACTCCGGCAGAGGATAATCGACGCCGACGTGGTGATAGCCCCGGACCTGACGGACATCGGCCCCACGCGACTCGATCTTGCGGCCGAGATCATCGAGCGGGGCAGGACGGCCGCGCGGGCGGCCCTCCCGAGGATAGCGGAGAGGTTGGAGGAGGTGTCGGCGTGGTAAGTCGGAAGCGGGCCGCAGTCGCGCTTGCCGGGGCCCTCCTGACCGGCTGGGCGGCTCACGCTCATCTTGCCCGGAGTTACGTGGTCGTTGCGCCCGGGCCTGCGCAGAGCCTTTCCGAGATGGTGAAGGTGGAGGGAGGGAACCGGGACGCGAAGGGAACGTTCCTGCTCACCGCTGTGACCAGCGCTCCGGCGGGCATCCTGTCCCCTGTAACCGCCGGCTTGTCCCCCGCCGTGGACCTCGTGCCTCGCAGCCAGGAGATCCCACGTGGCATGGACACGAGGAAATACCTCAAGATCATGGAGAGCCTGATGAGAGAGAGCGAGGTGATCGCGGGGGCGGTCGCCCTTCGGAAGTTGGGATACGAGGTCAACGTGGAAACCGCGGTGAGGGTGGAGGAGGTGTTGAAGGAGGGCCCGGCGGAGGGGCTCCTCAGAGAGGGAGACGTGATTCTCGCCGTTGACGGGAAACCGGTAGGAACCGCTGATGAGGCCGTGAGAAGGATAGGTGCACGGAACCCGGGAACGCCGGTGGATCTCACCGTGAGGCGGGCCGGACGAGTCAAGGACTTCACGATCCAGACGGTCCCGCACCCGGAGGACCGAGCGCGGGCGGCGGTGGGGATACTGGTCAGCGCCAGCATCACCCGCGACCTGCCTCTCGAGATCAGCATCGACCCGCGTGAGATAAAGGGCTCATCCGCAGGGCTCATGTTCACCCTCGAGATCCTCGATCAACTCGACCCGCGGGATCTCACGAGCGGCCACGTCATAGCGGGCACGGGGACCGTTGATCTGGACGGCGCGGTGGGGCCCGTAGGCGGGGTGAAGCAGAAAGCGGCCGCCGCTGAACGCGCAGGCGCCCGGTACTTCCTGGTCCCCGTCGAAAACGAGGAGGCGGCCAAGGCGGCCAGTACCCGTCTCGAGGTCATCGCAGTGAGAGACGTCGACGATGCCTTGAGGGCGTTGGAGGAGATTGCAAGGAGGGGAAACGACACTTCTGGAGAATAATGCAACCTGGTAGGAGTCCCGGCAGGGGTTGTTGAGGAGTCTTTCCCATGCTTGGAGGAGCCGGTGATCCGACTCGCGGAGAGTGCAGCGGCTGCAACCAGTGCGGCGGGTGAGCTCTCTGGAACCAGCGGTTACTCACGGCGGTGTCCCAGTTCGCCGGGCGGCGCGGAGCCGCGGGCGTCAGGAGGCGAGTGTGTTGAGCGGGCTTGCACTGGGACGTGCACGCGTGCTTGTGGTTGCAGCTCTCATCACCGTGCTCTTTGCGTGTACATGCCCCTCGGTGGTGGACGCATACTCCCGTGTGTTGAGGAAGGGCATGACAGGGGAAGACGTGGTGCTGCTGCAAGATGGCCTCGCGAGCCTCGGAATCTACACCGGCGAGTGTGACGGCGTGTTCGGCGACGGCACTCTACGTGCGGTGGAGGATTTCCAACGGGCGCAGGGACTGCGGGCGGACGGTGTAGTGGGCGCGTCCACCTGGGAACGCCTCGAGGCCGAGCTTGGAAAGGAGCGCGGGAGGACGTACAGCGTGACCCAGGGGGACAGCCTGTGGGCCATCGCGAGGCAGTTCGGGGTGGAAGTGGAGGACATAGTGCGCGTAAACGACATCCGCGACCCATCCTCCATCGCGGTCGGACAGGAGCTTCGAATTCCGGGGGCGGGGAATGTTCCATCGAGGGGCGGGCGCGGGCCCATTGAGGTCCTCCATTGGGACGACGTGAAGAGTCTCTTCAGGTCCTACGCCACCGTGGTGGATGTCCGCACAGGGCTGTCCTTTCGCGTGAGGCGGAGGGGCGGACACCTTCACGCTGACGCGGAACCCGCCACCTCCAAGGACACTGCGGTCATGAAAAAGGTGTACGGAGGCAGGTGGAGCTGGGACCGGCGTCCCGTTGTGGTGGAGGTGGCCGGGAGGCGGGTTGCGGCTTCCATGAACGGGATGCCGCACGGCGGGGAGGCAGTCCGGGACAACGGTTTCCCAGGGCATTTCTGCATTCACTTCTCCGGAAGCAAGCTGCACAGCTCCGGTGAGGCGGACCCCGAACACCAGGCGTGTGTGCGGGAGGCGGCCGCAAGTGAGTGACCGCCCCGTCCTCCGGCTTTTTCTTGACGCCAGGGATGCCCTGGCGTATAATTTGTGTTGCTGTGCGGGGGCGTGCTCGCTGTGTGGATCGATATCTCGACCATCAAGGACACGAAGGGCGCCAGTATCGAGGTAGAGCTATCGGAGCCCGTCGGGGGCCTGGGCGCGGCCGGCAGGGAGATTGAGGTCCGAGCTCCTGTCGAGGTCCGAGCGAGGGTCACCAACACCGGGCACGGCGCTCTGTTGGTGCAGGGAACGGCGAGGGCTCGGCTCAGGGTCACGTGCGACAGGTGCCTTGCGCCGTTCGAGCTAGAAGTCGTATGCGATTTCGAGCAGCAATGCGTCAGGGGGCGTGAAGACGGCCACCCGACTCGTCCCTCCGGGGATGAGGGGCGAACGGACGACGTGTGCGAGTACCGCGGTGATCTCGTGGATATCGGGCCCGGCGTGAGAGAGAGCCTTTCCCTCGCAATACCCATCAAGCTGGTATGCAACGACGAGTGCAAGGGCCTGTGCCCGTCGTGCGGGAAGAACCTCAACGAGGGTCCATGTGATTGCACTGGAAGGCCTTACGACGTCCGCTTCGCGGCTTTGGCGGACCTCGACCTTCACAGGCGGACAGGCAACGAAGACTGAGAGACAGCAAGAAACAGGCTCAAACCTTTCCGGACAGGAGTGGACTAGAGATGGCCAACCCCAAGGGCAAGTTCGGGAAATCTAGGACGAGGAAACGCCGGGCGACATGGAAGATCGACGCGCCCGCGTTCGCGACATGTCCGAAATGCCACGCTGTGAGAATGCCTCACCGGGTGTGCCCTGAATGCGGGTACTACAACGGGCGCGAGGTCGTGGAGGTCGAAGAGGAGAAGAAGAAGAGGAAGGAAGCGTGAGCCTTTCCTTGCCGCCCGGTTCTCGGGCGGACGGGAGGTTCCTTCGAGACGAAACCGTTGAATCTTAGGGTCTAGGCGGCGTTCGGCTTCTCTCCAGCCCCGTGTGTGGCGCGCACGGACGGTTCTGGCTCTTGCGTGTGATCGCCGCTGGTTGCCCAGCCCGAGGTGAGCTTCGGTGGGAGCGCTCGCCTGTCGGGCTTCTTTTTCGTTGAGGCCGCTTGCCTCTAGCCCAGGGTGCGTCAGTTCCAGCCCGCCTCTGCGCCGGATTGTCCTTCTGTCCCGGCCTTTCGTCTCGGCGCGTCCCTGGGCGCCGTAGTCCGGACTTGCAAACGCTCGGGCGGCGGTGTATACTGGATTAGCAGCAGATGCTAATACGTGGTCTCAACAAGAGTCCAAGAGGGGCGGCGGTCTTCCCGCCGGTTGCCCTGCCACGCAGGACGGCCCCTCTTCAAGGAGCGATAGCCGAATTGGGTGCAAGAGCATCCAAGTCCGAGCGCCACCAGCGCCTTCGAGAGATACTTGAAAGCGATCCCTTCGTCACCGACAGGGAGCTCGCGAGGAAGCTGGGCGTCAGCGTTCAGACGATCCGTCTGGACAGGCTGGAACTCGGCATCCCCGAATCACGTGAGCGCACTAGGAAAGTGGCCGAGGAAGCCACGAAGAACGTGCGGTCCGTGATGACCGGAGAGGTCATCGGCGACCTGGTCCACGTGTCGCTGGGGCAAGAGGGTGTGTCGATCCTTGAGCCCACGGCTGACATGGCTTTCAAGCGCACGGGCATCGTGAGGGGACATCACATTTTCGCCCAGGCCAACTCGCTCGCCGTCGCGCTCGTCGACGCGGAAGTCGCCCTGACGGGCACGGCGAGCGTGAGGTTCCTGCGGCCCGTAAGGGCGGGTGACAGGCTCGTGGCGAAAGCGAGAGTGACGGACCGGGTCGGCCGGAGGTATCACGTGAACGTGGTCTCGCAAGTTGCGGACGAGGACGTATTCAAAGGCGAGTTCGTCGTGTTCGCATTGGATTCCTCGCCCGGGGAGGTCACGGCTGAGGGAGGTAGCCTGCATGAGAATCGCCCTTGACGCGATGGGAGGGGACTTCGCACCCGCTGAGACGGTAGCCGGCGCCATGCTGGCCGCGAAGGAGCTTGGCGTGGAGGTCGTGCTCGTCGGGGACAAGGAGACTATCGAAGACCGATTGTCGGCGCTCGGAGGCGCGAAAGGGCTTGCGGTTTCAGTGGTCCATGCGGGCGGTGTGATCCCCATGGACGAGCACCATCCGGTCGAGGCGCTCCGCAGGACGCGCGACGCATCGGTGCTCGTCGCAGCGGACCTCGTGGCGAGGGGCGAGGCTTTGGCGATGGTGTCAGCCGGCAACACGGGAGCGGCCATGATATCCGCCATCATGAGGCAGAAGCGGATACGAGGCGTGGATAGACCAGCCATAGCCACGGTGTTCCCCACCACGGCCGGGTACTGTCTCCTCATCGACGCTGGCGCCAACTCCGAATGCAGGCCCCACCACATCTTGACCTTCGCCCAGATGGGCGTGGCATACGCGAAAAGCGTCATGGGGATACCCACGCCAACAGTGGCTCTCCTCAGCAACGGTGAGGAGGAGACGAAAGGCACGGAACTCGTGATCGCCGCTCACGAACTACTCTCGAAGGCAGACCTGGGTTTCATCGGCAACATCGAAGGCAAGGACATCCCGTTCGGCAAAGCCGATGTGGTGGTGACCGACGGGTTCACGGGGAACATCGTCCTCAAGTTGGCGGAAGGCGTGGGCGAGGCCATCGTGAGCATGTTGAAAGACTCCATAAGCAAGAGCCTTGTGTACAAGATAGGCGCCTTGCTTGCTCGGCCTGCTCTCAAAGCCCTCGCGAAGCGTATGGACTACTCGGAGTACGGGGGGGCTCTGCTCCTGGGCGTCAACGGCGTGACCGTAATAGCTCACGGTCGGTCCAAGGCCAGGGCCATAAAGAACGCGATACGCGCCGCGAAGTCGGCGTGCGACGGAGGCGTCGTGGCTTCCATCGCGGAAATGGTCGCGGCCGGCGGATATGAAGGAGGAAACGATGTTGGAAGCTAGTGCGAAGGCTCTGCGGGGAGCCGGCATCGCGGGGACGGGCGCTGCAGTGCCTGAGGGTGTCCTGAGCAATTTCGACCTCGAGAAGATGGTGGACACAAGCGATGCGTGGATAGTGGAGCGCACCGGGATTAGAGAGAGGCGAATAGCGCGCGACGGAGAGGTGACCTCAGACCTCGCGGCGCGGGCCGCCCGGCTGGCGCTGGACGACGCCGGGGTGCCCGCTGAGGACGTAGATCTCGTGATAGTCGCGACCGTAACCCCCGACATGCCGTTCCCGTCGTGCGCGTGCGTCGTCCAGGGCAAGATCGGTGCCTCCAAGGCTGCGGCGTTCGACATCGGGGCAGGCTGCACAGGGTTCGTGTACGCGCTTTCAGTGGCCCACAGTCTCGTGTCGGCTGGGAGATACAGCAACGTTCTCGTCATCGGGGCCGAAACCCTGTCGAGGATCGTAAACTGGAGGGACCGCAACACGTGTGTGCTCTTCGGCGACGGGGCGGGGGCGGCGCTCGTGAGGCCGCTGGAACGCGGCGATGGGATCGTCGCTTGCACCCTCGGCGCGGACGGCACGAGGGGTGACCTGCTCACACTCCCGGGCGGAGGATCAGCCCACCCGGCGTCCCGCGACACCGTGGATGAAGGCCTTCACTACATTCACATGCAGGGCAACCAGGTGTACCGGTTCGCTGTGAGGATAATGGTGGACGCGACCCGGGAGGTCCTCGCGAAGGCCGGGCTTGCGGAGGACGACGTCGACCTAGTCATCCCTCACCAGGCCAACCAGAGGCTCCTCGACCTCGCTGCGGAGCGACTTGGGGCCCCCGAGAAAGTGTATTCCAACGTGGCGAGGTTCGGGAACACGTCCGCCGCTTCCATCCCGATAGCACTCGATGAAGCGTCGAGAACGGGCAAGCTCGAAGCGGGCGCCCGCGTCCTGCTGGTCGCTTTCGGAGCGGGCCTTACTTGGGGGGCCGCCATACTTCGTTGGTGCAAGGATGAGTTCCGTGAGTAGGATAGCCCTTGTCTTCCCCGGGCAGGGGGCGCAGTACCCGGGGATGGGCAGAGAGCTCGCATCGCGGTACGCCGAGGCTCGGCGCGTGTTTGAAGAGGCCGATGAGGCCCTGGGGTTTGGCCTGTCGGAAATGTGTTTTCGAGGATCTCCCGAGGATCTCGCGCTTACGCGAAATACCCAGCCCGCAGTGCTCGCGGTGAGCGTGGCGGTTTTCAAGGTGTTGAAGTCGATGGGGGTTGTCCCGGGCGTCGTCGCCGGGCACAGCCTTGGGGAGTACTCGGCGCTCGTGGCCGCGGGCTCCTTGGAGTTCGCCGAGGCGATTCGTCTTGTGAGGAAGCGCGGGGAACTGATGCAGAGGGCCGTGCCGCCCGGAGCGGGGACGATGGCCGCTGTCATCGGCCTCGGGCGTGATGCGGTGGAGCGGTGCTGCAGGGCCGCTCGCGATGCCGGCGCAGGCGAAGTCGAACCGGCAAACTTCAACGCGCCGGATCAGATAGTGATTTCCGGCGAGACTGCGGCGGTGAAGTCAGCTGGTGAGTTGTGCACCGAAGCAGGCGCGCGGCGCGTCATCCCACTGAAGGTGAGCGGGCCGTTTCATTCGAAGCTCATGGCCGGTGCAGCCTCGGCGTTCGAGGCCGAACTCAGGAAGGCCGAGATAGGAACGCCAGATGTGCCCGTCGTGTGCAACGTGACTGGCCGGGCATCGTGTGACGCGGTGGAGTTGAGGGAGATGCTCGTCCGGCAGATATCTTCCCCGGTGCTGTGGGAGGAGTCGGTCAGGTACATGTGGGAGGCCGGGGCGCGGGCATTCGTGGAAGCGGGTCCGGGCAAGACGCTTACGGGCCTTGCCGGGCGCATCGTGCCGGAGGCGCAGGCGGTGGCAGCGGAAGCGTCGGCTCCTCTGGAAGACACGCTTGAATTCATCAAGGGGGTCCTGTAATATGAGGCTGGCGGACAAAGTCGCCGTCGTGACGGGGGCATCCGGTGGGATAGGGCAGGCATGCGCGGAGGCGCTGGCCCGCGAAGGAGCCTCTGTGGCCGTGGTGGCTGGGCGCAACCTTGCCGCCGCTGAGGAGGTCGCGTGCAAGATCGAGGAGATGGGCAGGCAGGCCGTGGCCCTCGCGTGCGACGTGTCGTGCTCCGAGGCTGTCGAACAGGCTTGCGAGCGCATCTGCGAGCGCTTCTCCCGGATAGACGTCCTCGTCAACAACGCGGGGATACGGCGGGACAACTTCCTCATCAGGATGACCGACGCTGAGTGGGAGGACGTGCTCCGCGTGAACCTCTCCGGAGTCTTCAACTTCACGCGCGCTGTGGGCAGGAGGATGTTCCGGCAGCGCCAGGGGAGGATAATAAACATCTCTTCAGTGGCGGGCGTCATGGGAAATGCGGGCCAAGCCAATTACTCAGCGGCAAAGGCGGGAGTGATAGGTCTCACGAAGGCCGCTGCCCGCGAACTGGCCATGCGCGGCGTGACTGTGAACGCTATCGCGCCGGGGCTCATCGATGTGGGCATGACTACTTCTCTGAAGGAGGACGTGAAGGCGAGGCTGCTTGCAGGCGTGCCCCTGGGCCGCCTGGGTAACGCTGAGGAGGTGGCCGCGGCGTGCGTCTTCCTGGCGTCGGATGAGGCGGGCTACATAACCGGCCAGGTCCTCTGCGTGGACGGAGGCCTAGCGATGTAGCGGGCGGCCCCGGGGCCGCTCGAAGCACGAGCCATGGGAGGTGAACAGGATGGGCGAGTTGAGTCCAAAAGCGGAGGAGATTTTCGAGAAGGTCAAGAGGATCATCGTTCGTGAGGCGAAGGTGGACGAATCGCTGGTGACGTGGGACGCCACGATGAACGACCTGTACGCTGACTCTGCTACGAGAATGAGCATCGGCGATGAGCTTGACCGCGAATTCGACCTTGGGACCCTTGACGTGGAGATCGCCGAAGATACGACGGTTCAGGACATCGTCGACTTCATTCTCGAGAGGGTTGGCGACGAGGAGTGAGCGCGGGCGGCTAGTCCGCGCGGGCCTGAGAGGGTTACCGGGGGAGCTTTGTGCGGGGTGAGGGAATGGGAGAGCGAGTGGTGGTGACCGGCCTCGGTGCAGTCACCCCCATCGGGATAGGCCGCGACGCGTTCTTCGACGGGCTGAGGACCTCGCGGAACGGCATTGCAAGGGTGACGGGGTTCGACCCTTCGCCTTTCAGGACGCAGATGGCAGGCGAGGTGCGTGACTTCGTCGCCACCGACTATATGACGGAGCGCGAGGCTTATCGCTTGGCCAGGTTCGCGCAGTTCGCCGTGGCGGCTGCGCGGATGGCCCTGGCCGATGCCGGTCTCACCGTCGACAGCTCCAATCGGGACCGCGTGGGGGTAGTGATGGGGTGCGGGATCGGGGGCCTGGAGGTGCTCGAAGAACAGGTAGGGACGCTGCGGACAGAGGGGCCCCGGAGGGTGAGTCCGTTCTTCATCCCGATGATGATCCCGAATATGGCTTCGGGCCAAGTGGCGATATTCACAGGCGCCAGAGGTCTCAACCTCACGGTGACGACCGCCTGCGCGGCAGCCACTCATGCCATAGGTGAGGCATTCCGGGCCATCCAAAGGGGCGACGCCGATGTCGTGCTGGCGGGGGGCGCCGAAGCCGCCATTACGCCTGCGGGCTTTGCGGGGTTCTGCGCGCTGCGAGCCATGTCACGCCGGAACGATGAGCCGGAGAAAGCTTGCCGGCCGTTTGACAAAGGGCGCGACGGCTTCGTCATGGGAGAGGGCAGCGTCGTTCTGGTCCTGGAGAGCCTTGACCATGCACGGAGGCGCGGGGCGCATCTCTATGCTGAGATGGCCGGCTACGGCGCGAGCGACGATGCGCATCACATCGTCGAGCCGGATCCTGAGGGCAAGGGGGCGCTACTTGCCATGCAGAGGGCGCTCCTCGACGCGGGGCTCTCGCCTGCCGATGTCGACTACGTCAACGCCCACGGCACGTCAACGCCCCTGAACGACAAGTGCGAGACGATGGCCATAAAGGAGCTGTTCGGTCCCGATGCGGCAAGAGTCGCGATAAGCTCGACCAAGTCAATGACCGGGCACCTCCTCGGGGCCGCGGGGGGCGTAGGGGCGGCCGCTTGCGTGTTCGCAATCTCAACGGGGATCATCCCGGCTACCATCAACTACGAGGAGCCGGACCCCGAGTGCGACTTGGACTATGTGCCCAACGTCGCGCGCAAGGGGCAGGTCGACGTGGCCATGTCCAACTCGTTCGGGTTCGGCGGGCACAATGGAGTGATCGTCCTGAGGAGATACGAGGGGTGAGTGGACGCCTGGGTGAGAAACCGGTCCATGCGGTCGAGGGGCGGTGGCGCGGCGGAGTCGTCTAGTCTGCAGCATGCGCTGCGGGTTACGGCGCGGAGGCGTGCCAGCTCACAAGGCCGCGCGGTGGATGGAGGCAGCGCCGGACTCGCCGTACGCCGGCGCAAGCAGATGAAGGCGGGCCGGAACGGATGAAGTGGAACGAGGCAGGCAGGGTCGGCGGGGAGGGCCGGCGACTGCTTGCCAGAACGAGAGAACGAAACGAGGGGCGGGGGAGGCTGGAGGCGTTCCGGCCTCCCCTCTCTGCGCTGAGAGGGGCGCATCGCGATGGGTGAATCCGAGGCCGGATACACTACTAGAAGAGACTTGGCGGCGACCGCGGGAGACGGCAGGGAAAACGCCAGGATGATGAAGCTTCAAGAGATCATCGGTGTCCGTTTCAACGATCCGAACCTGCTCGTCCAGGCCGTGACCCATAGCTCGTTCGAGGGGGGCGGTCCCCTCGCAGGCAACGAGCGCCTGGAGTTCCTGGGCGATGCCGTGCTCAAGCTGGTGACTGCCTGGCACCTCTACGTGACGTGCCCGGACGTTCCAGAAGGCGAGCTCTCCACGATGCTGGGTCGAGCGGTGAGCGAGAAAGCGCTGGCTGAGGCGGCTGGCCGGCTCGGTATAGCCGACTTCCTGCGGGTGGGTCGCAGTCTCGAAGCCGCTGGCGGCCGGCGCCTGCCGTCTGTGCTGGCGGACGCGTTCGAGGCCATACTGGGAGCTGTCTTCCTCGACCAGGGCTTGAAGGCGGCGAAGCGGCTCGTGGTCAGGGAACTCCGTCCGGGCCCTCGCCTTGATGCGCTCGCGGATGGGGGAGAAGCGCGAAATTACAAAGCCATCCTGCAGGAATTCTTTCAGAAAAGGGAGAAATCTATCCCGGAATACGACGTTGTGCGCGAGGCGGGCCCGGACCACGACAAGACGTTCACGGTCGTGGTGAGGCTCGCGGGCAGCTCTGTGGGATCCGGAAGCGGCAAGACGAAAAAGGCCGCGGAACAAGCCGCAGCGGCCGACGCGCTCGCCAAAATGGGTATCTTGCCCGGTGCTGGTGGCGCGCACGTTGAGGGAGGGAGAGTCAGTGGCCGCGACCCGTGAGGATACAAGAGAGAGGCGCGTCCCGCGCCGTCGACTCGCCTGGCACGAGTTGGGACCCGAGTGGCGCAAGATACCGTACAACGACATAGTCCCCGAGGACGTGGACATCGAGGACGTCAACGAGGTGCTTTCCCAGATCCCGGGACTCAACGCCGTGCGGATCATCGTGGACGGCAAGCGTATGATTACCGAGGTGCATTGCACGTCCATCGAGCTGCGTTCGCCCCAGGAGCTCGTGCGGGACATAGAGACCGTGCTCTACGCAAAGTGGGGCTTGAAGATAGACCACAGACGGATCGGTGTGTGCGTGTTCAAGGACATGCCCCAGATGGAGCTGGAGGCGCTCATCGGTCACAGACTCAAGATCGACCGCGTGTACCTGAATCTCGGCAAGCACACGGCCGATTCCATAGTAGAGCTGGGACTGCAGGGGAGGGTGTACACGGGTACAGCGGTGGGGCCTGCCACCAAGTACGGCCAGTACCAGGTGGTGGCGCAGGCGACCATCGCGGCGGTGGAGGCGTTCCTGCGAACGAGGAGCATGCTCTCTGCGGGCGAGGTGCGTCTCATAAAGATGCTCGACCAAGACGTGGTGCTCGTATCAGTGAGCGCCATCGGGACGCAAGGCGAGGAGAGGCTCATAGGAACCGCGCCCGTGCGCACTTACGAGACGGACGCCGTCGCGCGTGCCACCATGGACGCCATCAACCGGAGGCTCCTGGTATGGAAGAGCGAGGTGATCAGGGAAGCCAAGGGTGAGCCCCCGCCCTTCCTGCCCCGGCCCTATGAAACGAGGAGGCCGCGCGTTCGACCGATAATACCGAAATAGCGATAAGTCACGCCAAACGAAGGATCTTCCAGTGGGACGTTGAATATACATATGGCAAGAAGCGCATGGTCCAAAACCTGGGAACGGGAGGTAGAAGGCGTGGAGGTACTAAAGGTATCAGCGCAATCAAAGCCCAAGTCGGTGGCAGGCGCCCTTGCCGCGGTGCTCAGAGAAAGGGGGTCCGCGGAGGTTCAGGCGGTTGGGGCGGGAGCTGTCAACCAGGCTGTCAAGGCAATTGCCATCACGCGAGGATTTGTTGCGCCTAACGGGATCGACCTCGTGACCATCCCTGCTTTCGCCGAGATACAGATCGATGGGGAGGAGAGGACTGCGATAAAGTTCATAGTCGAGCCCAGGTGACGCTAGGGTGGTGCCTCCTTCTACGGAATCGTGATTACTTTTCTTTCGGGCGCACTGTAGATGTCGTGCAGTCCGCGCTCGCGGCCAGGCCGCAAACGCGGGCTGCTTTTTTCCGCCACTTTGCGGAGAGCGGACCCCTCCCAGGCTTGCCATCGGTTCAGCTTGGGACCACTGACGCCCCTTCCCGGGGACCAGGAGAGTGCTGGCATCCCTGATGCCGGCAACTTGACCAATCCAGGCGCAGACCCTGTCCCACCAAGGGATCATATTCCTGTCCGGCCGGAAGTATATATCTAGCGGGTACCGAGACGGCCTGTCGAGGGGGATAGGTCATGTCCGACACCAACCAGGACTTTGACCTGGAATTGTTGAGGCGGTCGAGGTCGGGGCAGGAGGCGGCGCGGGACGACCTGATAAGGAAATACGTTCCCATGGTGAGGCACATTGTGCGCACCACGGCACCGGGCTTGCCCGGCTCGGAGTTCGAAGACCTCGTGCAGGACGGGCTGGTCGGCTTGCTCGACGCGATCCGCCAGTATGATCCCGGCAAACCCGGAGTGAAGTTCAGCTCCTTCGCATACCTGTGCATCATCAGGAAGATATACAACAGCCTCCGGCGCCAGACCAGCAGCAAGCAAAAAGCCCTCAACCAGGCCATATCGCTCTACTCGTACGTGGACAGGGAGGAGACCAGGATGGTACTGGATCTCCTCGCCGGTGATTACGTCGATCCCGAAGCGGTCGTGGAGAACGAGTGGGCCAGCGCCCGTGTGGAACAGGTCCTGCGGAGCCACCTCTCGATGCTCGAGTACGCCGTGACCGCGCTGCTGCTCCGCGGGTACACGACCGGGGAGATCGGGAGGGCCATGGGACTTGATCCGAAGTCTGTGGACAACGCGCGCACGCGCGTCAAAGCCAAGCTGCGGCGCCTCTTGCACCGGTACGGCTCTCTCGTTCACCCCGAGATCCCCGAGAAGGCTCGCAGGCGGCGCGACCTTTGTATGGAGGTCCGCGTGAGCCTTGCGTCCAGACGCCGGGTCTCGCTCTTCCCTGGATGATTCTCTTTTGGTTAGGGCTATGATACAATACCAGTGCAATCCGGGGCGATGCGTGTCGATTCGGGTCGGCGCTTCGCCTGCAGGGGTGGCACTCGCGTGAGGCGGCGTGTCGGGGCGTAGACGCACGCCCAGGGAGGACTCGGTTTGTACCTCAAACGGATGGAGCTTTACGGATTCAAGTCCTTTGCAGACAAGACGGAACTCGAATTCTCGCCAGGTGTGACTGCCATCGTGGGACCGAACGGAAGCGGCAAGAGCAACCTCGCCGACGCGGTCAGATGGGTTCTCGGTGAGCAAAGCGCGCGCGTCCTCCGGGGAACCAGAATGGAGGACGTCATCTTCGCCGGCTCGGGCGCGAGAAGGCCGTTGGGGTTTGCCGAGGTCACCCTGGTCTTCGACAACGCGGACGGCTCGCTTCCCGTGGATTTCGTGGAAGTTGCGGTGACGAGGCGCGTTTACCGCTCCGGTGAGAGCGACTTCTCCATCTGCGGCATCCCCTGCCGTCTGAAGGACATCCAAACGCTGTTCATGGACACGGGCGCAGCCAAGGAAGGCTACTCGATCATAGAACAAGGCAAGATCGACGCCATCCTGGGCGCGAGTTCCGATGAACGCAGGGCGTTCTTCGAAGAGGCTGCCGGCATACACAAGTACAAGGCGCGCAGGGCGGACGCGGCAAGACGGCTCGCGGCTGCAGACGCTTGCACGACTCGCGTCCGCGACGTATTGGCCGAGCTTTCGAGGCAGATGGAGCCGCTCGAGGCGAAGGCTGACGAGGCGAGGCGATTCCAGGAATGCTGTCAGGAGCTGGCCAGCCTCGAGGTGGCTCTCGCCCTGAAAGAGTTCGACGCCCTGGAGGCGAGGAGAGCGGAGGTTGCGCGGGCCGCTTCGCAGATCGACGAGAAGCTGGGCGAGGAGGGCTGTCTCAGGGAATCGTTGTCGGAAGAAATCTCCCGCGAGAGGGAGGCGCTCGCTTCGGTGGAAGATGAGCGCGACCGGTTACAAGAGAGGGCGGCCGCGCTCGCCGCTGAGATCGAGAGAGCCGAGGGGAAGATCTCGCTGGCCCGCGAGCGAGAAAGCATGCAAGCGGCGCAAGCCCGGGCCCTTGTCGAAAGCATAGAGAAAGACAGGCAGGTTTTGGCGGCATGCGCCAGTGAGAGCGCCGCGAAGTCGGCGAGGCTTGCCGAGATCTCGTCAGAACTCGAGGCTGCCTCGCACGAACTGGACTCGCTCCAGGCGGAGGAGAGCGCCCTCGCCGAGAAGCAGAGGCTTTCCGAGCACGCGGCGGAGAAGGTCAAGGCGGACATCATAGAAGTGCTCTCGGCCACCGCGGAGGCGAAGAACGAACTTGCCAGGATGGCTTTGGAGGACTCCGCGCAGGCGAGGCAAGTGGAGCGCCAGAGACGTGAGCTCGAAGCGGCGCTCGCCGAGCTCCGAGAGGCTGAGGCGCTGGCCGCCCAGGAGTCCGCAAGGCGGGAAGGGCTGGCCAAGGAGGTTCGCCTTGTTTCCCAGGAGAGGGCGGACGTCGAGCGGAGGCTTGGCGCGGCGCGGGAGAAGCTCAAGGGTCTCGTGGCGGAGCGCCAGGAGACCCAGGCGCGTGCGCGGGAAGTGTCTCTTCAGGCGGAGGCGCTCAGGAGGGCGGCGTCCGCGGGTGATTGGTATCCCCATGGCGCCCGTGCCGTGCTGGCCGCGGCGGACCGGGGCGACCTTGCGGGGGTAGTGGGGGCTGTCGCGGACTGCATAAGGGTGGCCCCGGAGTACGGGCATGCCATCGAGTCAGCCCTTGGACAAGCCCTTTCTGACGTCATCGTGGAAGGGGACGTCCATGCCAGGGCCGCGGTGCAGTATCTCAAAGGACGAGGTCTCGGGAGAGCCACCTTCCTGCCCCTCGACCTAATCAGGCCGGGAGCGCTCGCGAGAGGGGAAGAGGCGGCCCTTTCAATGGATGGGGTGATCGGGAGAGCATCAGCCCTCGTGCGATGCGAAGATCGGGTGAGGAGGGCCGTGGAGCACCTCCTCGGGCGGACCCTTGTCGTGCAGGATCTAGACGCCGCGGTGCGGGTGGCGCGCGCCACGGGCACGCGCCTGAAAGTGGTGACCCTGGACGGGGACCTCGTGCTGCCGGGAGGGGCGATCTCGGGCGGCAGCGGCGCGCGCGGAAAGCAGCGCGAGACGCCGCTTGCGCTCAGGCAGCGCCTCGAAGAGCTCGAGGAGCTGCTCGGCTCGCTTGCCGCGGCGGACGACCGGGCCCGGCTGGCCGTGGCCGAAGCGCAGGATGAGGTCTTGCGTCTCGAGAAGGCACTTGAAGAGGCGAGAGCTGCTGCACAGAAGCTCGAGTTGGAGATGGCGAGGTCCGAGGCTGTGCATTCCCGGGCGCTTCGGGACGTCGACAAGGCTCGCTCGAAGGTGGGGCTGCTGCAGGAGGAGATCGGCTCGAGTAGCCCGGGCGACCGTTCCCGGGGAGAGCTCCGGAAGCAGCTCGAAGAGAGGCGCGCACGTCTCGAGGCTGCCGGGCGCGAACTGGCAGAGGCCCAGGCGAGGCTCACCGCGGACATCCAGGAGATCGCCAGGAGGCGCGAGAGTATCAGCAAGGAGATGACGGGCCTGCGAGTGAGGATGGCTTCCCTGACTCAGGAAGCGGCGGGGCTTCGCGAGCAGGTGCGAGCCTTGGACGCTCGGGCGCGGGATCTTGCTATGGAGGTGGAGGCGAGAGAGGCCGAGCTTTCTCGTGCGGAGAGGACATCGAAGTCCGCCGGCGACGAGATCGTGTCGGCCGGGGCGGAGCTGGAGTCGCTCGGCCGCGAGAAAGCCGAAGTTGACAGGGCGCTTGATTCCGCGAAAGAGACCAGGCGGGAGCTGGTCCGCCGTCTCGCCCAGAAGGAGTCGAGATTGCGGCTGTGCCAGGGGGAAGTCGAAGACCTTCAGCGAACGAGGGCCTCGCTCACTGCGGAAGAAGCGGGGCTTTCCGAGAGAGTGAACCGCATCACAGACGAACTCGCACGCCATTACCACGTAACGGTGGACGAGGCCAGGGCGCGGGCGTGTGAGATATCCGACAGGGAGGACGCATCGGCGCGGGCGAGGTCGCTCAGGCTACAGATCGAAGCCCTGGGGCCGGTCGACCCCGGTGTCATCGAGGTGTACGAGGCGCTCAGGAAGCGCCACGGCGACCTTGCTTCCGGACTCGACGATGTCGCGCGGGCGAGGGCGCACCTCACCGAAGTCATCGAGCGTTCGGACCGCGAGAGCGAAAGGCGCTTTCGAGAGACGCTCGGGGCCATACGGGCGGAGTTCGGGAGGAAGTTCACGCGCCTCTTTGGTGGCGGCAGGGCGGATCTCGTGATAGCTGATGATGGCGCGCCCAACCCGGGGATAGAGATCGCTGCCGAGCCCCCGGGCAAGAAGTTGCAGAGCTTGAGCCTGCTTTCAGCGGGAGAAAGGGCGCTTGCCGCCACAGCGCTCGTGTTCGCCCTCCTCGAAGTGCGTCCGAGTCCGTTCTGCGTGCTCGACGAGGTCGATGCGGCTCTCGACGAGGCCAACGTGGGGAGGTTCACCGACCTCCTGAGGGATGCGGCCCTGAAGAGCCAGTTCGTTGTCGTGACTCACAGGAAGGGCACGATGGAGGCGGCGGACGCTCTCTATGGCGTGACGATGGAGGAGTCCGGGGTGTCGAAGCTCATCTCCGTGAGGATAGATGGCGTCGAGCCGGAATCCAGACAACAGGAGACCGCGTAAGATGGGCGCGGCCCGCTGCGCGCAGCCCGGGTGCCCGGACGGATGCGGGCGGGAGCGAGTCCCACGACAATGACCATTTCGGGGCCGGGGCGTGCTCGGTTCACCACCGCGGCTCCTTGAGACCACTGGAAGGTGTGAGGATTCAGACATGGGTGCTACTGGCGGCGGCATGGCACGGTTCGTAAAGAGACTTTTGAGTAAGGGTCAGGGGGTGGCTGACGAGGCGTCGAAACAGCCTTCGGATGGAGGCGCGCACGATGGGGATGCCCCGCAGACTTGTACGGAGGAGCCGAAAGGCATGATCGCCCGGCTCAGAGAGCGTCTCGCCCGCACCAGGGGAGGTCTCGTGGAGAGGGTAGAAGCGCTCCTCGGAAGAAAGGCCGCGCTCGACGAGGAGTTCTTCGAGGAGCTCGAGGCCATTCTCCTTCAGGCCGACGTCGGGGTGAAAGCCACAGCCCGGCTCCTTGGCGGCCTGCGGGCGAGGATGGCCGGCGGGAGGCCGGGAGCCGGCACAAACGACCTCATGGAGCACTTGAAAGCGGAGGTCCTCGAGACGCTCGGGCCGCGCGAGCCGCTCGTGAAAGCCCCGTCAGGAACGACAGTCATCATGGTGGTCGGAGTGAACGGCACTGGGAAGACCACGACCGTGGGCAAGTTAGGTTACAGGCTCCGCAGGGACGGGTCGAGAGTGATCCTGGGCGCGTCGGACACTTTCAGGGCTGCCGCCATCGAGCAGCTGGGGATATGGGGTGAGAGGGCGGGAGCGGACGTCATCCGCCATGAAGAGGGAGGAGATCCCGGCGCCGTGGCGTACGATGCCTGTCAGGCGGCGAAGGCCCGCCGGGCGGACTACGTCATCCTCGACACCGCCGGGAGGCTGCACACGCGCGTCAACCTGATGGAGGAGCTCAGGAAAGTGCGGAGGGTCGTGGAGAGGGAGATACCCGGGGCCCCACACGAGGTGCTCCTTGTGCTTGACGCCACGTCCGGGCAGAACGCCATCGCCCAGGCCAGGACGTTCAAAGATGCGGTCGAGGTCACAGGGATCGCCCTCACCAAGCTGGACGGGACGGCCAAAGGTGGTGTGGTGCTGGCGATCCGGGAGGAACTCGACATCCCTGTCAAGCTCGTCGGCATCGGCGAGGGACCGGACGACCTGCGCGACTTCGATCCCGAAGAGTTCACGGAAGCCCTCTTCACCAGGTGAGGGTGAGCCGGGTTCGGACCGGCAGGACTTATGCTGTTCTCTGACAGGTGGGGCTGCGGGAGTAGCATTTCCTCCCACTCACAGACAGCCTCGCAAAGGCGCGGGGCAGAGTCGGGCGCGGAGGCGGGTGCCTGCGCGCCCCTGGCGGAGGATCGCCCCGAACCGCCTCGGCGTGCCCGGCTCCGAATTGACTCCGCGAATGGCGCAGTGTATACTACTTGCGTGAGTCGAGAGGAGGTGGGGTCTCGTGTTCGAAAACCTGACGGCGCGGCTGCAAGAGACGTTCCGCAGGCTGCGCGGCAAGGGCAAGCTCAGCGAGCGCGATGTGGACGAGGCCCTGCGCGAAGTGCGCATAGCCCTTCTCGAGGCCGACGTGAACTTCAAAGTCGTGCGCGACTTCATAGCAAGGGTTCGCGAGCGGGCGTGCGGGCAAGAGGTGATGGCTAGCCTCAGCCCTGGCCAGCAGGTCATCAAAATAGTCAACTCCGAGCTCACCGAGCTGATGGGGGGGCAGGAGATCAGGATTCAGTACAGCCCGAAGCCGCCCACCGTGATAATGCTCGTGGGCCTGCAGGGATCTGGCAAGACCACGACCGCGGCCAAGCTCGCACATTTACTCAAGCGACAAGGCAAACACCCTCTCCTGGTTGCGTCCGACACGAGACGCCCGGCCGCCATCCGCCAGCTGCAGGTGCTTGGAGAGAAGGTCGGGGTGGACGTGGTCGCGACGCGTGAAGGAGATGACGCGGTCCGTGTCGCGAAGCAGGGAGTGGACCGCGCTGAAGCCGTAGGCCGCGACGTGGTGATTGTCGACACCGCCGGGCGGCTACACGTCGACGATGAGCTCATGGACGAACTCGCCCGGATGAAGGCCCAGGTGAACCCGGCAGAGGTGCTGCTGGTGGTTGACGCAATGACAGGTCAGGACGCTGTGAACGTCGCGGGCACGTTCAATGAGCGGCTGGGTCTCTCTGGAATCATCCTGACGAAACTGGATGGCGACGCGCGCGGCGGCGCAGCCCTATCAGCCCGCGCCGTCACAGGGAAGCCCATCAAATTCGTGGGCGTCGGCGAGAAGATGGAATCCCTGGAGCCGTTCCACCCTGACAGGATGGCATCGCGCATCCTGGGCATGGGCGATGTCCTCAGCCTCATCGAGAAGGCAGAAGCGGCGTATGACGAGACACAAGCCCGCAAGCTCGGCGAGAAGATCAGGAGCAACGAGTTCACCCTCGAAGACTTCGCGGACCAGCTGCGGCAGATGAGGAAGATCGGGCCTCTTGACGAGATACTATCGATGATACCCGGGCTCGGACGGATTCGAGGGGCCTCGGAACTCAAGGTTGACGAGGCGCAGCTCAACCGGGTCGAGGCGATAGTCAACTCGATGACGCTGGAAGAGCGGAGGAACCCAGCGATCATCGACGGCAGCCGCCGCAAGAGGATCGCGCGGGGGAGCGGAACGCGCATCCAGGATGTAAACAGCGTGCTACGGCAGTTCGAGCAGGTGAGGGAGATGCTTCGGCAATTCGGGGGCGCCGAGAAAGCTGCCCGTCGCGCTATGCGAAAAGGCGCATTCCCGTTTGTCAAATAGGCTACTCCGGGAGGCCGGAGGACGGGAGGTGACACACTTGGCGGTAAGGATAAGGCTTGCTAGGACCGGGGCAAAGAAACAGGCTTCTTACAGGATCGTCGTTGCCGACACCCGGTATCCGAGGGATGGGCGGTTCATCGAGATCCTTGGGCACTACAACCCCCGGACGAACCCAGAGACGCTCGAGGTCGACCGGGAAAAGGCCGGTGAGTGGCTGAAGAGGGGCGCCCTGCCGACGGATTCGGTGAAGGCGTTGCTCGCGAGAGCGGGCGTTCCCGGAGCCGGGCAACCGGCGGCCAGTGAGGGGAAGGCCATATGAAGGGGCTTGTCGAGTTCATCGCGAGAAGCCTGGTGGACAACCCGGAGGCAGTGAGGGTGGAAGACGTCCAGAGCGCGAACGAGTACACCGTGTACGAGGTGTCCTGCGATCCGGAAGAGAAGGGTAAGCTCATCGG
This sequence comes from Clostridia bacterium, assembly GCA_050261175.1. Lineage (GTDB taxonomy): Bacteria > Bacillota > SHA-98 > UBA4971 > UBA4971 > UBA6256. The sequence goes on from JBLNDA010000051.1 coordinate 63,043, forward strand.
AAGGTCCGGTAGGACAGCCAAAGCCTTGAGGACGATCGTGAGGTCCGTGGGAGCACGGCAGGGGAAGAGGGTCACGGTGGAAATCGTGTGACCCGGGTTTCGTGCCCATGCATTCGTCAGGAGACTTGTCGGCCGAGATGACCAGCGAGTTCATTGCTGTTGGCGAGGTGACCGCCCCTCAAGGTATTCGCGGGGAGGTCAGGGCACTGCCGCTCACCGATTTCCCCGGGCGGTTCAAGCCGCCCCTCCGCCTCCGGGTCCGCAAGGGCGAGAGCGCTGCGACCCTTGACGTCGAGCATGCCCGGCAGCACCGCGGCTTCGTGGTCATAAAGTTCGCAGGGGTGGACTCTGTGGACGATGCGGAGAAGCTGCGCGGCGCCATTCTCGAGGTTCCGAGGTCCGAGGTGGTGCCGCTCGAGCCGGGGCGGTACTATTTCTATGAGATAGAAGGGCTCGATGTGGTCACTACGGAAGGTCGCCGTCTCGGGAGGGTGGCGCGCGTCGTACGCGGCGTGGCCAATGACATCTACGAAGTGGAGGTCAGGACCCCCCGGGCTCGCCGGGGCAAGACCATCCTGGTGCCGGCTGTGCGGGAGATCGTAAAGAAGATAGATCTCGAGCGCGGCGAGATGACCATCGAGCTCATTCCAGGCCTGGAGTAGGTGGCTGGCATTGAGGATCGACGTGCTCACCCTTTTCCCGGGAATGTTCTCCGGGCCGCTGTCCGAGAGCATTGTCGCGCGCGCGAGGGAGCGCGGGCTCGTGGAGGTTCACATCCACGACATACGGGAGTTCACCCAGGACAAGCATAAGGTCGCGGACGACTACCCGTTCGGCGGCGGGGCAGGTATGGTCATGAAGCCGGAGCCCATCTTTGCCGCTGTGGAACACGTCACGGGCGGCGTGGCGGGGCCGGGTAGGGTCATCCTGATGAGCCCCCAGGGGACCGTGTTCACTCAGCAGGTGGCGATGCGGCTCGCCCAGGAGGGCCACCTGGTGTTCATCTGCGGGCACTACGAGGGCGTGGACGAACGGGTGAGACAGGCCCTGGTTGACGAGGAGATTTCGATCGGAGACTACGTCTTGACCGGGGGCGAGCTCCCTGCAATGGTCGTCATAGACGCGCTCACGAGGCTCGTGCCCGGGGTGCTCGATGAGGAGTCGGTGGCGGCCGAGTCGTTCACCAGCGGGCTGCTGGATTATCCTCAGTACACCAGACCGCGGGAGTTCAGAGGCATGACAGTCCCGGACGTCCTCGTCTCGGGCGATCATGAGAAGGTGAGGGTTTGGCGGCGAAAGCAGGCGCTGGCGAGGACCCTCGAAAGGCGCCCGGATCTGCTTTGCAGGGCAAACCTGACGCCGGAGGATCTCCGTCTTCTCCAAGAGATGGAGCGTGACAAGGCCGGCGAACCGCGGAGGGCCGGTGTTGAACCGAGCTGCGGCGGTGTGGTATAATCACATTCGTTGAACGAACACAGGCTGCAGACACCCGACGCGTCCAGCCTGGAGGGAGGCTCCCTGACAATGAACATCATAGACATCCTGGAGCGCGATCAGATGCGCGAAGACATACCGCAGTTCAAACCCGGCGACACCGTGAGGGTGCACGTAAAGGTCGTCGAGGGCGGCAGAGAGAGGATCCAGGTCTTCGAAGGCGTGGTCATCGCTCGCAAGGGCGCCGGGATCCGCGAGACTTTCACCGTGCGCAAGGTGTCGGCGGGCATAGGGGTCGAGCGGACTTTCCCGCTGCACTCGCCGCGGATTGGCAAGATCGAGATCGTGCGCGAAGGCAAAGTGAGGCGCGCCAAGCTTTACTACCTGAGACAGCGTGTCGGTAAGGCCGCGAGGGTGAAAGAGGCGGACAGAACGTGACCTTTGGAATGGGTGATCCGCAAGAGACCGAAGCGGCCAGCTCTCCGACGATTCCCGCAGGAGAACCCGGGGGAAGCAAGCAGGATCAGGACGTACCCGTGGATGGTGCGCAGTCCCAGGCCGCGTGCTCCCGAGAAGACAACGACCAAGCCGTTGAGGCCGCGGGCGAGGCTTCGCCAGCTGAGGCGGGGTCTTTCGCCCCACGCGGCGACGGCGAAGGCGCTGAGGGACCCGGATGCCCGGGGGAAGTCGACTGTGGCGCGGGCGTGCCCGAAGCCGGCGCGTGGGCCGGGGCGAGTCCGGGCGCAGCACCTCCCGGGCCGGCGGCTCCCGTGTCACGACCCGTCATCTCACCAGCGCTGAGGGCCGAGATCCTCGAGTACGTCCAGGCGTTCGCCATAGCGATCGTCCTCGCGGCGTTCATCATCACCTTCATCGCCCAGTCGTTCGTAGTGGAGGGTTCCAGCATGGAACCGAACCTCCACAATCGCGAGAGGCTCCTCGTGAACAAACTCGTGTACCGGTTCAGGGAACCACAAAGGGGCGACGTCGTGGTGTTCAGGTACCCTGCCAATCCTAAGCGGAAGTTCATCAAACGCGTCATCGGAGTGGCGGGCGATATCGTCGAGGTGCGGGACGGGCACGTCATTCTGAACGGAGAGGTTCTCGAGGAAGACTACACCATGGACCTCACCTTCGGCACCTTCGGCCCGGAGGTCGTGCCTGCCGGGCACTACTTCGTCCTTGGGGACAATCGCAACAACAGCGATGATTCGCGGTTTCCAGACGTGGGCTTCGTCCCGAGGCGCAACATCGTGGGTAAGGCCTTCGTAGCGTGGTGGCCGCCGGGGGAGATCGGGCTCGTACGGACACCGAAGCTGGGAGCTGGAGCTGTCCTGAAATGACGCTCTCGTGGTTTCCCGGCCACATGGCCAAGGCCAGGCAAGCTATCAAGCGAAACCTGGCAGGGATAGACGTGGTGATAGAAGTCCTGGACGCGCGGATCCCCCGCACCAGCCGGAACCCAGAGGTTGAGTGGATCGTCGGGGACAGGGCCAGAGTGGTCGTTCTCGCCAAGGAGGATCTGGCGGACCCGGTCGAGACCGGTAAGTGGCTCGCTGCGTTGCGCTCGCGCGAGCCGTTTTGCTATGCCGTCAACGCTGAGACCGGGGAGGGCGTTGAAGCTGTGGTGGCGGCGTGTTCCTCTGTGGCCGGCCAGGTAATGCTGAGGCTGACCTCGAAAGGGCGCAGAATGCGCGCCGTCAGGGCGATGGTCATCGGCATTCCCAACGTGGGCAAGTCGTCGCTGGTGAACAGGATAGCCGGCCGCAAGTCCGCCAGGACGGGCGCGAGGCCTGGCATCACCCGGGGCAAGCAGTGGATAGCCGTAGGCAGGGGCATAGAGCTGCTGGATACCCCGGGGGTTCTCTGGCCACGGGCGGACGACCCGGGCGCCATGTTTAGGCTGGCGGCGACAGGGGCAGTCAGCGATGAGAGTTTCGACCCCGCGGACGTCGCCGAACGGCTTCTGGAAGTGCTCAAGAAGGTAGCGCCCGATGCCCTCGCGTCGCGTCTCAAAGTGGAAGGCGCACCATCGATGGGCGGGCGGGAGTTGCTCGAGATGGCGGGCAGGAAGCGTGGCTGCCTCGGGCCGGGCGGGGTCGTTGACATCGCCCGTGCCGGGGCTGTCGTGCTGTCTGACTTCCGGAAGGGGCTTTTCGGAAGGGTGACGCTTGACCCCGCGCCTGGGTACGGTGATTCCACGTGACTGGCGTTTCCGCAGTGTCGCCGCATTCCGGCGAGGGCCTCCTGGCCTTCGAGCGACGTCTGTGGAGCCGGGGTTATGTTGCGGTAGCCGGGATAGACGAGGCCGGCCGTGGCGCGCTCCTCGCGTCGGTCGTTGCCGCGGCGGTCGTCCTCCGGCCCGGGACTTCCATCGACGGAGTGCGCGATTCCAAGACCCTTTCGCCGAAGAAGCGGGAGGAGCTCTACGATGTCATCATGGAGAGAGCCGTCGCGGTGGGAACCGGTGTGGTGGGCGCGGAGACGGTCGACCGCATCAACATAAAGCAAGCAGCCAGGCTCGCGATGAAGAGGGCGGTGGACAACCTAGGCATCGTCCCCGATTACCTTCTGGTCGACGCTGAGGTGGTGGGCGCGCCCATCCCTCAAAGCGCAATCGTCCACGGGGACGCGCTCTCCCAGACCATCGCCGCCGCGTCCATAATCGCAAAGGTCACGAGGGACAGGATGTGCGAAGAGTGGGACGCGGAGTATCCGCAGTATCACATCCGGTCCCACAAAGGGTATTGCACGCGTGAGCACGTTGCCGCCATACTTGAGCATGGGCCGTGTCCCCTGCACAGAAAGACGTTCCTCAGGAACATCCTTCAGCATCAATCCAGCTTTGCCCCGGATCTGGGGCTGTGACACGATTTTCCATTCCGTTCCGAATGCATGGCAGGAAACTCCATTTGCGTCGAGAAAGTACTCTGCTGGGAAGTCATGGCAGAGGAGTGTGCCGTGTGGGCGCAATTCGCGAGAGCCTGGGCGCCCTGGGCGAAGACCTCGCGGCAAAGTACCTTGAATCGATCGGCTTCGTCGTGCTGGAACGCAACTTCCGCCGGAGGACGGGAGAGATCGACGTTGTGGCGCGCGACGGGGACACAGTGGTGTTTGTGGAGGTCAAGACGAGGAGGCCCGGCCGGTTCGGCGCGGCCGTCGAGCAGATCACCGCGAGCAAGCGCAGACGCTTGATGAAGACGGCCCTCGCCTACATGGCGGACCGCGGGATGGCCGGAGCCGAGTGCAGGTTCGACGTGGTCGCGGTCGACGTCCCGCGCGTCGGGCCCCCGGCCGTCTCCCTCATAAAAGGCGCTTTCGAGTGCTGGAGGTGAGGCGCGTGCTGGCGAAAGTGCCGAGCGGGGCGGTTCTGGGCGTGGACGGGTACCCGGTGCACGTGGAGATCGACGTATCGCCCGGCCTTCCATCGTTCGAAGTGGTCGGGCTGCCCGACGCCGCCACCCGGGAGTCCCGGGAGCGGGTGAGGGCAGCCCTCAGGAACTCCGGCTTCGAGTTCCCCCTTCGCAGAATCACTGTCAACCTCGCGCCGGCCATGGTCCGAAAAGAGGGAGCCTGTTTCGACCTGGCCATGGCCGTGGGCATTCTGACTGCGACCGGGGAGGTCCCAGCGCCCGCTGCGGAAAGCCACGTGCTTGTAGGGGAGCTTTCCCTGGACGGGCAGGTACGCGGGACGTCCGGCGTCCTCCCCATCGCCCTCGCCGCGAAGGCTGCGGGCTTTGCGAAGATGGTGGTCGCGCGGGAGAACGCGGGGGAGGCGGCGCTCGTGGACGGCCTCGATGTCTACGGGGTGGGCACGCTTTCGGAGGCGGTCGGCCACCTCTCCGGCGCGCTGCGCGTCGGCAGGACCCCCGCGACTAGGCGCTGCACCCCGGCTGAGGTCAAAGCGGGGCGAATCCCCGACTTCGCTGACGTCTTGGGACAGGATCACGCGAGGCGCGCTCTCGAAGTGGCCGCGGCCGGCGGGCACAACGTGCTGATGGTGGGCCCTCCTGGTGCGGGCAAGACCATGCTCGCGAGGCGGCTGCCTTCCATCCTGCCGGCGTTGTCGTGGGATGAGGCCCTTGAGGTGACGAGGGTCTACAGCGCGGCCGGCCGCCTTCCGGCGGGCGCGAGCATAGTATCGGAGCGGCCGTTCAGGGACCCCCATCACAGCATAACGCTGGCGGGCCTCATCGGCGGAGGCCGGGTGCCGAAGCCAGGGGAGGTCTCCTTGGCTCACCGAGGAGTGCTCTTCCTGGACGAAATGCCGGAGTTCTCCGGGCATGCCCTCGAGGCGCTCAGACAGCCCCTCGAAGACGGTTCTGTTACAGTGTCGAGGGCTGGCGGGGTCGCGACTTTCCCTGCGCGGTTTATCCTAGTCGGAGCCATGAATCCGTGCCCGTGCGGGCGCGGTCTCGAGTCGGCCAAGTGCACCTGCACCCCGGCGATGGTGAAGAGGTACCTCGCTGGGCTGTCCGGGCCGCTGCTCGACAGGATAGACATCCACCTGCACGTGGGAAGGGTGGACCTGGAAGAGGTCGAGAGAGGGCGAACGCCGGAGACCTCCGAGGAGATCCGGGGGAGAGTGACGAGGGCGAGGCGCGCTCAGGAAGAGAGGTTCGAAGGGCTCCCAGTCCTCACCAATGCAGAGATGAGACCGGCGGAGATCCGGGAGTACTGTCGTATGTCGAAAGACGCAAGGATTCTGTTGTACACCGCCAGCGCCAGGTTGGGTCTCTCCGCGCGCGCACACGCCAGGGTGCTCAAGGTGGCCAGGACCATTGCAGATCTCGAGGGAAGCGACGTGTTGGAGGAGGGCCACGTGGGCGAAGCTGTGAGCTACAGGGCCTTCGCCGTCCACGAACGAACCTGATTGCGGGATGGGTGTCGAGAGCCGGCCGCCGACGTGGCGCGGCGGCTTTCGGCGATCGCGGCCCGCTTGGGGCGCCGTCCCCGTGGGAGACTCCAGCAACACGCCGACTACTGGCACAGAGACGAAGACCTACTCATCCTCACGCAGGACGCGGTGGTGGATCGGGGGACACATGGACGACAGAGAGTCTGTGATCGCTCTCAACCTGGTGGACACGATCGGCGGGGCGAGGTTGGCGAGGCTCATCGAGAGATTCGGTTCGGCGCGGGACGCTCTCCTGGCGAGCGAAGCTGCGCTTCGCAGCGTCGAAGGCATCGGCCCCGTGACCGCTCAGAAGATAGCGGCCGTCCGGGACGGGAGGCTCCTTCGGGAGGAGCTTCGCGCCGCGGCCAAGCTCGGGGTGAGTATAGTGACTTCTTCAGACCCCGGGTATCCTGAGCGTTTGCACACCATCGACCATCCTCCTCCTGTGCTCTATATCAAGGGAACGGTCCTACCTTCCGACGGGTTCTCTCTGGCCATCGTGGGGTCGCGACGCGGCAGTCGCTACGGCCGGCGAGCAGCCCGCCTCCTCGCGGCGGAAGCTGCCGTGGCCGGCCTCACGGTGGTGTCGGGGATGGCGAGGGGCATCGACTCGGAGGCCCATCGTGCCGCTCTGGAGCACGGCGGGCGAACCATCGCAGTCCTCGGGTGCGGGGTCGACGTGGTGTACCCGCCGGAGAACGCAAAACTCGCCCAAGAGATTGCAGGAAATGGGGCGCTTGTGAGCGAACGCTCTCTTGGCACTCGTCCTCTCGGGCGGAACTTCCCCGCGCGCAACAGGATCATCAGCGGGCTCGCCCTGGGTGTTGTGGTGGTGGAAGCGGGGGAGACGAGCGGCTCGCTCATCACGGCGGGGTTCGCCGCTGACCAGGGGCGCGAGGTCTTCGCGGTTCCGGGGGACATCGAAAGCCCCCTTTCGCGGGGAACCCACCGCCTCATCAAGGAAGGTGCGAGGCTGGTGGAGGGTATCGTGGACGTCCTGGATGAGCTGGGGATCGAGGCGTCTTGCGTGGAGCGTCGCGGCCCGAAGGAAGCCGGGCCGAGTCTGTCGGCCCGAGAGAAAAGAGTTCTCGGGGCGCTGGGATTCTCACCAGCGTCCGCAGATGATATAGTAAACGAGACGGGGCTGGCCCCGCGAGACGTCGCCGTCGCTCTCGGGTCCCTCGAGCTTCGGGGCCTTGTCGAGCGCTCCCTCGACGGTTACGCGCGACGCTCGTAAAGAAGGTGGTTGAGTGGCCGGCAGGAGACGCGACCAGACGCGCGGCGCGCGCCGCCTCCAGGCGGCTCCGCGAAGGGTATTAAACGCTCACGAACGACAGAAGCTAACGGTCGATGCGTGGGGCCTCGTCACGTTCCTGCAGGAGGCGGGCCTCGTCCGGCCCGACGAGCTCGAAGAGGCTCTCCTCCTCGTGGCAGCCTTCGAATCCGGCGAGGTCGACGCCGAGGATATGGCGCTCGTGCTTTCCAGCGTGATAGAGGATAGGGAGAGGGTAGCCATGATCCTTGGGGAAGCCCGGAGCCGCGACGGAGACGACGGGGTCGAGGAGGACGAGGACGAAGAGAGAGACGCTGGACCGGAGCCCCGGCTGCTTCACTAAGTGAGAGCGCAGAATGGGTGAGGAGTGTCAGGATGCCGAAAGCCCTTGTGATAGTTGAGTCGCCTGCGAAGGCGAAGACCATCGGAAAGTTCCTCGGCCCCGGGTACACGGTGAAAGCTTCCAAGGGCCACGTGCGCGACCTTCCCAAGAGCAAGCTCGGGGTGGATGTGAAAGACGGGTACGCGCCTCACTACGTGCTCCTCAAAGACAGGAGCGACATCATCCGCGAGCTGAAGGGAGCGGTGGAGTCGGCGCAGGGGGTGCTGCTGGCGACCGACCCGGACCGTGAGGGAGAGGCGATATCGTGGCACCTTACGCAGGTGCTCGGGATCGACCCCGGGAGTCCCTGCCGGATCGAGTTCAATGAGATAACGCGGCTGGCCGTCAAGACCGCGCTGGAAAGCCCGAGGCCCATCGACATGGACCGTGTGAACGCCCAGCAGGCGAGACGGGTGCTTGACAGGCTGGTGGGGTACGGCCTGAGCCCGCTCTTGTGGAAGAAGGTCCGGAGGGGCTTGTCTGCCGGCAGAGTCCAGTCCGTTGCAGTGAGACTCGTCTGCGACAGGGAGAGAGAGATACAGGCCCATGTCAAGGAGGAGTACTGGTCGATAACAGCCCACCTTCGGCCAGGTGAGGGAGGGCGTGAGTTCCCCGCCAAGCTCGTACTGCGGGGCGGCAAGAAAGTCGAGATCCGAAACGAGAGCGAAGCCAGGTCCATTCTGGACGACCTCGAAGGCGCGACCTACCAGGTGGCGCAGGTTTCAAGAAAGGAGCGGCGGAGAAACCCCGCGCCGCCGTTCACCACGAGTACTCTGCAGCAGGAGGCCTCAAGGAAGCTCGGCTTCGGGTCGCGGAAGACCATGATGGTGGCCCAGCAGCTCTACGAGGGCTTGCAGCTCGGCGACGAGGGAAGCGTGGGGCTGGTGACGTACATCCGCACGGACTCGGTGCGTGTCGCCGTTGAAGCGGAACAGGCTGCGAGGGCGTTCATTGTGAAGACATACGGGCGGGAGTACGCGCCGGGCCACCCGAGGCGCTATCGCGCAAAAGCTACCAGCCAGGACGCGCACGAGGCGATACGGCCCACGACCGTGGAAAGGCTGCCCGACCAGGTGAAGCCGTACCTTACGCGCGACCAGTACAGGCTGTACAGGCTGATATGGGAGAGGTTCGTGGCAAGCCAGATGGAATCGGCCCTGCTCGATGCCATGAGCGTGGACGTCCGGGCGAAGGGGTACACCTTCAGAGCCACGGGTTCAAGCGTGAAGTTCCCCGGGTTTACCCTGGTCTATCAAGAAGCCTCCGACAACGACAAGGAGGAGGAACAGAGCATCCCAGAGGTACGCGAGGAGGAGGCCCTCGCCCTAGTGAAGTTGGAGCCCGCCCAGCATTTCACGGAGCCGCCGCCGCGATACACAGAGGCCACACTCGTCAAGGCGCTGGAGGAAAACGGCATCGGAAGGCCGAGCACGTACGCGCCAATCATCGACACGATCCTCAGGCGCGGGTACGTGGTGCTGGACGACAGGAGGTTCCATCCCACCCCGCTCGGGTTCGTCGTTGTGGACCTCCTGAAGCAGGTTTATCCCCAGGTGGTGGACGTAGCGTTCACCGCTGACGTGGAAAGCAAGCTCGATAGGATCGCCGAGGGGGAGCTTGACTGGGTGAGAGTGGTCGACGAGTTCTACCTCCCCTTCCAGAAGGTCGTGAGCGCCGCCGAAGAAACCGTGGGGCGGGTGAGGATTCCCGACGAGGTCACCGACGAGACGTGCCCGCAGTGCGGGCGCCCGCTCGTAGTGAAACACGGGAGATTCGGCACGTTCCTCGGTTGCCAGGGATATCCCGAGTGCACCTTCACGAAGAAGATCGTACGCTCCACCGGCGTGACCTGCCCCGAATGCGGCGCGGAGGTGGTTGAGCGAAGGACCAAGAAGGGCAGGAAGTTCTACGGCTGCAGTAGGTACCCGGACTGCCGATTCACCACATGGTACACCCCGCTGAAGGCCACCTGCCCAAAGTGTGGCGCGTTCCTCGTGAAGCGCGGAAGAGGGGGCGGGCTGCGCGCCTGCGTGAGGGAGACCTGCGACTATCGTGAGGAACAGAAGGCGGAGCCTGGCGGCGCAGGAGCCCCCGCGTGAGCGTCCCGGGCGGGCAGGGGTTGCAGATCCTGAACCTTCGCTGTGTGGTGTTTTCAACGATGCAAGGGACCACAGTCGACCTTGATAGAACGGACGTCATAGTGGTAGGCGGGGGCCTGGCCGGAAGCGAGGCCGCATGGCAGGTGGCCAGGAAGGGCCTGCGGGTGACCGTCGTCGAGATGCGCCCGTCGGTGATGACCCCCGCCCACAGCACAAGCGACCTCGCCGAGCTCGTGTGCTCGAATTCCCTCGGCTCGGACAGCCTGACGAACGCCTCCGGAGTCCTCAAAGAGGAGATGAGGATTTTCGGGTCCATCATCATGAGGTGCGCGGAAGGCTCCAGGATCCCAGCAGGGTCGGCCCTGGCGTGCGACAGGCGGCGGTTCGCACACTTGGTCACCGCGTACATCGAAAGGTGTCCGAACGCCAGGGTGATGAGGGAAGAGATGCGGGCGATCCCTGAGGGCATCCCGGCCGTGATCGCAACGGGTCCCCTCACTTCCGACCACATGGCGGCGGCCATAGCGCAGCTTGCGGGGACCGAGCACCTCCATTTCTACGACGCCGTCGCACCGATAGTGACCGCCGAGTCTTGCGACATGTCGAAGGCTTTCTGGGGATCTCGTTACGGCCGCGGAGGCAGCGACTATCTCAACTGCCCGATGACGAAGGACGAGTACGACCGTTTCTATGACGCGCTCGTTTCCGCCCGGTGCGCGCCGGTTCATGGGTTCGAGGACGCGAAAGTCTTCGAGGCGTGCATGCCTGTGGAGGTCCTTGCGAGGAGAGGCCGGGAGGCGCTTGCCTACGGCCCCATGCGCCCGGTCGGGCTCGTCGACCCACGGACCGGCGAAAGGCCGTACGCAGTGGTGCAGCTCAGGCGCGAGGATGAGGCCGGGACGCTCCTCAACATGGTCGGGTTTCAGACGCGGCTTGCCTGGGACGAACAGCGGCGTGTCTTCCGCATGATCCCAGGATTGGAGCGCGCGGATTTCGTAAGGTACGGGGTGATGCATAGGAACACCTACATGAACTCGCCGGAACTCCTTCGACCGACACTGCAGCTTCGCCTGCGCGACACGCTCCTTTTCGCGGGCCAGGTGACCGGCGTAGAGGGATACCTCGAGTCTGCGGCCTCGGGCCTGGTGGCAGGAGTGAACGCGGCCAGGCTCGCTCTTGGGCTCGATCCCGTGGTCTTTCCGCCGGAAACGGTCCACGGGAGCCTGTGCCGCTACATAACCTCGCCTCACCCGGGAGGCTTCCAGCCGATGAACGCGAATTTCGGGATCATGCCGCGTCCTGCGGGAAAAGCCAGAGGAAGCGCGGCACGGCGTGGGATTTCGACTTCTGCTCTCGCCGCGGCGATAGATTTCGAGAAAACCCTGCGGAGTGGGGTTGAAGAAATATTGTAATTATGTTAGAATTTCAGGCTAGATGGGCGCGGGGAGGGCCCGACAGCAGGGCGGTCCTCGTGCGCCCAAGGTGCCGGCTCCGCCACGACGGCCACACGGACCGCCCGAGCAGCGGGGGAGCCGAGAGGTTGAAGATATGGCATGAGCCGGAAGGGGGCTGCGCTCTTGCTGGCCTCAGAAGTCGACGGGTTCCTAGCGCAGCTCGCGCTTGAGAAGGGCGTGTCACCCCACACGCTCGAGGCCTATGCCCATGACGTGCGGTGTTTCATTGACTTCCTTGGCGACGCTTTCGAAGAGAGGAAAGAACCTTCCGAAGTAAGCCATCTCGAGGTACGGGCGTACCTCGCGAACCTGCAGAAGGCCAGGTACTCGCGGCGCACCATAGCACGGCGTCTTGCCGCCGTGCGGTCGTTTTTCACCTACCTTTGCAGGAAGGGGATCTGCCCGACGAACCCAGCCCGGGGTGTGAGCGCGCCGAAGCTGGGCCGGATGCTTCCGCGCTTTCTCCACGAAGAAGACGTAAGCAGCCTCATTGAGGCTCCGGCTGCCGACACGCCGCTGGGGCTTCGGGACAGGGCCATCCTCGAGACGTTGTATGCTGCGGGTCTGCGTGTGAGCGAGCTGGTCGGGCTGAGCATGGGTGACGTAGACATAGCGCACGGGTTCGTGAGGGCGTTCGGGAAAGGAGGCAGGGAACGCGTCGTGCCCATAGGGGAACGGGCGGCCGACGCGATCAAGGAGTACATCGCAAGGGGAAGACCGGTTCTCGCGGGCGTGCGTCGGGAGAAGCCTTCTGACCCAGAGGCGCTCTTCCTCAATCGCGGAGGAGAGAGGCTCTCGACCAGGGCCGTGCAGGTCATGCTCGGCAAGTACATAAGGAAGGTGAGCATAGACAAGAAAGTGAGCCCGCACGCCATCAGGCACTCCTTTGCCACCCATCTCCTCGACCACGGGGCAGACCTTCGAGCTGTGCAGGAGCTACTCGGCCACGTGAGCATTTCGACCACGCAGATCTATACGCATGTGACCAGGGAGAAGCTCAGGCTTGTTTACAATAAGGCTCACCCTCGAGCCTGACCCGAAGGAGGGAGCCACTTGTTTCACGCCACAACCGTGGTCGCCGTGAAGAAGGGCGACCATGTGGCCATCGCCGGTGACGGCCAGGTCACATTGGGGAATACCGTGATGAAGCACAGAGCGAAGAAGGTTAGGAGGATACACGACGGGAAGGTCCTCGCGGGCTTCGCGGGAGCGGCCGCCGACGCCTTCGCGCTCTTCGAGAAGTTCGAGGGAAAGCTGGAGGAGTTTCGCGGCAACCTGCCGAGAGCCGCCGTGGAGCTTGCCAAAGAATGGAGGCTCGATAGGGCGCTGCGCCGGCTGGAGGCTCTCCTGGTCGTCGCGGATGCTTCGCACCTGCTCGTGGTGTCAGGCAGCGGCGACGTCATCGAACCCGACGACGGCGTGGTGGCTGTCGGCTCAGGCGGCCCGTACGCCCTGGCCGCCGCGAGGGCGCTCATGCGTTACACAGACCTTCCGTGCCGGGACATCGTCGTGGAGTCGCTCAAGATCGCCTCATCCATCTGCATATATACAAACGAGGAGATTACCTGCGAGGAGATATGAGACTGCGAAAGGAGGCGCGAGGGTGGAGGACCTGACACCCCGAGCCATCGTCGAGGAGCTCGACAAGTACATCGTCGGCCAGGCAAAGGCCAAGCGTGCGGTCGCCATCGCTCTGCGCAACAGGTACCGTCGGCTCAAGCTGCCGGGGACGCTCCGTGATGAAGTGGTGCCGAAGAACATCCTCATGATAGGCCCCACTGGAGTGGGCAAGACCGAAATCGCCAGACGGCTTGCGAGGTTGGTGAACGCTCCGTTCATCAAGGTCGAGGCCACGAAGTTCACAGAGGTCGGGTACGTGGGCCGTGACGTGGACTCCATCATCAGGGATCTCGTGGAAACATCGGTGAGAATGGTGAAGGCGGAGAAAACGGTCCAGGTGTACCACCGGGCCGAGGCGATGGTGGACGAAAGGATCCTCGACATCATCGCGCCCATCCCCAGCCGTGAGGCGGAAAGGAACCCGCTTAGCGCTCTAATGGGAGGTCTCGGCCTCATCCGGGATGATGAGTCATTTCAGGCGAGGCAGGCGGAGGCAAAGGCCCGGCGGGATGAACTCCGGGCGAAGCTTGCCGCGGGGGATCTCGAAGACATGATGATCGAGGTCACTGTGGAGGACCAGACCCCTCCTATGCTCGAAGTCTTCAGCGGCGCGGGTGTGGAGGAGATGGGCATCAACATGCAGGACCTCTTCGGGGGGCTCCTCCCTCGGCGGCAGCGCCGCCGTAAGGTGCCTGTTCGGGAAGCGCGCAAGATCATAGCCCAGGAAGAGGCGCAGAAGCTCGTGGACATGGAGGAAGTCGAGCAGGAAGCCGTAAGGCGCGCCGAACAGTCCGGGATCGTGTTCATAGACGAGATCGACAAGATAGCAGGCAGGGAGCGCGGTGTGGGGCCGGACGTGTCGCGCGAGGGCGTTCAGCGGGATATCCTGCCGATCGTCGAGGGATCCACTGTGATGACCAAGCACGGTCCTGTGAGAACGGATCACATATTGTTCATTGCGGCGGGGGCCTTTCACGTGACCAAGCCTTCGGACCTCATTCCCGAGTTGCAAGGGCGTTTCCCGATAAGGGTCGAGCTCGACAGCCTCACAAAGGAGGATTTCAAGCGCATTCTGCTCGAGCCCGAGAACGCTCTGGTGAAACAGTACAAGGCCCTGCTTGCCACGGAAGGAATAGACCTCGATTTCCTTCCCGAAGCCATCGACGAGATAGCTGCCATCGCTGATAGAGTCAACCAGGAGACGGAGAACATCGGCGCGCGGAGGCTTCACACGATCATGGAGCGGCTGCTCGATGACATCTCTTTTGAGGCGCCGGACATGCCGAAGGGGAGGGTGCGGATTGATGGGGAATACGTTCGCGGCAGACTGCAAGACATAGTCGGAGACAGAGACCTCAGCCGCTTCATCCTGTGAGCGTTGTGTGGCGGGCTCTCGCGGGCCGTCGGGGAGCCGGGGCTGCCGGAGTCATCCTTCTCCGGCGGACGGCTTGAACTCCAGCGACGCTTGGGAGATGCGGGTCCGGCGGGACTCACGGGGGTCTACCTATGGGATTGGCGAGCGCAGGGTGGGAGTGGGGGCGCCCTCCGTTGGGTGCACCACTTGCCGCGGCCTGAGCCCCGGCGCGGCGTAGGACAAGCCGGATGAGTGTCGATCTTCGAATCCCTCACGGACTGCTGAAACACGGGGGAAGACCCCGGGAAGCAACATAAGGAGGAGACGTCAATGAGCGAGCTACTGGAGAAGACGCGAAGAATCAGTCGATTCATACAGGAGTCCACGGGTTTTCCCAGCGATTTCAACGATCTGGCGAGAGTCCTTTGCGAGGAGATCGCCGCTAACGTATACGTGGTGGCACGGCGCGGAAAGCTCCTGGGATACGGGTTCGTCGAGGGCTTCGATTGCGACGTAGCGGCTGGGTGCGTGGGGAACGGCGACACATTCCCGAAGGATTCCGCGGACTGGCTCCTCAGGATAATCGAGACGTCAGAGAACATCCGCCACGAGCGAGGCAAGTGCTTCCTCCGGTCCAACGCGAAGTGCGGGTTTGCCGAGGAATTGCTCACGGTCGTCCCCGTTTACGCGGGCGGAGACAGGATGGGGACACTGGTGCTGGCGAGGTTCGAGAGGGAGTTCTCCGACGACGACCTAGTGCTGGCGGAGTACGCCGCGACTGTGTTCGGAATGGAGATCCTCCGTTCGAAAACCGGCCAGGTCGAGGAGGAGGCCCGGAAGAAAGCGTCGGTGCAGATGGCCCTGGATACGCTGTCCTTCTCGGAGCAGGAGGCGGTGGAGCACATCTTCAGGGAGCTCGGCGGCGATGAAGGGCTGCTCGTGGCGAGCAAGATCGCGGACAAGGTCGGCATCACGAGGTCGGTCATCGTGAACGCCCTGCGGAAGTTCGAGAGCGCGGGCGTCATCGAGTCACGCTCGCTCGGGATGAAGGGGACCTACATCAGGGTGCTCAACGACAAGCTATTCGACGAACTCGAAAGGTTGCGGGCAAGATGACACGTTGACTCAAAGGATGAGCGGTGTGCGGGTGGCCTCCGGTCGGGAGGCTACCCGCCGGCTACGAGAAGGAGGAGCGGCACGGCTATGCAACAAGCCGCGAGGAAGAAAACCCCGATGGCCCCGCGGACGTTCTTGTGCCGCAAGAGCCACAGCCCGAAGCTCACGGTGTACACCGCCACCGCGACAGGGACTGGCATGTCTGTGAGGAGCGCGCCTGAACGCACCAGCACATCACCTCCCCTCAGATGAACGCTCCCTCTCAGTGCTGGGCAGCGGAGGCTTGAACAGCAAGCCCGTGCGGCGGAGGTCCAGTCTCAAGTCGATATCCACCCGCGCTTCCGGGAATCTCTCCGGCCAATTGAGGTCCTCCCACTCCCCCCACGTCTTCACGAGGTGCCGGGCCTTGTTCCCGAAAGCGAAGATGTCTGCGCGTAGTTTCTCCTGTGCCTCTTTCACCAGCTGCTCACAGCCCCTCCTGAGGTCGTCTGCGATACGCCTTTCGAGGGTATGGAGGTTCTTAGGGTTCGAGTAGTCGACGAGGCTTTGGGTTCCGATGACCTCCCCTTCGAGCATGATCTTCACCTTGACGTGGAATCTCCGCCCCTCCTTGGTGACTCTGATCTCGGTCGGACTAGCCAGGCGGACGCCGCACGACACGTACCTGCCTTTCACGAACGGATCTTCCACGTCAAGAATGCCCCTCTTGAAGGTGCCGCGGATCATGAGCATGGCCCTGACATCCTGTCCCGTGACCTCCCCGACCATCCGGTCGCCCCTGAACACCGCGCCGCCGAGGAACTCGATGGGGTTTCCGCCGACCGATGGGGACTGGCCCGCGAGGTAGTCAGAATCGCTGCGGGGACGGATCGGCCGGGGCAGCGGCATCTTCGGCTGGTCCTCGCCGTCGCCGCCTGTCTGTGACCCGCCGCCGGGGGAGCCGCTCGACGCCCCCGGGGCGTTGCCGCTGGACTGCTCGGTCCTACCTCCGGGGGCTTGTTCCTTTATCCCTGCCAGGATAGTGACGGGCTCTTCCCCGAGCGACTGCATCTCCACGAGGAACCTGTGGACCTGCGACGGAGGGATGAACCCGGCCTGCCTGTTCGCGAGCGCGAGAAGCTCGAGGTTCTTGGCGGGGTTCTGCTCGAGGACCGGGCGGTTCTTCTCGATGAACTCCTTGGCGGTCCCCCGGACCACCGCCAGGAACATAGTCCTTCGCGTTTCCCGGAACCTGAGGATCTCGCCGATGTAGGGGGATATGCCCCGCCTTGCCAGCTTCTCTCCGACGATCACCATTTTCCCGTGTACGAGGGTCGGGCGTCTGTCCACGTGCGTACTCAACAGGTTGAGGAGGCTCAAAACGGACCGGCCCATGAGCGTCGTTATGAGGCTTGACAGTTGGCCTGCTCCTCCTCCTCCTCCTCCCGAACCTCCGCCGACTCCCCCGGCCCCGGCCACGGCTCTCGGGACGGCTATGTGAAAGGTCACGTACACCTGGTTGTCTGGGGCTTCGTCCAGGCCGATTGCCATGATGAACGCGAGGTCGTCCACTTCCGTCCTATCCCAGCACCCCGACGAACAGAGGGCTGTCGCGATGCAAAGAGAGAGGAGCAGCGAGGCTCGGGCACGTCTTGCTCGTCGATCCCTCACTTCAAGCGCCATTGGTCCGCCCACTCCCCGCGGCCTTGCGGCCTTGCTTCACTTGGGCGACAAGGAGCAGCAGCGCCGGGACGATGAAGACTGCGATGCCGCCGAACGTCCTGACCAGCTCGAAGTCGAGCCTGGTCGCGGTGGGAACATCGGGCGGCACGAAGGCAAGTGAATAGCCGATGACGGCCAGCGCCGGCAGGAGCGGACGGTACAGGGGCAGCTTGAGCATTCGGGCCAGGATCATCGCCGAGGTGTAGGCGCCCAGCGCGAGCTCGATGCATCCGCTCACGACCCACAAGAACACGAAAGCCACCTCGACCCGCTGGAAGAACCGCCCCACATAGATTAGGGTGGAAGTCTCGTAACCGGGGTACGGTATGTGCACGCAGAGCGGGTAGGGAAAGACGGTTACGAAGGTAAGCACCGACACGCTCGTGAAGAAGGCGGTGATTGCCAACGCGACGAGCCCCATCGTGCGCACTTTGGGCGAGTCCCTGAGCTGAGGCGCTATGATTCCGAGGAAGATGACTTCGCCCGCAACTGCTGAATGGGTCACCCCATGGTAAACGAGCTTGCCGAGGCCGGGGCCGAAGAGAGGAAACATCGCGTCGAAGTTGGCCTGAGGCAGCAACAGGACGTTCAGGAAGACGAGGGTTGCGACTATCAGAGGCGCTGCGAGGAAGGCCGCCCTCGTGATCGCCTCCGCGCCGAGGAAGGTCGCGGCGATGGTGACCAGCACGAATATGGCCGTTATCACCGGGAGGGGTGTGCGGGGAAGGAGAGCGGTCCCCACTGTCTCCGAGAACTCACGCATGACGACGATCGTAGCGATGAAGAAGAACGCGAAGTACCCCAGAGCGGCGAGGCTGCCGAACAGGGGGCCCGCCAGCTCCTCGCCTATCTCGACTATGCCCATGCGGGGATAGCGTCTCAGGAGTGCAGCACTGATGAGGAATCCGAGCGATCCCGTGGCGAAGCTTATGATAGGCACCATCCAGGCGGCCGTGAGGCCGACCGTCGCCATCTGCTGCGGGAACGAGATGAACAGCTTCGACGAAAGGAAATACACAGTAGCCGCGACGGCCTCGCTCGTGCCTATTCTTCCCTCCTCAAGCACGTGTCCCGCCTCCTTCGTCCTGCTGTGACCGGGGCTTTCCCTTGCCGGCCTCGCCCACTCCCAGTGGGGACTGGGCGGCCCCGGCCGGCGACGGGGCGTCAGCGCCCGCCGACTGCGTCCACTTCCGGGCGACCTCAGGCTGCCGCTCCCTGTGCTGGGTCTGCAGGAATTTGGGACGAAGCTCCATGCTCCATGACGGGTACCGCATAATGATGTCGCCGCTGGCCTGGGCGAACGGAGCGACAGGCGACATGAACGGCACGCCGAACGACCTGATGCTCACGTAGATCATCATTTGAATGAAGACTCCCACCGCGATGCCGTAGAAGCCGAGCGCCGCCGCCAACATGATGTATATGAAGCGGGTGATCCGCGCGGCGAAGGCCATGTTGAAGTTGGGTATGGCGAACGATCCGAGCGCTGTGAGGGCCACGATTATCACAAGGATCGGGCTGACTATCGAGGCGGCCACCGCTGCCTGGCCGAGAATGAGTGCTCCGACTATGCCCAGAGTGGGGCCGATGACACCGGGGACCCGGATTCCCGCCTCGCGGATGAGCTCCAGAGATACCTCCATTATGAGCACCTCTACGACGGTGGGGAACGGCACCTTCTCACGGGTCGCCGCTATCGCCAGAAGCAGGTCCGTGGGTATCATCTCCGGGTGGAAGTTGGTTACGGCGACGTACACCGCCGGCAGCAGTATCGCCGCGGCGAGCGCGACCACGCGTACGAAGCGCAGGAAGGTGCCGAACGGCCACCGAAGGAAGTGATCCTCCGCCGCGTGGAGCAGGGACCAGAAGGTGGCTGGCACCACAAGGCCGAAGGGGCTTCCGTCGATGAGGATCCCGACGTGTCCCTCGGAGAGGTAGGCCGCCATTCTGTCGGGCCGCTCAGTGGACAAGGTCTGCGGCGCCATCACGAACGGCTTGTCCTCGATGAACTGCTCGAGCACGCCGGTGTCCTGGATCTGGTCAGCGGTGATCCCGTTGATACGCCTTTTCACCTCCGCCACGAGCTTGGGGTTTGTGAGGCCTTCCACGTAGAGGACGGCACAGTCCACCCGGGAGAGGGTTCCCACCTTGAGGAGCTCGCTCACGAGATCAGGCGTCCTCATGCGCCTCCGCACGAGGGCCACGTTGTTCTTGAGGGTCTCGTTGAACGCTTCCTGCGGACCGTGGACCACCATTTCGGCCGTGGGTTGGTCCACGCTGCGGTGTTCCCACGACTTGGTCTCTATCTCTAGCGCTGTGCTGCAACCTTCGATGAGGAGGCACGTAGTCCCGGCTATCACCCCCTCGATGACCCCACGGAGGTTGTCTTTGCGTGACACCTGGTTCCCGGGGAGGAGGCGGCGTTCCACGATCTCCAGGACATCTGCCGCCCGCAGATCCCTGTCGAGGTGGGATATGAGCATGAGCGGCTGAAGTATGGCGAGGTTGATGATGTCCTTGCTGGATAGGCCCTCCATGAACACGATCGCCGCCTTCGTGGGAGGGGTGGTGGGTATGTCGAATTCCCTCACGACCACGTCGGAGTTCAGGCCGTAATGGAGGACCTGCTTGAGGGCGTCTAGGTTCGCCTGCAGGCTTTCAGCCAGGCGCTTCACTTCGTCTTCCTGTTGCCCTCGGGCGCCGCCTTGGCGGCCCGCTTGCCCCGTTGCGGCGCTGTCGTCTCCGCCGGGTTGCGCCGGAAATATCTCGTCTGAGGCTTCCTGCGGCGCGGCGTCTCGAGAGAGGCTCGTCCGTTGGCGCGCTCCGAACCCGCCTCGCGCCTTGATCGTGGACATCTTCCTCGGCCGAATGAAACCGTACGGCGTGCGCGGGAGGGCTTCCTCGAGTCGCGCCACTGCTGAAGGCTCCACCCCGGGTGTTTCAGAGGGTCCGGATCGCTGCGGCGGGCGTCCGACGAGATCGTGCCCCCGGTTCCGGCCCCCCTGAGTCTCCGTCTGTCTGCCGCCTGATTGGCCGGGGGCGGGCGTCCGCGGGGCGCCGGTCTGCGGGACGTCCGAGGTCAGTCCGGGCATCTTACGCTGGGTGTCGAGAACGAACTCCTCTTCCCTCGCCGGACTCTCGAAAGAGAGCAAGGACACTATCTCATTGAGGACGTTTCGAAGGAAGCTCAAGCTCGGAGACCTCCGCCGCGGGGAAAGCGGGCTTCATGTTCATACGTTAGGTATTCCCTGGAGGCGGACGGGTATTCAGGCGCGCGAAATTCATGACGTGCTTTCGTTGATATGGATGTGAGCGTGTGGTATACTACGATTTGGTGTGAGCACGCACGCTCCCGGATCCCGGCAACGGTGCCCGTTTGCGCGGGTTCTGTCGGGGGATGAACGGGGCGGAGGCATAACCGGTGGGGGAGGAGGTGAGATCTTGGCAGTAGTCACCATGAAGCAGTTGCTCGAGGCCGGGGTTCATTTCGGCCACCAGACCAGACGCTGGAACCCCAAGATGAAGCCCTTCATTTTCACCGAGCGCAACGGCATATACATCATAGACCTCCAGAAAACCGTGAGGAAGATCGATGAGGCCTATGAGTTTGTGAAGCGCGTGGTGCAGGAGGGCGGGACCATCCTGTTCGTAGGCACGAAAAAACAGGCCCGCAACACCATCAAGGAAGAAGCCGAGCGGTGCGGCATGTTCCACGTGAACGAACGCTGGCTCGGCGGGATGCTCACCAACTTCCGAACCATTCGCAAGCGAATCGAGCGCCTTCGGGCGCTGGAGAGCATGCAGGCTGATGGGTCGTTCGATGTGCTTCCGAAGAAAGAAGTCATGCAGCTCGTGAAGGAGAAAGAGAAGCTCGAGCGATTCCTCGGCGGAATCCGCGAGATGTCGAGGCTGCCGGGCGCGGTTTTCGTGGTCGATCCGCGTAAGGAGAGAATAGCAGTGCAAGAAGCGCGAAAGCTTGGTATACCCATAGTGGGGATCGTGGATACAAACTGCGATCCGGACGAAGTCGACTACGTGATCCCCGGAAACGACGACGCCATTCGCGCAGTGAAACTGATCTGCGGCAAAATGGCCGACGCAGTGATAGAAGGTCTCGAGGGCCGTGACGCGGCTCTTGCGGCGGAGGCACAAGAAGCGTCCTTGAACGGCGAGATCCGCGAGCACGAGCTCGAAGGGGAGTACGTCGACGCCGCGACGGACGTCGTCGAGATGCCGCTGGACATCGAGGTCGCGGAAGTCGACAACGATGAGCACGCCACGGTGCGTGACGACGACACGGATCGGTAAAGTTGCGGGGAGGTAACGCTTGTGGCTGTGACAGCCGAGAACATCAAAGAACTCCGGGAGAGAACCGGCGCCGGGATGATGGACTGCAAGAAGGCCCTTGAGGAAACCGGGGGCGACATGGAGAAGGCCATCGCCTACTTGCGAGAGAAGGGCCTCGCGAAGATGCACAAGAGGGCCGGGAAAGTCGCAGCCGAGGGCGTGGTAGAGGCTTACATCCACCTCGGAGGCAAGATCGGCGTGCTCGTCGAGGTGAACTGCGAGACCGACTTCGTGGCGCGTACCGATGACTTCCGTTGGCTCGCGAAAGAGGTGTGCCTCCAGATCGCCGCCGGAAAGCCGCTTTACGTTTCCGGCGAGGACGTGCCTGAGTCGGTGCTCGAAAGCGAGCGGGCCATATACCGCGCGCAAGCCCTGAACGAGGGCAAGCCTGAGGCGGTAGTGAACAAGATCGTCGAAGGCAGGCTGAAGAAGTTCTACACCGAGGTCTGCCTGTTGGACCAGCCGTACATCAGGGACCCCGAGAAGACCATACGCGATCTCGTGGCGGAAGTGTCCGCGAAAACCGGCGAGAAGATCCTCGTGAGGAGATTCGCCAGGTTTGAGCTGGGAGAGGGCATCGAGAAGCCGGACGCCTGCGAGGTCTGAGGGCTTGTGAGGGTGGCTGGCTGGGCCGAGGTGATCGCCGAAGGCTGACGGAAGGCGCGTGGGACGCCGAAGGAAGGCTGGCGGACTTGATGAGCAATGCTGGGGAGACCCCTCGGTTCAGGAGGGTCGTATTGAAGCTGTCCGGAGAGGCCCTCGCGGGCCCCAGGGGCTTCGGGATCGACCTTGAGGTCGTGAAGCACATCGCCGAGGAGGTACGCGAGATACACGCGCTCGGCGTCGAGGTGGCTGTGGTTGTCGGTGGTGGGAACATCTGGCGCGGCATCCAGGCCCAGAAGGCAGGAATGGACCGCGCCACCGCCGACTACATGGGGATGCTTGCCACCATCATCAATGCCATGTCGCTTCAAGACGCCCTCGAGAAACTGGGGGTTGATACGAGGGTTCAGACCGCCATCGAGATGAGGGAGATCGCGGAGCCTTACATCCGCCGGCGAGCCATCCGTCACCTCGAGAAAGGGCGGGTCGTGATTTTCGCGGGAGGCACGGGCAACCCATACTTCTCTACTGACACTGCGGCGGCGTTACGGGCGGCCGAGATCGAGGCCGAGGTAATCCTCATGGCGAAGAGGGTTGACGGAGTGTACGACTCTGACCCTCGGTCCAATCCATCTGCCGTACGGTTCACACATCTCACGTACAGGGATGTCATAAACCGGGGGCTCGGTGTGATGGATTCCACCGCTGCGTCGCTCTGCATGGACAACGGCATCCCCATCGTGGTGTTCAACCTGACGAAGAAAGGGAACGTCAGGAGGGCGGTGCTTGGTGAGGAGATAGGCACTCAAGTCGGGGGGGAGCAGCATGCCAGATGATGAACGTGCCAAGGCCGAACAGAAGATGAAGGAGATAATTGAGGCAACGCGGCGGGAATTCGCGCAGATCCGGACAGGGAGAGCCAATCCGGCCCTGCTCGACAGGATAACCGTTGAGGCGTACGGCGACGTGTATCCCGTCAACCAGCTTGCCAGCATCTCTGTGCCTGAGGCCAGGCTGCTTGTCATCCAGCCATGGGATCGCAAGGTGCTTCCCAATATCGAGCGGGCGATCCTGAAGTCGGACCTTGCGCTGACCCCGGTGAGCGACGGGTCGGTTCTCCGGATAACCATCCCCACGCTCACAGAGGAGAGGCGGAGGGACCTCGTGAAGATCGCGAAGAAGGTCGCGGAAGAGATGAGGGTCGGGGTACGCAACGCAAGGCGTGAAGCCATAGACGCCCTGCGGGCGAAACAGAAGAACAAAGAGATTACCGAGGACGACCTCAAGAAGGGCCAGGAGGAGGTCCAGAAACTCACCGACAGATTCATAGCGGAGATCGACGCTCTCCTAGAGGCCAAGGAGGCCGAGATAATGGAAGTCTGAAGGGAGGTGGCCGTGTTGCCTCACGTGATCACTGACGACTGCACCAAGTGCGGTTCGTGCGCAGAAGTGTGCCCCTTTGAGGCGATCAGCGAGGGAGAGGACAAGTTTGTGATTGACCCCGAGGTCTGCACCGACTGCGGTATGTGCGCTGAGGAGTGCTCCTCGGGCGCGATAGTGGAAGAGGAATAGAGTCCGCGTGCATGGTCAAGGGGAGGTCGCCACGAGGTCGCGCTCCCCTTGAGCTTTTTCGATGGGAGGAAAGCTTGTGGCGCGACTCCCGAGGGGGATGACGGCTCTTGTGAACCCCGTCCGGGTTCTTGTGAGGGTCCTGGGGAGGTCAGGCGCACCGGAAGCATCGGGAGACCTGGACAACTTGCCGCCTGTGGATAGGACGAGACTGCCGCGTCATGTCGCGATTATCATGGACGGCAACGGCAGGTGGGCGACGAGACGCGGTCTTCCGAGGCTCGCCGGACACAGGGTCGGTGCGGACCGGGCCGAGGACATAGTGAGGGCCGCCTCGGAGATGGGGATCGAGGTGGTGACGCTGTATGTCTTCTCCACGGAGAACTGGAAGCGTCCCTCCGATGAAGTGAATGGCCTCATGGACTTGTTCGTGGAGATGTTCGAGAAGAAGCTTGGCCCCCTGGTCGACTTCGGGGCGCGCATCCGCGTGATAGGCGCGCGAGAGGGACTGCCAGAGGCCGTAATGCATGCGGTGACCCGTGTGGAGGAGGCGACCAGGGAGAACAGTGGCGTCTTGGTGAACCTCGCCATCAACTACGGCGGGCGAGACGAGATCGTGAGAGCGGCGAGGCGTATGGCCGAGGATGTGGCCAATGGAGAACTCGGCCTGGGGGATATAGACGACCGCGCCCTGGAGGCCCGGCTTCATACAGCAGGCGTCCCTGATCCCGACCTCCTCATCCGGACGGGAGGGGAGATGAGGATCTCCAACTTCCTGCTTTGGCAGGTTGCATATACCGAGTTGTACGTTACCCCGGTGCTATGGCCTGATTTCACCCGGCGCGAGCTCGTGCGGGCGATTCAGGAGTACCAGAGACGAGTCCGCAGGTTCGGCGGCATCTAGGTCTCTTCCGGCGGACACCGGATAGGGGCACTGGCGGAAGGAGGCCCAGAAGGTGCGGGACAGGGTCGTAAGCGCGCTCGTTGCGGCGCCGATCACGTTGGCGGTTGTCGCTGCGGGCGGGCCGTATCTCGCTGTAGTTGTCGCATGCATCGGAGCTGGCGCTGTTCTCGAGTTCTACAGGCTTGCGAAGGGAGCGGGGCTCGAGCCGACCCCGGTCGTCGGGGTGCTGGGTGTCCTCTCGTTCGCTCTTGCGGGGTACGTCGGCTCGGGCGCCGCAATGGGCGCCATCCTAGCGGGCATGATTGTCGCGAGCCTCGTCTTCCAGACGCTCAAGCTCGGCAGGGAATCGGCCATCGCGAACCCCGCTGTTACGGTCTTCGGCGCGGCGTACGTGGGATGGGCCATCTCACTGCTGCTCCTCCTCAGGGGGCTCGGTGGCGCCGCCGCGGGCCTCGGACACGTGGTGACGGTTCTCATCACCGTGTGGGCGAACGACATCGGCGCGTACT
>JBLNDA010000052.1:0-15935 GCA_050261175.1 Clostridia bacterium
GCAGAAACTCCCCCGCTTCCTCTGGGGTGAAGCGCAAGTCATCCATCCTGACCTCCGTCACCTCGCCGCGAACCCGCATGCGGTTGAGGGGGAAAGGAGGGTCCGCCCTGGTGACGAGGAGCAAGCGGAAGTGCGGCGGCAGGTGTTCCAGGAAGGCACGAATCAAGTCATGGGCGTAAGGACTGGTCAGGACGTGGTAATCGTCGAGGGTCAGGAAAAACAGGCTCGGTGACGGCATCATAGCGTTTACCAGTTCGGCGGCCACGGTTTCAGCTGCAGGCAGTTGGGGCGCACCGGCCAGGGAGCCGACATACGCGCCGAATTCGGGAGCAGCCTTCTCGAGCGCGGCGCCCAGATAGGTCAGGAATCGTACGGGTTCGTTCTCGGTTTCCTCCAGGGAAAGCCACGCTTGGGCGTTGTCGAGACCAGCCAGCCAAGCGGCGGCCAGGGTGGTCTTGCCGTAGCCAGCTGGAGCGGAGATCAGAATCAGGCGACACCCCGGCCGCATCCCAGCGTCAAGCAGGTTGAACAGGCGCCGGCGCAGCACCACGTTCCCTCGTGTGCAGGGCGGATGCAGTTTCGTGCCGATGAGGGTCTGATTTCCGGCGATGACGATCTACCTCCCGGATCAGAGCTTGTGGGCCAGTTCCACGGCCCATTTCTTGACTTGACGGCGTCCCAGTCGTGAGTCGTGGTAGTCGTCCTCATCCATCACGGCAATCCTTACGAAACGGAAACACCGGGGCCACTCCGATGTGGAAATCCTCAGTCTGCCCGTGAAGAAGGCAACAGCGACGGGTCCCTTAATTTTCCTGAGCGGATGTAGCATGGCGGATTCAGCATCGCCTCGGCTTTCCCGTGGCTCTCGGGCGGGGCAGTCTCCATCATCAGCCCGGTCGCTGCCGCATGCCCCTCTCGTTCAGTTCGGCTTCGTCCCTCCGCGCATCCTTCCTCGCACGCGTCCGCGCATGCTTTCGCGCCAATCCCGCTATGATCGAAACGCAGCGACTTCTTTGCCGCCCGAGGCATCAGTTCTCCTTTGGATGTCTCGTTTCCTGCCGATCAACATCCCCTGCCGGCGCGGCCGCCTGCTTCAACCCGCCGTCGGCCTCGAAGTATCCGCGGTCGGTTTCATGCCGGAAAGAAGCCTCAAGACGCCGATCCGCCGGATCAGCAGATCGTAGACAGCCAGCGTCGCCGTCAGCAACAGTGGGCAGGTCAGGGTGAACTTGATCGGGACGCCGAGCGGCCGCCGGACCACGAACCAGCCGACCGCGAGGAGAGAGGACTTGCCACGAAAACGGTATCCCTTCCTGGTTTGAGCCGGTCCCAAAAAGGAAGACGACTTCCCCGTCACCGCTCTCCCTGCGAAGGAGGTGACCTCCGCCGAGCAACCGAAGGTTTGATCATGCTGGCGGGGCGGGTCAATTCCCAATCGACGCCAGTGGGTCAGATCTACGCCGGCGTTGACACCGGCTAGCTCACCTGCCATTTCACAAGACCTTGGACCAGTTCGACTTCGGTTTCCAGCCGTCCATCGACGAGCGGCAGATCCGGGAACTGGCCACCATGGCCTTTGTGGCGAACGCCACCAACGTGCTCTTCCTGGGGCCCCCTGGTGTGGGGAAAACGCATCTGGCGGTGGCGCTGGGGCTGGCCGCCATCGAGCAAGGGTTGGCCGTGTACTTCGTCACGGCCCACACCCTGGTCCAGGACCTGCGCCGGGCCCATGCAGAGAACCGGCTGGAGCGGCGCCGGCGGGTCTACACGGCACCGAGGCTTCTGATCGTCGACGAGCTGGGCTACCTTACAATGGACTCTCTGGAGGCAACGCTGTTCTTCCAGCTCATCAGCGCGCGGTACACCCGCGGGAGCATCATCCTCACTTCCAACAAGAGCTTCGGCGACTGGGGCCAGATCTTTGGGGACACGGTGATTGCAACAGCCATCCTGGATAGGCTCCTGCACCACTCGGTGGTGGTGAACATCCGAGGCGAGTCTTGCCGGCTGCGGGAAAAGGAGAGAGAACAAGCCTGCTTGCGCCCTACTCGCCGGCCCTAGCCCGCGAAGGGCAGCCACAGTAGAACGAGGGCGAAAGCGCCGCCGAAGGGATGCTTGCCAAGGGCTCAGCGGTCCCTGACTGCCTATCGCAATAACCAGCCATCGAGGAGGTGGTGAGTGCTCCTAACGACCCAGAAAGGGGAATTTTCGACCGGCCCCAACTGGGGAATTCCAAACCAGCCTTGACATCTGCGGGTGCGTACGGCTGACTACAGAGGGGATGCCTACGGCTTTCCCGAGCTACCGTGCTACAGCCATCCTGTTCGTTCCCCCGAATGCTTTAAGCCGCAGCGTTGCCCCTGTTGTTCCGAGTACGTATGGGCCCGCGGCGCCAGCTGCTTGCCGGTCCATCTCGGGCTGCGAAAGCGGCTCCCGCGAAGCTTGCTCGCTGCCATAAGGGTCGCGGACTTCGAGCTCAGCTTTCTGTGGGATCAGGACAATGAGGGGCAACCCTCACTTAGGGCAGGGGGTTCCCCACGAGAACCTAACGAGAAGCTGGTTGCCGCAGTACCAGATAGCTCCATCTGTGCTGCACCGGAGTCTGTCGAGTCAGGGAAGGCTGAGATCCTTGAGATCTGACGCAGAGCTTGACCACTCTCGTGTGACGCGCGTACGTCAATCAGTGGCCCTGGGTTGTTGGAGTGGTTGTTGGAGTGCCCTCAGTTCCAGGTTGCTTGGCTACACAGAGAGATCGATAACGGTATTCGTTGCTGTCGATCCTGACACGACGGACATCGACCCGAACCTCAACGAGGACGCTCTCATGTCCCGGTATGTGATCCGGGTCGGCGTGGACGAGCCCACCCCCGAGCGCCAATCCGCCGTGCGCGACTACGTGATGCGCCGCTTCCAGGAGGCAAGGATCGGCTGCCGCGCGTATTGCACCCCCGTCCACCTGCAGCCTTTCTACCGCGCCGAGTTCGGCTTCAAGGAAGGCGACTTGCCCGTCATCGAGCTTGCGGGGCGCACCGGCATCGCCATCCCGTTCCACAACCGCCTCACCGCCGACGAGATCGACTACGTCGCCGGCGTCCTTGAGAGCGCGCTGCGGAAGGTGCAGTCGGCAGCCGGGGCAGTGCATGTCTGCGGTGCCGGTGCCGATTTGAGGCCATCGGTACCATGCGGCATTTCATCCCACGTGCGACCGTCCAAGACCCGACCGGCATCGTGCTTCCTAAGACCGCCCCATTGTTTGAAGAAGAACGCTACATTCGCGTCCGAACACTGGTCTCTAACTTCACGGACCCACCCAGCACTCATGGGTCTGGCCGAAGGACCAGACTCCCCCCCTACGATAACCCACTGGATACCCTGAAGAGGCAGGTGGGGAATGGGTCCTAGCAGTGGCTCGAGGCTCAAGAACTTCACCTTTGCCGGCACTGTTCGAAGGTCGTCGGCCCGGGACAGGTACTCACCTGATTCGATGGTGACGCCGGCCCACACGTTGTCTGGCCACGGGAGCTCGCCGGCCAGTTCCGCAAGTCTGGACGATCGTTTTGTTAATACCTGGAACGTATGATGCTTCGCTATCCTCATTACATCGAAAACCTGCCTTAAGAAGCTCAGTGGGACCTCCTCGTGGAAGAGATCGCTCATGGAGCACACAAACACAAGGCGAGGTTTTCTCCACATCAGTGGGACCCTCAGGGCATCGTGGTGGGTCGTGAGCTTGAATCCATTCACATAGTGAGGGTGTCCTCCAGCTTGAAGGCGTAAGGCAAACCGCTCGGCATAGCAGTTTTTGCAGCCTCTACTTACCTTCGAGCACCCTGTGACGGGATTCCATGTTGCCTCAGTCCATTCTATACTTGAATACGCGGACACAAGTCATCCCTCCCCTACGCATTCCAACTCTGACTCTACGGTGTGGAATTACCGGAATGTTATTCGGACTGTCTCAGGAAGGGTGCCTGGTCTTCGCCTGTTCCGCGGAGGATCAACCTCAATCCTGCCGGCAGCCTCTAGCCTCTTCAGGGCTTCCTGATAGTTTGCAAGAACAAACTGGGTACCAACATTGTGTCGTTCGTATATCTCTGCTACCGTGAGTGTTTGACCAGCAAATATCGATAGGAGTTCATCTCCCAGCGTATCCAGTGGTCGGGCATAGTCGAACAGGAGCTTTAACTGGGAGTCCTTCACGGGGGTATACTCGAAACTGGCGACCCCGTCCTCATGCGACGTGCTTGCCCTGTACATGATATCCTTCATGATCTTGTAGCCGAGAGGGCTCTTTGAGAGAAAGACAAGGTAGTACCGTTTTCCTGCCTGAGTAGTAAGTCTGAACGGCAAGACGTACTTTACTCGTTCCATTCCTGACCCCCTTATTCCTTCAGCGAGTTCGTTAACAATCGTTAATTCTCGCTGCTCAGGCGGCATGTCGGCGACTCTGGACTGGAGCTTAACAAGCCTGCTTTCTCCGAAGAGTGCGATCATGTGGCCGCGGACCACTTCGTTGCTCAAACCTGGATTAATGCGATTGTAGTTGAAGAAGAAGATACACTCACAGCCCCAATTCTTGGTAAAGGCATTCAGAAGACGGAGAGATAAGCCCTTGTATCCCCACGGATCTACGAAAACGAGCGACGGCACCAGATTCAGACCTTCGAAGAGTTCTGCCACCTCGCTGCCAACCTCTATCGATGACACAACGGGCCTGTGTCGTAGTTGTTCAATTCCTGGTAGAGCCTTGATTTCCTCTTCCAGTACCTTCGTATACTCGGGGTTGACATCGTTAAAGATGGTAACCAGACCATCACGCAATACCGGGTCTGCTATTGCCTTCTCCAGTACGAGCAGGGGTGTTGACTTTCTGCCGTCATCGTACCTGCCTTTGCCTGCAAACAGGTCTATGTAGGCAATGCGCTTACCTGGCGACCTCGGAAGCATGATTTTGGCCCAAGCCCAGAAGTACTTAGAGACCACAGTTGCTTTCGCCTCAGAATGATCCTCCATCCTTTCATAGAATCCGTCCAAAGCTCACAGCCCTCCTTTCCTATCCAGAGCCGGACCTGAGTAGCTCTAGAGCTTTCTTGACAGAAGCACCCGTGCTTGGTACAACGCTCCATGATCGGACACGAACGCCCGTTGTGTTCTCATCCCAGAAGCCTGCAACAAATGCGGCCGTACCGCGCCCATGGGCCGACTCTCACGCTCCCCTCCACTGATCATCTACTTCCTGCAAAAGTGGTGGTACGGCCGCATGAGGCTGTTCACGTGGGGGCCGAGTCGGGCTGATTCGAGTGAGGGAGCTCCTGAATGCGCCCGAACAGCGTGACTGATAGTGAAGCCTACTACAGGCCGCCTGTAGGCCGGCTCCGACGCCGGCTGACACAAGCTGTCTGCACATCCAAAGATATACTTTCCGCGTCCTGAGTGGAAATCCTGCTTCCTGCGAAGCCAAGCTATCGAAAGAGAGGCGTGCATCACACTTTGTCCGCGCTTGCGCCTGCCTTATGCGGTGGGCTGGCACCAGTATCATCGGCAGTCCTGACACCGGCTTCCTAGACGTCGGTTGGGTCACAACGCTGTATGTTGCCCCAGCGCAGCAAACTGGGTGCAGGGGCCTTCAGTAAGCACCTGGAACATCTTTCAACGCTCAGCAGGATCAACGGGTATTCTGTCGAAGCTGTCGAATGGCCATGCATGGATCGCGTTGCCTGTTCGACCGATTCTCGGTGGTTGGCAGAACGTCAGCATTCGAGACCCAGCAACTCCGGCATACGAGGTCACCAGATTTGTAGCGTACTTGACGTGACACCTCTGTACATTCACTCCTCCCACGGCCACCCTTGAGGAGCGATGGGGCTTAGGACAAGGTCTAGACTCCTATATCTTCCTCGTGTTGGGTAGGGATACCAGGGGGCTGCCGGTACGCAATAGGGACGCACGAGAATAGAGCTGTCAGTAACGCGTCCCGGGGATGTGCTCACCCTGTCGAGAGGAGCGGGTTGACGCATGTTTTCCGAAGCTGACCTGCGAGAGCGCGTTCTGGCCATGGTTGGCTGCGTCCGCTCAAAGCACGGGGACTGCGGCGATCCGCTGCTTCTTGCGCGGCACCTGGGTCTCAAGGTGGTTGTATCGCAGTACGATGGTGGCCAGGATGGGTTTCACGTCGATGATGTTGTTGTCCTCGGTACACAACAGGGTCAGGCCCCTGAGCGCGTCCGTTTCACTCTGTATCACGAGATTTGTCATCACCTTCTCCGTCGGGATGAGGAGCTATGGTCGGAACTACATGACTGCGTCGCGCGTGATCGCGACTTTGGCGCAGTAGTGGAACGCCTGTGTAACCTCGGCGCTGCAGAATTCCTTCTTCCGCGGTCACATATTCGGCCGATCCTCGAGACTGAAGGCATTTCGGTGGCGCTTATCGAGCGGCTGGCGGTCCACTTCAAGGCATCACGGCTTGCGACGGCAATTCAAATTGTAGATTGCGCTAATCACGCGTGCATACTGGTCGTAGCGGCCCGCGTGCAGCCTCCGAGCACCCCACATCCGAGAATGCTTTCACCTGGCAATTCTAGCCTGGCACCGCTTGTTGTGGAGCGAGCGATGCCTTCAAGGAAGGCTCGCTACACCGTCGGTCGGCACACTCCAATACGTCGGACTTCCATCATTGCTGCTGGCGAAGCGAGCGAGGAGAGGCGCGTACTTTCCGCGCGGGATTGTGTCCCTTTCCGGTCGGGCAAGAAGTGGGAGGTCGATGCTGAGGCCATCCGGCTGGGGACCCGGGTGTACTCGCTTTTTCACCTGGAGTCGCCCGTTCCTCCTTGCGTGGGACAGCTCCGTTTACTCTAGCGTGGAGGGGATCCCGGGGGAGGCCCCCCGGGATCCGTAGCGGGTAGCTATCTGCCACAGACAGGGCATTTCCAGTCAGTGCCAGACGGGCGGTCGGGGTGCCTATCATTGTCAAGTCCCTTGCTCCCGCCATGCTGGTGGTAGAGTGTACATTCCTTGTAGAAGGCGTCTCTCGCCGACGAGCAGTATTCGAACGTGAAGTACCTGTACTTGCTGCCGACCCATTGCTTGAGGCGGGCATTGAGATCATCGTCGGATCTACCAACGTACCTGACTGGGCCTTGGTACAGGACAAGAAGCTCGTACACGCCTGGCGATCTCAGTGTAACTACGGCATCGATTGTCGCATAGGACAAGGTATATGGGCCATTCATCGCGATATGTACCTTCCTTTCGGGTGTTTTCCGTAATGAATGGGATTCACGGGACAGAGTCACGGTCAACGGCGTATGGCTGGGGTTGCCGATACCGTTGTCAAGGCGCGCGGATCATTGGCATGGCGATTCCTCCACTGCTCTAGATTGCTCCAGCAGTAAGTACCGGCCCGTCGCGGGCTACGGCATCCAGGTAGTTGAGCGCCGTATACTACGCCCACACCGTAATTGCCGCTTACATTCTATTACGGCGTGCACGTAATGTCAAGTATCCGCCTACGTGTTGACAGAACTCATCTGGGGAATTATCATAGTGGCTGGTAAGACCTGCGATTCGGACTTGACGAGAGGGACGCCTTTATGGAGCTTTCGCAACGCCTGCGCGAACTACGACGAGGTCTCGGGATGACCTTACTTGACGTGAAGGAGAGAACCGGGGTGTCGGTCTCCCACTTGTCCGATATTGAGCGGGGGAGGACGAGACCCTCGCTAGAGACATTGACAGCGCTTGCCCGCTGCTACGGTGTAACTATGGCCGAGCTGATGGCAGGCGTCGACTCAGAAGCGGCATCGGCGCCCGCGCAGGTCCCCGGGCTAAGAGCACTGGTTGAGAGGCAGGAGATTCCGGAGGAATGGGCAGAGTTGCTCAGCCGAATTGAGTGGCGCGGCAAGAGGCCGCGGAGCGAGACCGAATGGATGATGCTTTACACGTTCCTCCGAAGCCTATTAGGTCGCGACAACGGGAAGGGATCTTGAGCCTGGGAAATAGCGGGCGACAGGGCCGGGCGCAGATTGACAGTGCCCTCCTGCAGGCGGCCCTTTCGGGGCACCCCATGTCCTGGGGACTTTCTCTGCGCTTCGAGAGAATCGCATAGCCTGAAGTGTTGTCCAATGTCAGACCCGAGACAAGAGGGGTGGAGGGGAGGACATGCCTGGAAGCCACCTAAACGACACAGAACGGCGGCTGATGCGGCTTTGGACCAATGAGAACGGAGCGTTCAGCCCGTTTCCCACACTCCGCGAGATCACAATTGCCGGAAACCCTGGCCTCCGTGGCATTAAAGACCTCCGCGTCGAATTTGCCTACCCCCTTACGGTAGTTTGCGGCAGAAACGGCAGCGGCAAGTCCACCATACTGGCCCTATCGGCGCTGGGGTTTCACTATGACAAGCCAGTCTCCAGTTCTGGCGACATCGCTGAGCCTGGTTACTACACGTTTAGTCACTTTTTCTACAAGGGACCGGGCGATCCCGACATTACAGGCTTGCGCATCACTTGGCGTTACGGTGATTGCGAGAACGCCAGGATCGGAGAGCTTACCATTCAGAAGAGATCCGAGAAGTGGATGCACTACGAACGCAGGCCCGTCCGTCCGACATACTATCTAGGTATGCAGAGGTGCATCCCGGCGATAGAGCAGAGGGTGCTACGAAGTCACTTTGGCGGGCAGCGCAAGGCCGAATTGTTGAAGTCGTTGAATGGCACGTACCTGGGTTATCTGGGGCACGTATTGGGGCGGGTTTACTCTGAAGCCGAAGTCATGATGTCCTCGAGGTACTCCGTTCGGCGTTGCAGGTCCGGAAGCAGGTACTCCAGCTTCAACATGGGGGCGGGAGAGGACCTGCTCATCAAGCTACTTTACATCCTGCAGAACTGCCCTGATGGCTCCTTAATCGTTGTTGAGGAGATCGAGACAGGCCTCTTCCCTGAAGCGTTAGTCAGGCTGTCTGAAACGCTCCAAGAGATCATGTATAGGAAACGGCTCCAAGTAGTCGTGTCCACACATTCCCATTATCTCATTGACAGTGTGCCACGAGAGGCTCGCATACTGCTCACGAGGGCGGGTGACGAGCACACGGCCATATCTGGGCCGACAACTTGTCTGGCAATGGGCGACATGGCGGGGAAACATGAGCCCGAACTCGAAGTATACTGTGAGGACTATTTTGCGGAGCTTCTAGTCAAGCAGAGCCTGACCGGCGAAACGCGAAAGAGAGTCCGGGTCAAGGGTGTTGGGTCTGACAGTCAACTTGCGCCGCTGGCGGCTTCGCTGTTTCGTACTGGTTCAAACACACGGGTTTTATTGGTCTGGGACGGTGATGTTCCGGTCAATAGGGCTAAGGATTGGCTCGAGTCGGCAGGTTTTCGCGCGGCATGCGGAGATTACGACGACAGGCTATACTATGCGTTCCTGCCCGGGGACTGCCCACCTGAACAATGGGTGGTCCACGAGCTCGACTGTGCTCAAGGATATGACGTGGTTTCAGAGAGGTTTCGAATCAAGAGAAGCGAGGCGCAGGCGTTGATCGGTGAGTTGCGGGCAACCGCCGATTCTCATGATGTTGGGCACGCTATTGAACGGAAATGGAACATAGAACAAAGGGATGCGCTGCTCTACCTCGCAGAATGCGTTGCACGTTTGCCCCACGACCCACTGGGCAGCATTCGTACCAAAGTGGAAGAAGCTCTACAAGGTATACCGGCGAAACAAGCGACAGGCTCTGCTGCTGGTTGATACTCTCTGTGACCACTCAAAGGCGGCAGTCGACGGGCATAGACCGGTAACTGAATCGACGCTCGTGTTAATTGGGAGGTTTACGACCCAGTGGGTAGTGGCTGTCGGTACGACATGTGTTCGCACAGGCGTCCCTACCCCGTGTTGAGGGGTGGGACCAAGTTTCGCCATAGAGAGATATAGCTCAACTGGGGGTGCATGCTACGCGCCTCCCGCCGTCCAGTCAACTTGTGCAACAGGCGATTCACTCCGGCCTGATCCGGGCACTCCGCGTGGGGACGAAGGCCCTCTGTACAATAATAATCAGGTACAGCCGAGCGACGGGAGAGAGTTATGCTAAATGGGAGTTAAGTGAAAGTAGAGCAAACGGGTCATGGCGTCCATGAGATGGCCTGCGACTTGCCGGTAGACCGAGCTACACACGAAGCGTGAGTATCTCCAGCTATCATTGATCGGCAACCTCCTCAAATCACTGAGAACGAGTTCAAGGCGGGGACCCACCCAAAGGGTGTTCTTGTGAGCTCCAGATTCACCGACATGTGCGAGGAGCGCGAGGCTGTAAAAGCGGTAACGGAAGGCATCGGTACTGGTCCGATTATGCGGGAGTTAGTTGCCCCTTCCGACGCCGAGCATGGGGAAGCATACAAGGCAGGGGTGAGGTAAACCGACATGCACAGTCCTTATCCTCAAGAGATGCTACGGCATGCGGCTGCAGAGCGGGTACTCCGCATTGGAAGGGCAATATCATGAGGGAGTCCGCGAGAACGCAAGACCGATTCTGGTCTGGATTGACAATGAGATCGATACACGCAGAGGTTAGCGAGTCCACCGCCTGGGCCAAGCTGAACGATGCGTCGTTCCCGTGTCTGAGGTCCTCCGAAAGTGCCGGCGGAGATGGACAGGCCAACTTCGCGCGAACTGGTCTTCCGGACAACGGACCGTGGGGCTAGACGGCACATCGATGATGCCCTCGACTTTCAGCGGTCTTAACAGACCCTGACAGCCGACGGGCGAACATTCCTGGCTAGAGTGCAGAACAGCATAAGGCAGGTTCGCGGGAGCGAGACACAATACTCGGTGCAGTTCGACGGGAGATCCCTGCACCACACATCGCCGTGGGAATATTACAGAGGGAGGTCTTCCTTACCAGCTGGGGTCGTTGAGCTTCCCGTTCGTCCATAGCCTGGCATCGCCGGGGCCTCAGCGGTCCATTGACGGCTAGCCAGGAGGCGCATGGCCGCTTTGCCGGACACGTGCGCAGGAAGCACGCGATTGCCGTCAACAGCGGCACGAGCGGTCTGCACCTGCTTGTCCGCGCCTTCGGCATTGGCGAGGGGGACGAGGTCATCACGACTCCGTTCAGCTTCATCGCGTCCAGCAACTGCATCCTCTATGAGCGGGCGAAGCCGGTGTTCGTGGACATCGAGCCCGACACCGCGAACATCGACCCGGCCCTCATCGAGGACGCCATCACTCCCCGCACGAAGGCCATCCTCCCGGTGGACGCCTTCGGCCAGCCGGCGAGGCTCGATGTCATCCGTGAGATCGCCGACCGCCACGGGCTTGTGGTGATCGAGGACCCCTGTCGGGGCGCGCGAGGGCGGGATGATCGTCACCGACGACGACCGGATAGCGCGTCTTTGCCGGTGTTAGAACTATCTGCGCGGTGGCGCGTCCCGCAGGTGTTTTTAGCAGGCTGAGTGATATGGGCAAGTACGAGATGGTGAAACAGGTCTTCAAATCCCGCGGCAACATAGCCACCACGAGCGAGATGCTGAACCAGGGCATTCACACGAGCTACATTGCAGCCCTGGTCAAGGCCGGCTCCATCGCTCGTATCAAGCGCGGTGTATACGAGTGGATTGAGGATGGGCGGATGGATGACATCGAGATCATATCCCGGCTGCTTCCGGACGCCATCCTCTGTATGGAGAGTGCGCTGTACCATTATCAGTACATCGACCGAACTCCTGACAGGTGGCACATTGCTGTTGACAAGCGGATCAACAGGAGGAAGGTGAAACTCGAGCATCCTCCGATCAAGGTTCACTTCATTGAGCCCCATTGCCTCAGGATTGGTGTCACCTGGTCCGACGTAAATGGCGTACGGGTATGCGTGTACGACCGGGAGAGAACGGTCTGCGATGTGATTCGTCATGCGGCCAAGCTAGACGTTGAGACCGTGAACAAAGCAATTCAGGCCTACGTCAGGGATGGCCGGAAAGACACGACTGGGCTTATGGAGTATGCGAGAACGTTCCGGATCCAGAGAAAGGTCCACGACCCTGTGGGAGTGTGGCTATGATGTCGGACATCTCGTCAACTCAGCCGAGCGCCTGCAGGCTCGCTTGGCGAGGGTCCTTGACGCACGCATCTCGTATGTTATGTGGCGCCCGAGGTGACGCGCATGAGCTGCCTCGTGTATGTAACCCGATGGGCGTGGACAAGCCTACCCCTGAGCGCGAGTCCGCTCTGCGCGACCACGTTACGCTGCGGTGCATACGGGGTCCCAAAAGGGGCGGAGC
Organism: Clostridia bacterium; assembly: GCA_050261175.1. Taxonomy (GTDB): domain Bacteria; phylum Bacillota; class SHA-98; order UBA4971; family UBA4971; genus UBA6256. The sequence continues at coordinate 12,273 of JBLNDA010000052.1, forward strand.
TCGGGCTTTCCTGCTACAGCGCGACGCGATAGGACGCGGGCATGGAAGACAAGGCGCGGGGAGGGAGTGTAGCCGCGTCTCAGCCCCCTCCCACCCGCAGCCCTTCTACCACACCGAGTTCAGCTTCAAGGAGGCGACTCCCCGTGACCGAGTTCACCGAGTTTGCTGAGTCCGCCGGGCGCATCAGCATCACCATCCCCTTCCACAACAACCTCGGAGTCCCCCGCCCCGAGGAGATCGACTACGTTGCCGACGTCCTCGAGCGGGCGCTGGGGGAGGTGCGGTAGGCAGGGAACGGGCGGTCTTCGCTCGCTATGGAATAGCTGGCCTGGGGCCGCGCCTCGCTGGCATGCGTCTCCCGCGCCTCGGCAGAACGTTCCCCGAACTCCTTACCCAGCCCGAAAGAGATAAGTGACACAATGTTATGGTTCAGACTCACGCCCTCTGACTCGGCACGTTTCGCCAGCATCCGATGGAGTGCTCTCGGGACCCTGAGGGTGAACTCCCCGCTAAACTCGGGTTCCGTGTGGTTCGCCGGTGGCGGAATGTCTTTTCCGTGTTCCTTGGCCGATTCAAGCCAGCACTTGATTGCATCCTGGACGCTAGTCAAAGCCTGCTGAGGTGACTCGCCGGTTGAGATGCACCCGTCGAGTTCAGGCACCTCTGCCAGCCATCCCCCGCCGTCCTCCTCGCTCAAATGGGAGAGCCTTACGCTATACCCGAACAGGTCTTCTCTAGATGTCTCCATCAGCAATGGCCTCCATTATCTCATCTCAGAAAGGTCTGGCGATGGCTGGACTGAGAGCCAGAGGCCTCTCAACGAGAGGCCTGGCGCTAGCCTTGAGACGCTGGGCAGCATCCTTCCTTATCCATTGATCCGCTCCTCTCCACCTCAGTGGCTCTGCGTCGCGTGTTCCAGCATCAACCCTTCGTCCGCCCGCGAGCGGAATCTCCGACAACCGCTAGCTGATCTATCCCCATAAGGACGAGGTGTCCTGACTCTGATCTAGCGGCCGGTTGTAAGATCCACCCTGAGGGCCGGATGGGAATTGCTCGATCGCCCCGATCGCTACCCTAATCTCACCCCCGCGCGTCACTCCCGTGTCTTCTCCCGCCTACTTTCAATGTCTCAGTTACCCAACTTGCTGTTGACACCTGAGCATGTAATGCTATGCTTGTATCGGTAGCGCGCTCAACATATGGGGCGGGAGCTCGCAAGATGCAGGCGGGCTGAACGATCTCAGGAAGCCAAGCCGACTCACACCGCTCTCGCCACGTTTGCGCGAAACTCAGTCGGAGCCAAGCGGAAACAGGCGGCTGAGACAGGCCCAGATTGCATCGTCGGCCGTTGACCTCGGTATGGCATATGAGTGGACGCCAAGGTATGCAACTGAGCGCCATAAAGGTTGCCCTTCCATTCACGGTAGCACTCCGCGACAAGTCGGGCGAACGAGCGGCAGAGCTGATACTGATGAACGTCTAGATGGCAAGGCGTCATATCCCGAGCACTGTGGTACCGTCAGGGAGCCTGTCCCGCCTCGGTCTTATGAATCGCGTACGCTACCCATGCGTTGCGTGCGGTGGTCGAAACGCCCGTCGCAGAGCGGGAGCCCGTTGGCCGCGCTGCGCAGGAGGATGAACCTTGCGGCTGCCAACCTTGCGGCTGCCCAAGAAAAGACCGCTGGGACCATCCGCTGGCAACGCAGCATCGACGGTGAACATCACGTGAGAAGCGAAGGATGCGAGGAACCTACGACCCGATCGCGCCTGCGCTTCGAAGGGAGACGGATGAGATGATCCTAACGTTCGACAACCTTGTGAAACACTATCGGATAGTAGACCTTTCGGTCACGGTCGTTCCGGGAACGGGCAGCAGACGCATGGAGGTGCGACGGGGGATCATTCCATCAGACGGCACGATCATGCACGAGGTCGACACCATGAGCCATGTGGGCACCCATATAGAAGCACCCTCCCATTTCTTCGAAGACGGGAAAGACGTCACGGACCTGCCCTTGTCTGCGTGTATGGGGGATGCGGTTCTTGTCGACATTCACTGTGACGCACCGGGCATCGCAATAGACCCCACGTTGCTTGAGCAAGAGCTGGGCAGCAGGCTTCGTCCTGGTCACATACTCGTCATGAGGAACACTGGCAAAGTCTATAGCGAGCACCGTGATAAGCCTGCTATCACGCGTGAGGCAGCAGATTGGCTCGTACAGAAGGGTATCAAGATGGTGGCGTTTGATCCAGCCACGACCATCGGGCGGACAAGGGAGGAGACCCGCGAGGTGCATCGCATTCTCATGAGTCGGGACATCACGTTGCTCGAGGTGCTCAGCAACTTGCACGAGCTAACGCAGAGGGAGTTCTTCCTCATCGCCCTCCCCTGGAAGGTCAAAGGGCTCGATAGTTCGCCTGTCAGGGCCATAGCTCTCGAGCGCAGGTAGCTCGATGTTGGCCGCGCGATCCCCCGGCGTCCAAGGCTCCCCAACGCCCTACAAGTAAGAGCTCATCTGACAACCCGCATTTGCCGTCCCCTTCTGGCGCACGGTGTTTGGCGCGTAGACGTTTGGGGACCCTGAAATCGTCCTGCGTGATGAATTTCGGAACGGCACGACTCCCGCAGTCCCCCAAGATCGTGGTCACACGATCTTTTTTGATTTTCGACACTCGGCAGCAGGAATTCATGAATGCACATCGAAGATACGATAACAGCATCGTAAATACAAATGTAGTTTTGATATTTTCAAATGGTGATTGCGATGGGCACAAGCAGGATCTACACGAATAGCTCCCTCCAAAAGGCATTGAGGCTCCTGGACCTCTTCAGCATCGAGACCGCAGAACTAAGCGTCACCCACATCGCGAGGCTGCTCGGGGTGAACCCATCCTCGCTGTATCCCATCCTGGGCGTGCTGACGCAGTTCCGCTATCTCGAGCAGAACAAGGACACGAAGAAGTACCGTCTGGGGATAAGGCTGCTCGAAAAGAGTTTCATTGTGCTCGCGCAGTTCGACATCAGGGACAGGGCAAGTCCCTTCCTCGAGGAGCTCAGGGCAGCCACTGGCGAGAACGTCCATCTTGCCATCCTGGATGAGGGCGATGTCGTCTACATAGACCGCAAAGAGACTCGCCCAACGCTTCCAATAGAGTCCAAGGTTGGCAAGAGGGTTCCAGCCTATTGCACGGCTCTCGGCAAGGTGCTGCTCGCGTGGGCCGATGACACCCAATGGCAATGTGTGATCCGGAAAGGTTTCCGAGCTTTCACGGAACATACGATCACAGATGCGCAACGTCTCAAGGCAGCGCTCGAAGCAGTCCGCGCCCAGGGCTACGCCATCGACGACGAGGAGTTCCAGACAGGCGGATTTTGCATATCGGCCCCTCTGAGAGACTATCGCGGCGTGGTCGTGGCAGCGGTCAGCGTGTCCCTGGCTAAGGCTCAGGCTGACGAAAGGCGAATCGCCGACGTCACTAGCAAGGTACTAGCAACTGCAGCAAAGATATCGAACGCTCTAGGTCACGGGACCGTGCAGACGATTTCCCATGCCGAGACCCAGAGCCAGGAAAGAGGAGAATGCGTTGACGATGAAGGACTCTAGTCTTAAGCAGAAGTTGTCTCGGGGCGAAGTTGTGTTTGGACCCTTCTGGAAGACACGC
>JBLNDA010000053.1:0-3994 GCA_050261175.1 Clostridia bacterium
GAACTACTTGCAGCGGTCCGCATCCTTTGTGTCACACCGGATGGAACACGACTCCGATGATGCCCGGCCCGCCGTGAGCCGCGAGAGGCGGACCGATGTCCGACAGAATGATCTCTCCGCAGTTCAGCACCGTCCTGAGCCGCTCGCCCAGCCGCTTTGCCTCGGCGAGGGCGTTTCCATGGACGACCGACACCCTCACTCTGGAGTCTCCGGCGGCTTCTTTGGTCAGTTCAATGAGTCTCTCCAAGGCGGCCTGGTACGTCCTGACCCTGTCCACCACCTCCACGACCCCTTCCTTCACGGAAATCAGGGGTTTTATCGCAAGCAAGGAGGCGATGAGGGCCTGACCCTTGTGAATACGCCCACTCTTCAGGAGGTGCTTCACCGATTTTACGACCGCGTACGCGCCTATGCGCGGCCTCAGTTCCGCCAGGAGGCGGAGGATCTCCTCCTTCGTCTTCCCGCGCTGTGCGGCTTCGGCGGCCGCGAGCACCATGAATCCCGTTCCCATGGACGCGGACAGCGAATCAACGACCTCGATGTCAGCATCAGGGAAACTTGCTTTCGCGAGGTTGGCGACCTGGAACGTGCCGCTTCCGGTGGACGTGATGTGGATCGAGATGATGGTCCTGACACGGTCGAGCAGCCTACGGTATATGGAAATGAACTCGGCCGGGGCAGGCTGAGAAGTGAGCGGGACGTCAGGTCCGTTGAGCCTCTCGTAGAACTCCTCGCGCGTGATGTCCACGCCGTCGCGGTACGATTCGCTCCCGAACTGTATCCCGATGGGCGCGACCGCTATGTCGTATTGCTCGACCAACTCCTGAGGCAGGCTTGCGCCACTATCCGTCACGATTGCGATGCCGCTCCTCGCGGTGCCGCTCTTAGTGTCCTTCATCACCGCACCTCTGATCGCAGGTTTATGGATTTCCGCGCCGGGGACACGTGGGTCCGAACGGGACCAGATGACTGGGGGACCTCATTCTCGAATCAGGCTGAGTGCTGAGTTGGGAGCAGCAACAAGCCCGATCCTCATCGTCTACAGGCCCGGAGCCGCCGACTCTGGAACCATTGAGACAAACACTTGAGACAAGCGCTCTTTGGGAGAGTCCGGAAAAGGCCGAAAAGCTCTGTGGTACTACACTCATTATAGGCTCCGGATGGCGAAGTTACAAGCCATGCGGACCATGTGCGCCCCACTGATTTCCGAAGCGTCGAACTCGAAGCACCAGGAACAGCGACGAATCGGGGGCCGGCTGGGCTCGGACCGGCCGGCCTGTCCGCCAACCTTTCCCATCAGCCCTTGCCGCCAGCCTTCGGAACAGGCCCACCGCCATCGCCGCCCACCGACGCTCGTCGCGCGTCCTCGCCGCGGCACATGGGGCATGGCGCCTTCTGCGATCTTGAGGGTTTTCCATTGGCAACTGCGGGTGCCGGGGCGGCCGTCATTCGGGGACGATAAGGGGGACGGTCCCTGATATACTATGAAGGAATGCGAAAGAACGGCGCACACCGCAGCTGGGGGGACGGTCATGCCAGTGTCACTGACGTTGTCTATTTCGACGAGGATGGGCAGTCCACAAAACGACTGACCTCAAAGCGCCTGTGTTTCAGAAGTCAGACGGTAAAGACTGTCCGGTGTGCTACTGTTTCGGGTGGACGCGACGGAAGACAAAGAGGGGAATTGACGAGACCGGCAAGAGCGCCGCAATTGCTGTCATATCCGCACACGCAAAGGCGGGCAGGTGTAGTTGCGAGGTCAACGACCCTCAGGGGTCTTGGTGTCTAGCGAATGTTGAGAAGGTGGTTTCGACGTACTTGGCGACGTACTTGCCTTGGTAGACACAGCAGTCACGCACGGTCACAGACGGCTAAGCTCGAAACCACGCCAGCGGTCTGCGCGCGCTCGGCTGGTCGGGCCACTGCTACGACCACGTCACACCCGATTGAGGAGAGCGATTGAGGAGAGCGGAGGAGTATCATCATGTGGCTGAAAGGCGTTCTACTGGTCTTGTTGGCGCTCGTCGTCGTCATTGTGGCGGTGATCTCTTATGGAGCGGCTCGCTGGCAAGCCGGCACAGAGAAGCTGCACGCGGAAATGCAGGATGCGCGTTCGCGTACCGGCACCAAGACGTACGACCCCCGCGAGATAGCGGACCTACCCTCTCCAGTGCAGCGGTACTTTCACGCCGTGCTGAAGGATGGACAGGCTCAGGTGGCGGCCGTTGACATCGAGCACACCGGCACCTTCAACATGGGTGAGGACGCGGAGCGATGGAGGCCGTTCACATCGAGCCAGCGTGTCGTCACCCGACGCCCGGGTTTCGTGTGGGACGCCCGGATTCTCATGGCACCCGGACTGACTGTCTTTGTCCGCGACGCCTACGTTGCGGGCAGAGGTGTCTTGGCTGCGAGACTGCTCGGTTTCGTGACAGTAATGGAACAGCCCAGCACCCCAGAACTGGCACAGGGTGAGCTCATACGCTTTCTTGCTGAGGCGGCATGGTATCCCACTGCTCTTCTGCCGAGCCAGGGTGTTCACTGGGAACCCATCGATGATGTGCGGGCGAGCGCGACGCTTACCGACGGCGCTAACACGGCAAGACTCGTGGTGGAATTCGATACGCAGGGATTGATCAGTTCCGTGAGTTCTGAGGCGAGGTATCGAGAGGTCCGTGGTGTTCAGGTGGCGACTCCTTGGCAAGGTCGCTTCTGGGACTACCAACCGCACGATGGCATGCTGATTCCTCTTGAAGGCGAAGTGGCCTGGTTGCTCCCGGACGGCCCGAAGCCGTACTGGCGCGGCCGCATTCGGCGAATCGAATACGAATACGCCCGGCAGGCCACAGCTTCCATGTGACGACATCATTCAGACGGGGGCTTGCTCACGTTCGATTCAATAAGACGCCGTTCACCACAGCGACTCTCTCGACCTCGCCGCATGAGCCCAAGCTATTCGCTCGTCGATGCGGCGGACAGCGGACAAAGGAATAGCAGGCCGGCTCAAAAGGAATCGGCGTGCGACCGCGCGAACCTCGACCCGATGGCCGAGCATCGGCAGGTCCCGAAGACAACGGACATAGGAGCTATGCACGCTCTTGCTTCGGGCCCCGCAGTCAGGACACCTACCCGCCTCGCCTCTCTTGGGGATCAGTATCTTGACGGCGCCATCGATCCGTTTCACGTCCATCACCCGGAATCCCGGAAACAGCGCTGCTAGCATGAGTGCGGCGGTCCTTCCTCTATACGTCTAACCCTCACCATACCAGCAACCCGGGCGGGCCTCAACAGGCAATGCCTGCATGCACCAAAGTTGACAAGGAGCCATTACTTGAACGTCGACAAAGGGCACTGCCGTCCGGACGAGCACCGTGAGCTACAAGTGGGACTCGTATAAAGACCTGATGGAAGAGCGAGATTCTCTCGGAAGGCGCACCGAGTTTGAATACGAATTGCCGTACCACCTCCCGGTTCACAAGAGCGAATTCTTGGAGACTGTGAACTCAGTAGAGTACTACCGGCATACATCCTATACGCTCGATGAGGCCAAACGAAACGTGAGGATTTCCGAGGACGCAGGCGACCCTGCCCTCTACACTCAGTACAGGTATGACGCTCTCGGAAGGCTTACTCGGACCATCGACAAGGTCGGCAACAGACTGTCTGAGGCCTGGGATGGCGGGGTGCCGAAGAACTACGCCTACAACCCTGGCAACTACCTCGCCTCGGCAGGGAATGCCACATACGGGTACGGCAAGTACGGTCAGCTCACACGGAAGCAGGCATCGGGCACCACGACGGAGTATCTCTATGATGGGGCCCGAAGATTCGCGCAGGTCAGGGTCGGAGGAACCAAAACCGCGCGCTACATCTACGACGCCTTCGGTAGGAGGATCTCGGCTACCTCCGGAGGCACAACCCGAGTCAGCCTGTACCTTGGCAACGACATAGTGTACGAGACGGACGGGGTGAAGGTCACCAAGTACATCGTGGC
>JBLNDA010000054.1:0-13807 GCA_050261175.1 Clostridia bacterium
CACGGTCAGGTCTGCGCCGGTGACCGTGTCTCCGTTCGATGTGATCCTCCCCGGGGTGCGTCCGTAGTAGTCACCATCATCGATCATGCCGTTGCGGTTGACGTCGATCCACCCATAGATATACCAGGATCCCGCCTCGACGTCCTTCACCTCGTACATCCCGCCGGGGGCAGGGTTCGCCACGGCGCTGTGGTACGTAAGCGTGGTCCCGTCGTCCTCGCCCGCAAACACCTTCATCGTCGCTATGGACGAGCCGGTCACAGCGGCGTGGGCATTGACCAGACCCCATCCGTACTCACTGTCCTGCCCAGGGGACCCGAGGTCCATAGCCGTCTCATGAAGCGCCTTCGCCACCGCAGCCGGTCCCCTGACCCCTGAGGCGATCATCAGGGCAGCTAGGCCCGCCACGTGCGGCGTGGCCATCGACGTCCCCGAGGCGTTGGCGAAAGAGTTGGTCGGCCAGGTGCTCAGGATGTCGGCACCCGGAGCGACCACGTCCACCTCGCCACCGTAGTTGCTCCACGTGGCGCGGATGAGATCTGGCCCCACGGCACCGACGGCGATGACTCTCGGGTCGCGCGCGGGGTACGCAACCCACGGCTCGCCGTCGTTGCCCGCGGCCGCGACCATGGTGACGCCCTTATTGTACGCGTACTGGATGGCTTGATCCATGAACGGGTCCTCGCCCGTGGTCGCGTCACCTATCTGGAAACTCATGTTCACGACGTTGGCACCGTGGTCAGCAGCGTACCGCAATGCCTCGATAATCATCGAGAGGTCGAGGTAGCCTGAGCCGGAGTCGTCTGCGACCTTGAGCGGCATGATCCGCACGTTCCAGTTGATGCCCGCCATGCCAACACCATTGTTGGTGAGAGCGCCGATGATCCCGGCGACGTGGGTCCCGTGGCCGTTCGCGTCCGTCACGTATGTGGTACGGTTGTAGAAGTCATAACCCGCGGTGATGTGGCCGGCGAGGTCAGGGTGGTCGGTCTGGACACCCGTGTCAAGCACAGCCACAACCACAGACGAGCTGCCGGTGGTGAAATCCCAAGCGTATGGGAGGCTCATCGCCTCGGGCCCCCACTGGCGCGGGTAATACGGGTCGTTCGGGACGCGGCGCGCGATCCGGGCGGGCCCGAGCGCTGCGGTCCCGGACGTCGAGGCCTGGGCAATCTGAGCGACCGGCGCCACCTGGGCAACCGGGACCGGGGTCACAGGGGTCACCTGGGCCACTGGGACCACTGGAGCCGCTGGGGTCGCCGGAACCTCGCCCACGCGGGCCGTATAGTTGGGCTGCGCGTGCTCGACAAGCGGATCCTCCTTGAACCGCTCGGCCGCCTGAGCCGGGTCGGTGCCGCGCGGCACTGCGATGACGTATATTCCCGCGCCCTCGATGACACGCTTTACGCTGTAACCGTGCCGCTCTGCAGCAGCGCGGATCTGGTCGGACGTGGAGCCGGGACGGAAACTGGCCAGGAAATCCGAAGGCGAGTAAGCTAGGCCACCCGGGGCGGCGAGGGGCTTGGTTCGGACCGTTCCCTGCACCACCACGCCCGGCGCGGCGGCTGTCGACGCCGTGCGGCTCGCATACGCGTTTTCCATGACAACGTGTCCAAGGACTCGCCCGTACACCCGCGGCGGCTCCGCGGGAGGTGGTTGCGTTCCCCCACCCCCTCCAGGGTCGGAAGGCGGTGAGGGCGGCAGTGGAGGCGCTCCGAAGCTACCAGGGGAACACCCTGCAAGAACGAGGACGAGTAGAGCGACGAGCACAACCCCGCGTGCGAATCTGAGTGTTGCTGCAAACAGGCGCGTGAATGTGCGGGTGCGTGCGTAAGCTCGCGTGCATGTGCATGCGCGTGCATCGGTATGTAGGAGGCTGGTGCTGCTGCTGGTGCGTGCGAGCGGAGAGAGTGCTGCCTTGTTCATGGTCTTCCTCCTTCTAGTCCTCCAAGAAGCTCCCGCGTTGGCAGGGAATTTCACGTGGCACAACGAGTGCGCCGGCGTCTACCGCTTGCGCTTGGCGGCTTGCCGTTACCCTTGCGCAATTGGCCCCAGCCCACAGTCATCGCGACGGTCGTCGGTTGGAGGGCGCACCCATCCCGGTGTCGCGCGGCGGCAGTCGCCGGGAGATAGCTGTAGGTAGCGCGGGTGGTTGCGTAGGCAACTGCCGTCGTTCCAGAGACGTCCTCCCAGAAACGCTCTCCCGGAAGCCTGCAACTCGCCGCAAGCGCCCAAAGCGCAAGCCCCCAGACCGCAAGCGCCCAAACCTGGAAAGCGGCAGTCACATTTCAATTAGCCGAGAAGAGCCCCAGATCCTTCAAACGCGGAGCGTAGCTGGCCAGGGAAGTGGTGGCGCATATGGCATTTACTGTCATGTGCGGGGATGTCATGGGTCTGCGCTTGGTACGCAAGGTTAGTACACAGTTAGTACACGAGCAGAAGGCCGAAGTAGTTCGTGGCAGAACCCCTGGATGTCGCGACCTCGATGGCGAAGCCTGCATTTCGCGCGGTGGTATACACGTCTATGCCGCACGCTTCCATGGACGGCCGGGCGTCCTCAGGGTGCACACACGGGTAGCGCTGGGGACATGGGTCACACAGGTGGCATGGCCCAGATCCCATAGCGAAAGCCTTGTGGAACCCCATAAGGAACGCCTCGCGTTCCAGCGAAGCCATGATCTCCCGCAGTCGCCTCCAGTCCCCAGGCAGGTGCACGAGGATCATCGTATCGTATTCGTCCAGCATCTTTCGCGTGGCCGAAGCCATCGGCGAATAGGGTGGGCACGTGAGGCACTGGTTGTACCCGTCGCATCCGTACTGGCACTTCAGCCGCACCCACTCGCCCGTAACAACCAGTGAAGGGCTTATGGGGCGCGCGGCCTTCGCGCCCCGCTCAAGAGCGAGCCGGCACAGCATCTCAACCTTCGCGCTCTGTTCCTCTGTGACCATGATCCGTAGCCTCCTTTAAGCCTCCTTTAAAGGAAAGGAGTTCGATATGGATAACGCGATTCCTGTGTAGGACTCCAGGCGGGCGTCATGCCGCGGGGTCCTGCCATGCAGAGAGGAAATCACGCAAGAATGACAAATAGACTAATCAGCGTGCGAAGGGAGGCGGTGTCATGGAGCATCACGACGGGCCTGCCCTCGAAGTCGACCATCTCAAGAAGGTGTTCCGCGACCAGGGCGCACGCGAGGTCCGAGCAGTGGATGGCATCACCTTCCGAGTGGCGCCCGGAGAGGTGGTGGGCCTCCTCGGCCCCAATGGTGCTGGGAAGACCACCACCATCAAGTGCATCCTCGGCCTCGTTCGCCCCACCTCGGGCCAGGTGGTCATCTTCGGGCGCGAGGTCGCCTCGAATTACCCCGGCATCCTCAGCCAGGTGAGCGCGGTCCTCGAGGGAAGCCGCAACCTCTACTGGAGGATGACCGTGTGGGAGAATATCGAGTTTTTCACCGGCATCCATGGGTTGCCGCAACGGCAACACCGCCGTTACTTCGACCACCTCGTCGAGCGGTTCGGCCTTGCCGACAAGCGCGACGTAGAGGTCCGCAAGCTGTCGCAGGGGATGAAGCAGAAGACCGCGGTGGTCTGCGCGCTGGCAAAGCGCGCACCCCTCGTCTTCCTTGACGAGCCCACGCTCGGGCTGGACGTCGAGACCTCATACGAGCTCCGCGAGACCCTGAAAGACCTTGCCAGGGAGGAAAACCGCACAGTCGTCCTGAGCAGCCACAACATGGACGTGGTCCAGGACGTCTGCCAGCGCGTCGTCATAATGGCTGCGGGGCGCGTGGTCGCTGACGACTCAATCGAACACCTGATGGGTCTCTTCAGGACCAGGGCATACCGCCTCGCTCTGCGGGGTCCGGCGCCGGAAGGGCTCGAGGCCGGCCTCGCCGCGCGTTTCTCCGGGTTGGAGCTGCAAAGCTCGTCCCACATGACCCACGTAAGGCTGCAGCTCCCAGAACCGGACGACATCTACACGCTAATGGATCTCTTGCGCGACGCGGGCGCGACAGTCGAAGAGATCTCGCAGGAAGAGCCGGACCTCGAGACGGTCTTCCTCGAGATCGTCCGAAAGGAGCGGGAGAATCAGTGCAACTCGCGCATACCCTGACCGCGGTGGCCCGCCGTAATGTCACCATGATGAAGCGATACCTGTTCAACACGGTGTCCGCTCTGATATCCATTTATGTGGTCTTCTGCCTTGCGTTCTTCGGCATGAAAGCGTTCGCTGCCGCGTCGGCGTCGCGCGCTCTCGACGGAACGTTCGAAGGAACGATCGTGGGCTTTTTCGTGTGGACCCTCGCGATTTTCGGTTACTCGAGTCTTTCGTGGGACCTTATCAACGAAGCGCAGACGGGCACGCTCGAGCAGCTCTATCTCTGCCCCGCCGGATTCAAGTGGGTGTGCACGTTCAGCTTGATGGTGGATTTCCTCGTGAACTTGGTCGCAGCCGTTGTCTTCCTCTTCGCCATGATGGCAACTACCGGCCGGTGGCTCAACCTCGACGTTGCGAGCATCGCGCCGCTCCTCATCGTGACGGTGCTTGGGGCGTACGGCACAGGCTTCGCCCTGGGCGGGCTCGCGCTCGTGTTCAAAAGGATACAGGCCTTCTTCCAGGTCGTCCAGTTCGCGTTCGTCGGGTGCCTCGTAATCCCCTCGCGCATACCGTGGGCAAGGTTCCTTCCGCTCTCCATGGGAAACGGCCTTATCTACAGAGTTATGGCGGAAGGGAAGCGTCTGTGGGAGCTGCCGGCGGCAGACGCGGCGACCGCCCTTGCCGTGGGAGCCGCCTACCTCGCCGTCGGGCTCGCGGTTTTCTCGGCGTGCGAGAGGGCAGCGAAAGCCCGCGGCCTCCTCGGGCATTATTAGTACTGCTGCCCACCTGTTGAACATTGCACGAAATCTGCGACCTCGCGGATGAACTGTTCCGTGACTCTCCTGGTGTCGATCACGCCCTCACCTCGCCATCTCTTCCTCTCGCATATCTGCCTTAGGGTCTCCATCTGATATGCCCCTCGTGGCAGAGACCGTGACTCGTCGCTCATCCCGGCTCAGCGAGCTCCTCCCTTGCCAAGCTACGAAACGAGGCGTGCCCAGGGCCCCGTCCCCGAAGTCATCATACCGCACCGGGTGAGCCCTGCCATCCGATACCTGCCTGCCGTCGCCTATAACGCCGACCGCCCCGACCGCCGTCCCCCAACCACCCAGTCGCCGCTGAAGCGCGATGCAAGGTCGTCCCAGCTGAGGCCGGCCGCCGCGAAGATCTCCGCCTCGAGAGCCTTCGTCGGGGGAAGCGACGCCTTGAGGAGATCCGTTATGTCGGCACGTCTCTCGTGCAAGTCCGCGAATCGCTCCTCCACCGTGACCAGCCGGCGTGTGACGATCTTGTCCGCGTAGAAGACGACCTTCTCTTCCCAGTTCCGGGGATACTCATCCACACTGATTATCGAGTCCAGTATGTGGCGGGCCACTATCCCCGCAAGCTCCGGCATCCCTTCGTCCCGCACGATCTCCGCGGACGCCTCGGCATGGTTGCGCGCGCCGCGCCTCACGTGCCGCTGGGATTTCCCCACGTCGTGGAGGATCGCCCCTTTGGCCACCAGCTTCAAGTCAACGTCTTTGCCGCGCTCCGCGAGTCGCTCGGCGATGAAATGCGCCACTTCAGCCACCTTGACGGAGTGCTCGATGACGCCGTCGGGCAGCGCGTAGCGGCGGAGGATCTCTATGCAATGGGGGTTCGGTCTCACGCGACGTCCATCCTCTCCCGCATCGTCGTTGATGCTGCCCTATCCTCCTTCCGCACCCGGCACGGAGGGAGGGCCTCGAGGGCAGGCATGCCTAGACACAAGTATACCATGGTATGAGTGTGGAGGAAGGGCTAGACCGTGGGAACGGCGGGTCGCAGAGGGTCAGCGAACGGTCCCTGGGCGGTGAATGCTCCGCGCGTATGTGGCAGCAATCGCCGTCCAGAGTGCGGCGGTGCGGCACGAGGCTAGGCCGGCTTTCGCGCCCCCGCCAGCCGCGCCCCGCCCGCGCCGCTCGCACCGCTCGCACCGCTCGCACCGCTCCTCAGCTTCCCGGCCCGCCCTCGAAGCCACGACGCCACCAGCATGACGAGAGGAAAGACTATCTGCACCACAGGGGCGTATATCGGGAAGGTGCGCGCGGCGAACTCGACCATCTCGGGAAGGTTGTTGTACTCCGCGATGCACAGGGCGGCGATGAGGAACGCCAGAGGGACGACCACTGGGCGCGGGTCTTCGAGAGAGCAGATCTCGGCCACACCGAGCACGGCGGCGTAGTGGGACACCGCCAGCTTGACGAATGACCCGGCCGTCCATACGAAGATGCCCAGGAGTTCGATGCGCTGGAAGAACTGGCCGAGCTGGATCTCGCGGACCGATTCGAGGCTGGGGAAATCCAGCCTGCTGAGCTCGTTGGGACCCAGCGTCAACAAGTTCCTCACGAAGACCAGGGTCAACATGATCGAGCCCGCGATCATCCCGCCCGCTAGGAGCTTCCCCGCCCGCTCCGGGTGGGCCATAGCCGGGATCAGGAAGAGGAACACGACGAGCTCCCCGAACGGGAAAGCTAGCAGGCAAAGGGCTTGGCGAAGCACCGGCACGATCCCTCGTTCCAATACGGGGAGAAAGAACTCACCCCGGGTGAGGCCAGGCGTGGCGAAAGCCAACACCACCAGACTCAGCATGGATAGAGCGGCGAGGGGGGCGAGGAGATCCCCCACACGGGCAAGCGGCTCCAGGCCGGCCCTCACCAGCCAGGCGGACAAGACCACAAGCGTCCCCACCAAGACGATGGGCGGCGTCTTCGTGAGCACGGCAGTGGCGTACATCTCCATGACGTTCCTGCACACGAGGGACGCAAGGTGTGTGAAATATAAGGAGTACACGACCCCCACAAGTGTGCCGAACACAGGGCCGAGAGTTTCCTCGGCGTACCCGAACGGCGTTTTCCCGGGAGATCTGCTGGCGAGGCCGGACCACACCACTATGGCCAGTAAACACGCTGCCGTCGCCATAATCAGAGACAGCCACGTGTCCCGGCCCGCATAGGTCGACGGCATAAGGAGGGTTGAAGTACCAATCGTATGCAGGAATGCCAGCGTCGCAAACTGCAACCCTGAGATGCGCGGCTGCGCCATCCGCTCACCCCACCCCCGCTCCCCGATCTCCTTGAGTGGGTCGCCACGAGTCCGTGCTCGACGTCAAAAGATGAGTCCTGTCGCGACCCCACTCGCGGCCCGCGCGCCTGCCCGCAGCTCTCGAAGCTCTTGTGACTATGCTTTCCCACGGGTGAAATACTAATTCGCGGAGGTTCTGCCACGACGATGAGCATATTAGGGTATGCCGGGAGAATCTTGAGAGGGTTGGCAAGGCTCCTCCGGCCGCGCCGCGGCATGCCGGCGGGCGCCCCGGAGAGCGGCGAGCCGCGTACGCCGGTGTACCCCGGCGTAGACGAGAACCTCGCCGCGGTCAGGAAGTTGTTGGAGCCCGCGTCCGACCTCGTCACCCGCAAAGTCGGCTCCGGCAAGGCTTCCTTCGGCATCGCGATGATCGACGGCCTTACGAGCCGGGACGCGGTTGACCGCGACATCGTGAAGGCGCTCATCGACGGGTTCGGCGGAGCGACCCACGGCGAGCCCGCGGTCCCGATGGGCACCGCCGCAAAGCGCCTGGCCGAGTCGAGCATCACCACGATGAGCCTGCAAAGGGTGGGTTCCATTGAGGAAGCGATCTCTCGCATCCTCGAAGGTGAGGTCGCCGTTTTCGGGGAGGGTTGGAACGGGGCGCTCGTTGCCTCTGCGCAGCAATGGCGAAGCCGTGCCGTTTCCGAGCCTGAAGTGGAGTCGGTGGTCCGCGGGCCGCGCGAGGGGTTCACCGAGGATCTCCGCACCAACACATCCCTCCTGAGAAGGCGGCTTCGCACTCCGAGGCTGCGCATGCAAGAGATGCGCATCGGCAGGCTCGCCGCCACCAATGTGATCATCGCTTACATACACGGCCTCGCGCCTGAACACCTCGTGGAAGCCATAAGGCACAGGCTCTCCGGGATCGATGTCGACAGCATCCTCGAAAGCGGCCATCTGGAGGAGCTCATTGAGGATGCGCCTCTGTCGATATTCCCGACTATTGGGCATACAGAAAGGCCCGACCGCGTCGCAATGCAGCTTCTCCAAGGCGCGGCCGCCATTCTCACGGACGGGACGCCCTTCACGCTGATCGTCCCCATTACCTTTCCTTCTCTGCTCCAATCCTCGGAGGACTACTACTCGCGGTGGCCGGTGGTCGTGGGCATACGCCTGTTCCGGTGGCTCAGCCTGGCTATTTCGGTCGTGGCGCCCGCTGTTTACGTGATGCTTACCTCGTTCCACCAGGAGCTTATCCCGACCGGGCTCGCCATAGCCATCGCCCAGCAGCGCGAGCGCGTGCCCTACCCCGCCATCGTCGAGGCATTGATCATGATATTCGCGTTCGAGATAATGGTCGAGGCGGGCGTCAGGCTACCTCGCCCCATCGGCTCCGCGGTGACGATCGTGGGGGCGCTCGTCATAGGAGAAGCCGCGGTGAGGGCGGGACTCGTGTCCGAGACGATGGTCATCACCATCGCGATCACAGCCCTTGCAACCTTCGTGCTCCCTTCGTACGACCTCGCTCTCGTGGCGAGAATGATACGCCTCCCCTTAACCGTGGTGGCCGGGACCCTCGGGCTCTTCGGGATCCTGGCCAGCCTGCTGGCGGTCCTAATCCACCTCGCGACCTTGAAATCGTTCGGCGTTCCCTTCCTGGTCGGCCATGCGCCGCCGGTGCTGTCAGACTACCTCGACAAGGTGTTCAGGGCGCCATGGTGGGCCATGGGGTTACGGCCACGCCTGACAGGCTACAGGAACCTCCACCGCATGGAGCCCAGGCTGGATCTCCCGCGGGTCGCGGCAAGGTGGCGACAACAAGCCACCACCGAGCGCATCCTCGAAGAGTCCGCCCCGCAGCCGCCGCGCGCCAGGGCCCGCCTATTTGTCCGCAGCGAGATGCCGCGCAGGCTTCAGGGTCTTGCCGTGGACGTGGCGCCCGAAGGTGGCGAGGGCGGCAAAGACACGACCTCGCAGGGCCCGAGCGCCGTCGCCGCCAACAGGCTATGGTGAGGGCAGGTCTACAGCGGATGGCTCGCGTCATGGCCCGTTCCCGACCCGCATACTCTGAAGCCCGCCCGGCGAGCCCCTCCTTTGGCCAGCGCTCCGGCCGATCCTCGCCGAGTTCCGTCGTAGTCCTTGCCGCGCGGATGGCAGCCGTAGCCGTCCTCTGCGCGCTTGCGGCGGGATGCTGGGATCGCCGGGAGATCAACCAGCTTGCGATGGTGGCCGTAGCAGGAGTTGATGTCGTGCGGCCCGAGAAGAACCCTCCTGGCGGACAGGATGAGGCAAACGACAAGACCCCGCGATTCCGCGTTACCGCGGAGTTCTACAAGCCGCGGGCGATGGCGCAGACAGGCGACGCCGGCGGAGGAGGTACCTCAGGCCGTCAGGCGTCCGTCGGTGTGGGAGTGGGCTCGACCATCGCCGCAGCCATAGAGGAGCTCGACGTCAAGATGCCACGCCATCCGTACTGGGCCCATCAAACCGCGACAATCATCGGGGAGGACTTGGCCAGACACGGCATTCTCAGTCTCGTCGACCTCTGGGACCGCGACTCTGAGATCCGCCGGAGCACGCTCGTCCTCATGAGCCGCGGTCCCGCAGCGGAGGTCATCTCGCGCGCCCAAACCATGCTCGAGAGGTCTCTCGCCGAAGAGATAGTGGGTATCTCCAGGGTTGCTCCGAGAAGCGGGTACGGCAACCTGCCCAGCGTCCATTCAGTCCTCATAGACATCACGGGGGACACGGCGTGTACAATGATTCCTTTCGTCACCATAGGCCCCGACCCTGAGCCTGCCCTTCTTGGCGCGGTCCCGGAAGGGCAACAGCCCAAGGCGTGGACTCCTATGGTACTGCCCACCGCGAGGCTCACGGGCGCTGGGGTGATTTACCGGGATAAGCTCGTCGGCGAGCTCAACCCGCGAGAGACCCGCGGCGCCATGTGGATGAAGAACAAGGTCCCCGGGGCGTCGGTGACGGTCGAATGCCCTGACTGCGGGCTGCCCGTAGCGCTCGAGGTGACGAGATCTTCGGCACAAGTCGGCATCCGGCTCAATAGTGGCGGTGTCGAGGGGACTGTCAGTGTGCAGCTGGAAGGGAACCTTGCTGAACAGGGTTGCCAGGACTACCTCACCACGGAGCGCGCCCTGGCAGCTCTCCAGAGTCGCCTCGCGGAGGCGGTCCGCAACGAGATCGCTGAGGCTTTGGCCAAGACCAAGTCATACGGCACGGATCTCGCGGGCTTCGGGTCGACGCTCCACAGGACCCAACCCAAGCTTTGGCGGACAGTGAAGTCCCGTTGGCGGGAGGAGTACCGAAAGCTCCCAGTGACGATAGAGGTCAAGGCGAGCTTGCGCCGCACAGGGCTGTCACTCAAGCCGCCTCAAATACCCTGAAGACGCCGCCGCCCATGACGTCGGCCGGCGCGGCGGCCCGTGCGGGGTGCCTGATCGAGTCCCGCCGCCGTGATGCCTGAAACCCTAAGACTAGAAAGGAAGGAGCGAGGCGCCTGATGGTAATCATCCTCGTGCAGCTGGCGCTGGTGTGCATCGCCGTGTTCCTCGTGGACGGTCCTTCCCTCATTCGCCGCCAGCGGTGGCGGGAGTTAGGCGTGTACCTCGCGCTCTACTTGACGACCGCGGCATTCAGCTTCTATTGGGCCGTCGCGCGGCCGCGCGTGGCGCTGAACCGTTACCTAATGAGGGCGCTCGAGCCCGTCGCGAAGATGATCTTCGGGCCTCCAGGCGGGCCTTGAGGAAGGACGCGCTCCCCCACCCGCGGCCGGCGGCGCGGCGGCGCGGGCGCGCGGGGAGGAACGCGGCGCCGTTCCCCTTGACGGGGGCGCGGCGCGGACGTACACTACTAATTGAAAATCATGTTCAACTAGTGGAGCGATCCTCATGATAGACTTGGAAAAGCTCCAACAGCAACTCAAGGCCCGCGGCTGTAAGTTGACCCCACAGCGGCGCGCGGTGCTCCGCGTCGTGACGACCACAGACGGCCGGCTCGATGCGGCCAAGGTGTGTGAAGACGCCAGGGCTGAGTGTCCCGAGATCGGTCTCACCACGGTGTACCGCACCCTCGACATCCTCGCGGACATCGGGGCGCTCAGGCGCCTGCATCTCCCCGATGGGTGCAACACGTACGCCCCCGCATCCCCAGGACATCGCCATCATCTCATATGCGTGGAATGCGGAAAGGCCGTGGAGTTCGAAGGCTGTGACCTCACAGCTTTCCTCGATTCCGTGGCTTTGCGGACCGGCTTCGAAGTCGAGGACCATTGGCTGCAACTCCTAGGAAGGTGCCCGGCATGTCAAAGAAGACGCTGATGGATAGGCGCTTGACTGAGAAGGGCGCAAGAAGCCTGACCGCGTCCGCCCTCGTTCTCGTGGCTGCGGTCGCGCTCGCGGCGGTGTTCGCCGTGCCCAGAATCCCGCGCACAGCGCTCGAGCCGTCCTGCAAGGCGGCCTCCGGCGACACGCAGCCCGCCAGCCCGGGTAGGGCGGCCGGTCCGGGCAAAGTGAGGGTCGCCGTGAGCATCCTCCCTCAAGCGTACTTCGTGGAACGCATCGGCGGCGACAGGGTGGACGTGTCCGTCACGGTCCCGCCAGGGGCAAGCCCTCATACATATGAGCCGACAGCCAGCCAAATGAGGGATCTCGCCCGCGCGCAGCTCTACGTGAGGGTCCGCGTGGATTTCGAGGAGGCGTGGATGCCTCGCATCGCCGCGGCCAACAAGGACATGTTGGTGGTCGATTCCACAGAGGGAATCCAGCTTGCGGGTGACAAGGATCCCCACGTGTGGCTGTCCCCCAAGCTCGTGCGCGTCCAGGCCGGGAACATCTGTCGGGGGCTCGTGAAGGTCGACCCGGCCGGCCGCGAGGCTTACGAGCGTAACAAGGAAGCCTTCCTCCGGGAACTCGACGCCCTGGACGAGGAGATCGCCAGAATCCTCGCGCCTGTGAGAGGCGGGCGTTTCATGGTGCTTCACCCCGCCTGGCGTTACTTCGCCAGGGACTACGGGCTCGAAGAGCTGCCCATAGAGGTCGAGGGAAAGGAGCCGAGCGCGCGGGAATTGGCAGCGCTCGTCGAGACGGCAAAGGCGAGCCGGATCGATGTCATTTTCGTTCAGCCTCAGGTGAACCCAAGGACGGCTGAGGTACTCGCGGAGCAAATCGGCGCGCACGTGGTGACACTGGACCCGCTCGCGCGGGACTGGGTGGCGAACCTTCGAAGGGCAGCGCGGGCCCTCGCCGGGGCGCTCGCCGCCGGAAGCGCGGGCGGAAGCGCGGACGGAAGTGGGCACTAGGCCAGCCGGGCGCGGTGAGCGAATCACCGGCTGTCAGCCTTCACCGCCTGTCCCCCGGCCCGTGGAGAGTGATGTTTCGAGTGGAAGTCGTACGCCTTGAAAACGTGTGGGTCCAATATGACGGCGTCCCCGTTCTGGAAGACGTCAACCTCGTCGTCCACGAGAGCGATTTCCTCGGCGTCATCGGCCCGAACGGCGGTGGCAAGACCACGCTTCTCAGGACCATCCTCGGCCTCGCAAGGCCCAGCCGCGGCAGGGTGACGGTGCTCGGAACTAGCCCTCTAAGAGGACGCCGCTTCGTCGGGTACGTGCCCCAGTACTCGTCGTTCGACCGCGACTTCCCTCTGAGCGTCTGGGACGTCGTGCTAATGGGACGCCTGGGGCATACGGGTTGCCTCCGGAGGTACACTGATGAGGACAGGGCAGTCGCCGCCGACGCGCTTCGAGCCGTTGAGGTGCTCGACTTGAAGGATAGGCAGATAGGATGCCTCTCCTGGGGGCAGAGGCAGAGGGTGCTCATAGCGAGGGCGCTGGCCACCGAGCCGAAGCTCCTGCTCCTTGACGAGCCAGCCGCCTCCCTCGACACCCAGGTCGAGGCGGGGCTGTACGACCTCCTGCGCGCCCTCAACTCGAAGGTGACCATAGTCATGGTATCCCATGACATAGGTGTGATCTCCGCCTACGTGAAGTCCATCGCGTGCCTCAACCGCAAGCTCGTCTGCCACGATTCGAGGGAGATCACCCGGGATATGCTGAACGCTGCGTACGAGTGCCCCGTGGACCTCATCGCGCACGGGGTCGCCCACCGTGTCCTGGACATGCACGCCGAGGCCGCCGACACGGCGCACGACCCCATCCCGACGAACGGTCGCGGTCGCGGAGGAGCCCGGAGCCGTCTTCAGGACTTCGAGGAGGTCCATGAGTGATGCTTCACGCGCTTCAATACGAGTTCATGAGGAACGCCCTCGCCGCTGGCATCTTGGTCAGCGTGGCCTGCGGAATAATCGGCACCTACATCGTGGTGAACAGGATCGTCTTCCTGGCGGGCGGGATCTCCCACGCGGCGTACGGCGGCATCGGCCTCGGGATCTTCCTCGGTGTGAGCCCGGTCGCCGGGGCCGTGTCGTTCAGCCTCGCCGCGGCTCTGGCCATGGGCGTTGTGAGCAGGCGGGCGCGGCAGGGCGTGGACATAGCCATCGGCATAATGTGGGCGATGGGTATGGCCCTCGGTATAATCCTCATAGACATGACCCCCGGCTACTCCGCGGATCTCATGAGTTACCTCTTCGGAAGCATACTCGCGGTTCCGGCGGGTGACATAGTCCTCATGGGCGCGCTCGACGCC
>JBLNDA010000055.1:0-4305 GCA_050261175.1 Clostridia bacterium
AGCGCAAGGCTGGCCGGGACAGACCCCGACAGCACGAGGTTCAGCGCGGCACCGGCGCCGAACGCCGCGATCACCATAATGACTGCCGCCTTCACCATGTCGGCGGTTCCAAGTTCGCGCAGAAGCACCACGAACGTCGCCGCACACGGAAAGTAGGCTGTCAGCACGACGCTCGCCACCGCAAGCTGGCGTGCGCTCATGCCCAGCGTCCCGAGCATCCCGACGGCCACGTCCTTCCTGAGAAATCCCATGAGTAAGGCCACGGATGCATCTGCTGGAAGGCCCAGGAGCCCGCTCAGGATCGGCGCAAGCAGCCTGCTGGCGACGTCCATTAGCCCCGACGCATGCAGCAGGTTCACGATGACAACGCCGAGCAGTACGTAAGGCACCGCGTCAGCGAGGAATATGCGTACCCGCATCCAGATCTTCTTCACAAGCCCCGCGAAGTACGGAAGGCGATACGGGGGGATCTCGATGAGCAGCGGCGGGCTCTGACCCGGCAGTATCGAATTCAGCACCAGGCCGAGCGAAAGCCACAGCACGAACAGGGTTCCGTAGATGTATGCAAGGTATGGGCCGCCGTGCCGCCCTACGAGCCCCACGATCATGGCGCTTTGGGCCATACACGGCACGCCGATGGACAGCATCGTCGCGGCGATGAATTTCTCCCGTCTGCTTTCGAGGACGCGCGTGGCCAGAACAGCGGGGACGTTGCACCCCAGGCCCAGGATCATGGGCACGACCGCATACCCATGCATTCCCAAGATGTGCATGAGATTATCCAAGAGCACCGCCAGGCGTGGGAGGTATCCGACGTCTTCAAGGACACTCAACACAACATAAAACGCCAGCACGTACGGGAGCACCATCGCGATCGGCACATACAGCCCCGTTGTCAGAAGGCCCAGAGACTCCACGAAATCAACCTGTCCATCGACCAGGTGGCCGATGAGCACGTTGCGGATGAAGCCCGCCGGCCTCAGCACTGCGTCGAGCTTCATGACGAGAGGTCTTGCCAGGCTCTCGAAAGTCGGGTCGAACACGTACGCGATGAGGCCCTCTCCGATGAAGCGGATGACCGCGAACGAAACGGACAGCACGGCCGCGGCCATCAGGAGCCCGCTGACCGGCCTCATGCTCGCATCTTCGAGGAGGTCTCGCACAGAGTGGTGCCGGTGAGCGAGGGATTGTACCTCGCGGGTGATGCGACCGACCTCGGCCCAGCGCTCGTCGGGCGTCCGCACCCGGGGCGTCGATGGGGACGATGGGGACGAGTGTCCCGACGATTCCGCGGGAGACTCTGCGACGGACGTGTAGCGGTGCGGGACGCCGACCCTGACTCCGCCCGTCGTCGTGGCGCACGCGCCCGTCACGGCCGCGGCGCCGGTCATAGCTCCCGTGCCTGCCACGGCTCTAGTCCCCGCCACCGCTCCAGCGCTCGCGCCTGCCCCTGCTCGTGCTCCGGCGCCCGTGCCAGGGCCTGTGCTAGCGCCTGGGCGCGCACCAGCGCCAGCGTCAGCGCCTACGCCAGCGCCTGCGCCTACGCGAACCGTGGCCCCGGCCCCAGCTTCCGCCCTTAGCCCTACCACGGTCCTGGTTCTATCCCTGACCTCCGCTTTGGAGCGGCGTGCCCCTTCAGCGCTGACCCTATCGAGCAGTACGTCGACACCCTCTCCTGTCAAAGCCACGGTCGCCACAACGGGCACGCCGAGAAGGTCTTCCAGCTTGTCCACGTCGATGGAGATGCCCTCGTGCCGGGCTTCGTCCCACAGGTTGAGCGCCACGACCAGCGGGACGCCCTTCTCGAGCAGCTCAAGGGTCAAGTGAAGGTTTCGCTCGAGGTGAGTCGCGTCCACCACGTCCACAACGACATCGCCATCCTGAAGGTTGTCCAGCAGGCTGACTGCCACTTCCTCGGCCTTGCAGGTCGGCTCCAGGCTGTATGTGCCGGGAACGTCGATGACTTCCGCCTTCTCGCCGCTCCTCAGCCGCGTCACGCCTTTCATGAACTCTACGGTGGTGCCAGGGTAATTGGACGTGATCACCTGAGTGCCGGTGAGGCGGGAGAAGACAACGCTCTTGCCGACGTTGGGGTTGCCCATCAACAGGATCTTCAAGCGCCATCGCCTCCTGTCCGCAGCGTGCCCCTCGCCTTGCCGCACGCTCCGCGCCAGCCCCGGTCCTCGTGAGCTGGGCCGCCCTCACGAGCCAATCCGCCTTCCTGAGCTGAGCCGTCCTCGCGGCCCGCCCCGCCGCCCTCAGCCGCGCCATGGCCAGCGGGCTTGACCAGCACCTTTCTGGCCATGCCGTAACCCATCGCCACCTTTGTGTCGTGCACCTCTACTGTAATCGGCCCGCGTAGGAAGACCGAACTTATCTTCTTTACCTCCGCCCCTGGCCTGATGCCCAAGGCCTCGAGACGGGCAACCAGGCCGTGCCCTCCGAGGATCTCCACGACCTGGACCGCCTCGCCCTCGCGTACATCCACTAGGGAAATCAGCCGGGCATCTCCTCCTACCATTTCTGGTCCCCCACTCCCTGCTTCGTTCTCAGCGTCTTCAGCCTGCGTCTCGTGGATGATCCGCCGTCGCGAATATTGATAATCATTCTCACTTACATTCTACGAGCCGGCCTTTCGTCTGTCAACAGATGAAACAGCAAAACCGCGAGACAACTTGAGATAACCCGAGGTCAGCCCCGAGTCGCGTCCATGCCAACAAGCGTTTTCGCGCCGCCCGCAGACGGGCCGGAGGCAAGCACGGAGGGGAGACCTTCCAGGGGCACGATCCGTTCCACAAGCGGCTCCACCTTGACCGCACCGCTCGCGAGGAGGGCTACGGCCCTCGAGAAGGTGAACGGGTTGACGTAAGAGCCTTGGAGTCGGAGTTCCTTCTTGTAGATGGTGAACGGACTCATGGTCATTTCCGCGCCTTCCGGAGCGACGCCGAAAAGCAACACGCAACCGCCTCTGGCGGCGACCCGAACGGCCGCCTCAACGGTCTCCGGCCGCCCGACCGCCTCGATGACGACGTCCGCTCCCGCAGGCGCCACCGCACGCACCTGCTCCTCCAAGTCCGATGACAGAGGGTCCACGGCAAGGGTCGCACCGAGTTCCAGCGCAAGCTGCCTCTTCTTCGGCATCGGCTCGCTTACGATGAGCGTCGTAGCTCCGCTCCTCTGCGCAAGCTGCAGCAGGATGAGACCGATTGTGCCGCCGCCGAGCACAGCCACGGTGTGGCCGGGCTTTATCCCGGCCAAGTCGATCCCGTGGACACAACACGCCACAGGCTCGACAAACGCGCCCTGGACGGCCGACATGCCGGAGGGAAGGACGTGGCACTGCGTAGCAGGCGCGACGGAGTATTCGGCGAATCCCCCGTCCATGGTGACGCCGAGCGCCTCCATGGCCTCGCAGAGGTGAACCTTGCCCAGCCTGCAGTGGTAGCACCGCCCGCAAGCGATATTCGGGTCTACAGCAACACGGTCGCCGGGCTTCAGCCCTTCAAAGCCCTCGCCCAGCGCCACGACCTCGCCGCAGTACTCGTGTCCAAGGACCACGGGTGGGCGGGCCGGGGCTTCACCCTTGAATATGTGGAAATCGGTGCCGCACACGCCGCATGCCTCAAC
Organism: Clostridia bacterium; assembly: GCA_050261175.1. Classification (GTDB taxonomy): domain Bacteria; phylum Bacillota; class SHA-98; order UBA4971; family UBA4971; genus UBA6256. The sequence continues at coordinate 3,628 of JBLNDA010000055.1, forward strand.
CCGGACGAGGACCTCACCAGGCCCTGGGGAAGGAACATCCCGCTCCTCAACGTCGATTCGCCCCGGCCCCCGGAACACGGCAGCCGGCATCTTGGCTGGAACCTCGCACATTTGAACCCCGCCCATTGAGACGCTCATGGAGAAAGGTTCGCACCTCCTCTATCGTAGGTAAGGCTGGGATAGCGCCCAGCTTCGTCGTGCACAGCGCACCTACGGCATTCGCGAGTATGAGCACCCGCCTCCACTCCGCTTCGCCGAGCACGCGGAGCGTAGCCCTTGTGGTGGCTGTCACCGGAGCCTTGTCCCTGTTCGAAGCGTCGATGCTGATACGACCGCGACTATTGGAGACAGCGGATGAGACTGGTCGGCCGCCGTTGGCGCCGGGGCGGGAGCCGGCCCCTGTGCAGGCGCCGGCACCTGTGGCCTCGGCGGCATTGCTGTCCGCGGCACCAGTGCCGGTGCCTGCGGCGGCGCCGAAAACTCCAGCAATACCGGCTCTTGGAGCAGTGCCAGCAGCCGCGGCGCCAGTGCCGGCAGTAGAAGCGGCCCCAGAGGCTTCCTCGATGAGGCCCACAAGAAGGCCGGCCACGAATGCGTCACCCGCGCCCGTCGTGTCCACCGCCCGGACGTCAAACCCAGGCACTTCCAGCCATAGTCCGCCGGAGCAACCCTCGCCCT
>JBLNDA010000056.1:0-52172 GCA_050261175.1 Clostridia bacterium
GCATCAATGGTCGGCGTCTTGCTCGTGCTCGTTTCGTCGACCGCTCTGTCGGGAATACTGTCGGGCACCGAGATCTTCGATGCCGCCCTCGGGAAATGGCTCTCTCGCCTCGCAAGCCCGCGCAGGATCCTCTTCGCCACCATGGGTTTCAGCATCGCCACGGGGATGGTCGCCGCGAACCAGGCGCTCTCGGTGGTCCTTCCATGCACCCTTCTCGAGCGCGTGTACCGCGAAAAGGGGCTGCCAGGGCTCGCCCTTGCCCATGCGGTCTCCGACTCCGGCGTCATAGTCGCGCCTCTTGTGCCGTGGAGCGTTGCTGCGCTCGGGCCCGCCGCCATCCTGGGCGTGTCGCCCGCAGCCTACATTCCGTATGCGTTCCTGTGCTGGGTGCTTCCCGCGGCGTTCGCGGCCTGGATCTTGTTGAGTCGGGCGAGTTACGTCGAGTCGGGCGAGTTGCGCCCAGGTTCCCACTGGTGATACGGCCGAAACGGCCGACAGTGTATAATAGTCATGGGTTGTCTTGCTTCCCCGCCGGTTCCTGGCCGACGGGTTTGAAACGCGCCACATCGATGACGGATTGGGGTTGATGGGATGCCGCGGCCACCCAAGTGCAGGAGAGTGGAGTTCTTGCCGCAGGTAACCGTGTTCAAGCCCGTGGGCGTACCCATGCGCGGGCTGCAAGAGGAAGTGCTCTCCGTGGAGGAATTGGAAGCCGTTCGCCTGAAGGACCTGGAGGGCTTGGAGCAGGAGGAGTGCGCGGAGAGGATGCAGGTCTCGCGGCCCACGTTCCAGAGGGTGCTCGTGTCCGCGAGACAAAAGATCGCGAGGGCACTCGTCGGGGGAGCGGCCATCCGCGTGGAAGGCGGCAACTACCGCCTTGCAAGGCGCAAGTTCCAGTGCCGGGCGTGCGGACACGAGTTTGAAGCGCCGTTCGGGACGGGGCAGCGAGGCGCGGATATGACTTGCCCTGAGTGTGGTGCCGCCGAGGTGCACCGAACCGACCAAGACGGCCACGGATTCGGCAACATGCCCTGGGGCCGCCACGGGCGGGGATGGCGCCGCGAATGACCGGCCCGCGGCCGGCCCTGCCCGGAGCTGCCTGGCAGGAATGCGCGGCATGGTGTGGAATGAGCGCCATACGCGGGCGGCGAAGACATGCGACAGAGACAAGGGGGGCGCGACATGAACCAGACCGACCGAGTTCCCGATCTTACTGAGGTGCGGAGGCGGGCGAAGGAGAGAATGGGCGGGATCTGCCGGGTGTGCCGGGTGTGCGACGGGAGGGTGTGCGCGGGTGAGGTTCCGGGCATGGGCGGGATCGGGACGGGCGCCGGCTTCATTCGCAACGCGGACGCCCTCGCCGAGATCAAGCTGAACATGCGGGTGCTGCACGACGCTGGCGAGCCGGAGCTCGGGACCACGCTATTCGGGCTTCCCCTCGAGATGCCCGTCCTCGGGGCGGCTGTGGCTGGCGTCAAGGTCAATTTCCGGGAGCTCATGAGCGAGGCCGATCTTGCCCGCGCGATGGTGTTCGGCTGTCTCGACGCGGGCGTCATTTCCATGACCGGAGACGGCGGCCACCCCGAGGTGTTCGCGTCTGGGATCGGGGCCGTTCGTGAGGCGGGCGGGCGCGGGATTCCAGTAATCAAACCGGGCCCGAACGCCGATATCATCCGCAAGTTCAAAGCCGCTGAGGCCGCGGGGGCGCCGGCGGTCGGGATAGACGTGGACGCGGCCGGCCTGGTGAACATGCGACTTCTCGGCGCTCCCGTGGGTCCCAAGTCCCCGGAGGACATCCGTGAGCTGGTGGAATCCACTTCGCTACCGCTGATTCTGAAAGGGATCATGACGCCGGACGAAGCCGAGCTCGCGGCGGAATGCAAAGCAGCCGCTATCGTCGTGTCGAACCACGGCGGGCGCGCCCTTGACCACACGCCCGGAGTGGCTGAGGTGCTTCCCGGAATCGCGCGGGCTGTCAAGGGCAGGATCATCATCTTGGCAGACGGCGCTGTGCGCACAGGCGTGGACGTCCTCAAGTATCTGGCCCTTGGCGCCGACGCGGTCCTCGTGGGGCGGCCGCTCGCGGTCGGTGCGTTCGGGGCCGGCCGGGCGGGCGTGGCTCGCATGCTAGCGGCCATCCGCGACGAGCTCCGCGTCGCCATGATCCTCACGGGCAGCCCAACGATACGCGACATCGGCCCGCGGGCGATCTGGCGCTGAGAGGGGACGAGGCGCGATGCCCGTCAGGGCATCTCCACGATGTCCCCCTCGGATGGGCCGAGCGTGAGCCGGAGCACGCCCTCATCCGACTGGACGGGCGCGTTTTGGCGCCAGGACCAGGCGGGTTGTTGCCTGGCGCCTTCGGGGACGGCGATGGAAACCGTCTGTCCTCGTGGTTCGTGGTTCACGACCACGATCACCCTCCTTCCGGGCGATGAGAACTCCCTAGTCTCGACGGCTGGGTTGGCCTCCATCTGTGCGCTCCTTATGCCTGCGAGCCTTCCCACGAAAGAGTAGACCGCGTGGCAAGGTTGGCATCCATGCTCGAATACGTACGGGGTTGTGGCGAGATAGAGCTCAAACGGCAGGGTTACGAGCACGGCGTGGCCTCGTCCATATTCGTTCACGGCCAGACTGGAGATCAAACCTTTCCCGGAGCGTGCGGACACGCCCAGGTGTTTCCTGGCGAGGAGAGCCGGGATTGGCTTGGGCAGGGGACCTGAGAGCGCGCGCCCGCAGCCCGGGACTTCCACGGACCAGGTGTCGCCCCGAGGTATACTCGAGCAGGCGATGTCGACCCCGAACAACTCCTCCAATCCGTCCACGGCGAGGCCGTCGTACGAGCAGTACAACGTCCCGCCAGCCCCTACGAACGCCTTCAACGCTGCGAAATCTGTCACGTTCAGCGTGCCTCTGCGCGTGGCACACGGCACGAATATCGCCTGGTACCGCCGGGCCGCATCCTCTAGCTCGTCTGCGGTGACAAAGTCTACGTCGATCCCCGCGCGCTTCGCAAGGACGAAAGACGCGAACAGTACGGACGCGTTCCTCTCAGGGCCGTTCTCGGGGTCTGGGTTGTCGTAGTATCGCCTTGGGATGAGTACGGCCGCTCGGGCCGGCGCCGGGGACAGCCCCGCGATGCGCGCAGCCTGCACAACACGGGCGAACGACGCAAGCGCCTCGCCTTTCGGCTTCACCCGCCCGTCCGCAGCGGTCACACCGAATCCCACCTCGTAGGGCGTGGAGTCGTAAGGGAGGCGGTCCTGCTGTTTGAAATCGCCGAAGCACCAGGCGAGGGCGCCCACCACGCCGTTTGCGAGGGCGCCGTAAAGGGCGGCCGAGAAGAACCTGGCCTCGACGTCTTCGGAGGCCATCTGTGTCGTGGACCCGAACTCCTCCAGCAGGACTCGCTTTCTCCCGAGGCCCTCCGTGAGCTTGCAGGCGAATGGTACGAAATAGCTGCTCCGCAGGCTGTCGAGAGGCTCAGGACAGAGGTGGGTGTATGAAGGATATGGGTGCATGCAGAGGAAGTCGCACACCTCGGCCACATCACCCACCCGAAACGGCCCGGAGGTGAAGAGGGACCACGCATGGATGCCCAGCGTCACCGGGTGGACGGGGTCATGGGCCTTGATCTCCCGATAGAGGGCGTGCATCCATAGCCACGCCGCGTCCACCGATGGAGGCTTGACAAAGACGTCGGGCTCGTTGGCGAGGTCCCAAAAGAGGATGGCGTCTTCGTCCCTGTAGCGCCTGGCGAACTCTCCTACGAGCCTTACCTGGGCCCGAAGCATTCCGGGGTCGCAGTACGGATCACGGTCGCGCCGCCAGGGCACGTCCCAGTTCTCGCCGCTCATGTGGCCTGTGAAAAACGTGGGAATGAGCCGGATTCCGTGACGGCGGGCGATTCGTAAGAGCGCGTCGAATCTGCCCATGGCCTCCTCAGATATCGTCTCCGGGCGAGGCTGGAAGTCCTCCCACAGCAGGAAGACCCTGCACGCGCTGAGCGACAGCGCCGCCATCTGCCCGAATTCAGCGTCGATAGATTCCGGGTCCCACTCCTTCCACATGTGCACGCCGCTTTGCCTCGGCCAGTAGTTCACCCCACATACGAACTCGTCCATCCTCATACCTCCGCATCTACCGCGTGCTGGTGCATCTGCATTGCATCTGCGTACGTGCCGGTGCCGGCGCGCTCAGGCCGTCGCGGCACTTCGCGACCATCTTAGGGGCGTCAGCGGGTCATCAGCAACCCACCCGGCAACCGGGAGCATTCTTGCATTCCTAATCAATGCCGCTCTGTCACGTACGGAGCACTCCCTGGTGCCGCCGCCTGAGTCAAGGGATGACGCACATCACGGGTTCTTCCCCAACCGTTCCGCGTGTCGCGCTCCAGAGCCATCCGCTGACGTACGTCACTAGCTCTGGCGTCACCCGTTCCTTGCCCATCCTTTCAGAACCGGTCAGCGCCCATGCTCATCCCTTCAGACCGGTCAGCGATATCCCTTCGATGAAGTAGCGCTGCGCCAGGAAGAACGTTACGAGCATCGGCACGGCGAGCACCGTGGACATGGCCATGAGCCAATGCCACTGGGGCGCTTCGTTCACGCCGCCCATGAACAGGTACATTCCGAGCGTGAGCGTGTACTTGTTCATATTGTTCAAGTAGATGAGCGGCCCGAGGAAGTTGTTCCAGTATCCTCGGAAGGCGAACACCGCCACGGCGAGGAGAGCTGGCTTGATCTGAGGCAGCATCACGTGGGCGAAGGTCTGGAGCACGTTCGCGCCGTCGATCCTCGCAGCCTCCTCGAGATCCCGGGGCACTCCCAGGAAGAACTGGCGCAGCAGGAACACGTAGAACGGCCCCCACGCCGTCCAGGCGGGGAGCACCAGCGGGTCAAACGTGTCGAGGAGCTTCAGGTTCCGCCAGATCATATATGTCGGGATCAGCGTCACGTGATAGGGCAGCATCATGGTAGAAAGCAGTATGAGGAAAAGCGCGTTTCTCCCAGGGAACGAGTAGCGCGCAAACCCGTACGCCACAAGTGTGCAGCTCGTGATCTCGGCAAACATCCCGAGGACCGTTACGAACACGGTGTTCGCGAGGTACCGCCCGAAGGGCACCGCTCTCCAGGCATCCAGGTAGTTGTGCCATTGCGGGGGGATGGGCAGCCATACAGGCGGGTAGGCGAACACGTCCTTGAGTTCTTTGAGAGAACTCGAGACCATCCAGAAGAAAGGCACCAGAAGCACGAGCGCGCCAGCGATCACCACTGCATACGAGATCGCCCTGGCTGCGGCCCTCCTGACGCGCCGCCCGCGCCTCGCCCCTGCCGCAAGCTCGAGGGCGGCTTCGGCCCGCGCACTCATTTCCGCACCTCCGCTTCGTAGTAGACCCATGCTGTCGACGAGCGAAAGACAAGGAGGGTGAGGGCGAGGATGATGACGAAGAGCACCCAGGCGATGGCCGAGGCCTCGCCCATTTTGAGCTGAAGGAACCCACGTTCGTACACGAGCTGGTTCATGAACCGCCCGGCGGCAGACGTTGGCCGTGCGAACATGGCGACAGTGAAGATCTGCAACGCGCCGATGATCCCCATGATTACCTGGAGCAGGACAACCGGCGAGATCTGCGGGAAGGTCACGCTCCAGAACTTCGCGAGCGGGCCTGCCCCATCGATCTCTGCCGCCTCATAGAACACCCTCGGAACGTTCTTGATCGCGGCGAGGAAGATCACCATGTTTATCCCGAATATGCCCCAGACGCTCATGATGACGAATGCCGGGAGGACGAATCTGGGGTCGCCGAACCAGTCCGGGTTTCGCAGCCCCGCAAGGCGGAAAAGCGGACGCAACACCACGTTGAGGATGCCAGCTTCACTGTTGAAGATCCAGCGCCAGAGCAAGGCGACCGAGACCTCCGGAAGGACCGCCGGCAGGTAGTAGATGGTCCGGAAAGCGCTCATACCCCTGATATCCATGGAAAGGAGCAGCGCCACGATCAGGGAGCCTGCCACTCCCAGTGGAACGCTGAGGAACGCGTACGCGAGCGTGAGCTTCACTGAAGGCCAGAAATCAAGTATGTCAGAGAAGAGCCACCTGTAGTTTTCAAGACCTACCCACTTCGGCGGGGTAAAGAGGTCATACGAGGTGAAGCTCAGGCCCAGCGACGCAAGGATGGGACCTGCGGTGAACACGAGGAACCCGGCGAGCCACGGGGTTATGAGCGCGTAGCCCGCGGCGGTCTCCTCGCGGACGCGGACGAGCCTGAGCAGGCCGTACACTCCAAGACACAACGAGGACATCGCGGCGAAAGTCAACAAGTACCGCGCGAGCGTGCCTGCGTAAGCGCTGCTTTCCATTTCGCACCTCCTCTCTCCAGCCTATCCCGCTGCACCGCTGTGCGGCCGTGCGGTAAGTCGAGGGTGCGCCGGTCTCGAGAGCGCCTTCGCACCCTCACTTACCGGGCCCGCGGATCCTAGAGCCATGGCTTCCCAGAGCCCTTGGGCACTGGGACGGTGGGCGATTGGGCGGTGGGGCAAGGAGGCCAGCGCTGGGGCTGGCGCGCCGGCCTCAGGCTCAGAATCAGGTCGGGCTCAGGCTTCCGCCGCTGTCCCGCCGCATCCCCCAGCCGTCGTGCGGGGTCCAGCCTCGCGTCGTGCGGCGGCCTTTCTGCCCTCTCCCGGCCGGGCGGGCTTTCACCAGATGCCCCGACCTGGCGCGCTGTGCCGTCCCGAACCGGGCCCTGCCCGAGCTAGGCCCCCCGGCCCTGGCTACTTGCCCAACGTCTTCTCGAGCAGCGGCCGAACGCGCTTCGCAAGCTGCTCCGCGGTGCCTCGACCGTTCAGGAGCGGGTCCGCGAACTGGTTCCAGAAGACGCTGTCCCACTCGGCGTAGTTCGGGAAAATCCGGAAGCTGCGAGTGTCTTCCATGGAGGCCACGATGGCGTCGATGGAATGCTGCTTCTCCGGCTTCAGCCTGAGCAGCATGTCCTTAGTGGCCAGCGACCTGCGCGGCGGGACGACCTTCCAATGGTGTATCGCGTCGGATAGGTCCAGGAACGCCTCGAACGCCACGTCAGGGTGCTTCGTCTTCGCGTTGATGGCCATCCCGCCTATCCACACGAAGCTCGCGCGTTTGCCCGAAGGCCCCTTGGGGATCATGAACGCCTGCGACCTGAACGAGGGCTTGTAGTCCAGATCGTCTGCAGCACCGCCCATGAACATGGCTACCTGCTGGTTACGGTACATGGTGTCGAAGCCGCGGTCCCTGATGACCGAGAGAGGCGGCGCCACATGGTACTTGTTCATGAGATCGACGTAGAACTGCGCCCCTTTGATGGCTTCGGGCGAGTCGACCGGGCAGGATTTGAAGTCAGGGCTTATCACGTCTCCGCCGGCCTGCCAAATGAACATCTGCAGCGGCGGCCAGCCATTGAGCGTGAAGCCCCACTGCTGGACGTTGTCAGGGTCGAAGCCCTTGTCATCGGGGTGCCTGCCGTTCTTGTCCACCGTCAGCGCTTTCGCAGTCGCGAGGAACTTGTCCCAGTCCCAGGTCTCGTTGGGGTAAGCAAGCTTGGCTTTGTCGAAGAGATCCAGGTTCACGAAGAGCATCACCGGCTGGTTGATCCACGGGAGTCCGTAGATCTTGCCCTCGTACATCATGCGTTCGAGGGACGACGGGAAGTAGTCGTCCACATTGGCAGCTGGACGCCTGGAAGCTTTCAACCGCGCCGTGATGTCCATCAGCGTGCCTTTATGGGCGAGGCCCGGCACGTATTCCTGGCCGATCCAGAAAAGGTCTGCACCCGTCTCGGCGGCGAGGGTCGTCGTGAGCTTGGTCATATACTCCGCGGGGCTCGACTCCTGCACGATTTCATAGGTGGTGGATTTGGCGTTGAGCTGGTCCAGGATGGCTTGGAGCTCCTTCGCCTCTTCCACGCCTGCCCACGTGGCAAGCCGTATCCTGACCTTGGATGCCGCAAGACCTTCTTGCGCCCCTCCGGCAACCACGAGCGACACCAGCAAGAGCAGTCCGAACATCAGAACCAACGCACGTCCGCGACCTGACATTTCTTGCTCCCTCCTCAGGTGTTTTGAAACGTCCTTTCTCCGTAACACGAAGTCGCCTGTCGCAAGTCTCCTCGCCGGACACGATAGAACCACCACATGGCGACGCGTCACGTTGCGTTCGTGCCATCACCTCCCTGAGCGCGTATGTGTCGCATGCGCCTCTGGACACCCCGGACGCACGACCAGCTTGCAGCACGCGCCTGGGGCGAGCGCTATCTCGATGCGACCGCGATCCGCGACGGCCTTCCCGGCCGGTTCCCAGTGCGCCGTCGGTCTCCACTGTGCAACAGGTTCCCGCTCCGCGGCGCGCGGCGAGAGTGAGAGCTGGAACACCTCGACCGGGCACGGCTGCCCGCCGACAGGGAACGTGAGGTCCACCGTGCCTTCAAACGTCGCGGCCGTAGGATTGTAAACCAGGACGGTTCTTGGGGCTCTGGCGTCGGCGAAGGGTTGATCCCAGTCGAGAAGGTCCAGGAAGACCACGGTTATCGATGGGTCCGACGCCTTGGCGAACGCCTCGAACATGAGGCACAGCCACAGGACTTCGCCGGCCCCGTAGATTTCCTTGCCTACATAGCCTGTGGAGTCGGGCAGTTCGAGCGTGCCGATGTTCTCGTAAGGGATGTGAGGACAGCTTGCCCCTGTTCGCTCCGACTCCGGCAGGAACGGATCGAAGTAGTAGAAGTTGTTGCGCCGCTGAAGATCGAGGACTCTGACGAGGGCGGGGTTGAACCCACCTTCTTTGAGCAGCGGCAACCACGGCAGGACCGACTCGACGTTCTCCTTGAACGCAGGGTATAGGATGGACGCGCACGCCTGGAACAGGCCGCGAGTGTGGTACGCGCCGTGGCTGCGCGCGAGGTCGTCATACCAGTAGAGCATCCGCAATTGAGCACGGACGAGGTCCCGCGAAATGCGACCGAAGACCGGGTCCTTGAGGAGCGACGAGAGTTCCATGGCTGCCAGCGCCCCGAAGGCGAACTGCTGGGGCTCGTGATAGAGGAGGTCCAGGGGCAGCCGAGCCATCGTGAGGAGGGCTTCCTTCGCCTCGCCCAAGAACTCCTCGCGCCCGCTCACCCGGAACCCAAGTGTCGCGCCATAAGCGTAAAGCCCCGCCACGGAGTAGTTTGTTCCTGAGTCCACGGGCATCCCGGTCGCGGGGTCATAGAAGAGGGGGAAGACGTAGCGGACGTTGCGGGCGTAGCGCCTGGCGCCATCCAGGGCTGTCAGGAACATGTCCAGGAGCTTTGATGTGTCCGCCGCGGAGGGTGCGAGACGTGCGAGATGGCGCGGTGCCTGTGGTGCCTCCGGCGCGTACCGTGGGTGGGGCGGGCGCGATGATGGCAACGTCTGCCCTGGCGCCTGCTGAGCGGCCTCCTCGCGCTGGCTCTGCGCCGGCCGCGACATCTCCAGCAGGTGGACGATCCACGGCCACTTGATGAGGCCGTTTTCGAAGAAGTACCACGTGTCCACTTTCTCCCGGCCGCGCCCGTGCGGGTGGTTGTTGCTGATGAAGCCGATATCCTCCCTGAAGAAATGGGGAAGGGTGGCGACCAAGCGGTCGCGATACTGAGACACGCCCACTCGAGCACTGTCATTGGCGGCGCCGACCGCATGGGAGTACTGGAGGAGCGGCCAGAGCACGTCGGCCTGGGTCATGAGCTCGAACGATTTCGGCTCTGTCCACTGACGCGAGCTCGAGCGCACGTACGCGGGGTGGCCCCACACGCCTTCGACCTCGGTCTGGCATGCAGGATCGTTCATGAGTTCGTTCAGGGTTGCCTCCGCCATTTCCATCCACGAACCCGCCCCGGCCCGGACGTGCTCTCGTTCCTGGTCCCGTTCCCGTCCGCACCGGCGGGCTGGGGCCTCCTCGCGCTCGGCGGCAGGGCCGGCGCCTTCTCCCGTGGACCCGTCCGCATGCGGGTTCTCTGCATCGAGAGCCAAGAGGAGCGAGGCGCTGTCGATGAGTGTGGCGAGGGCGTCCCACTGCGATGGAATGTCACGGCGGTGGCGCTGGTAGATGGAGTACCGGAAGACGTGGTCGCCGGCGGGGAAGATGCGGCCGTGGTAGTGGTCGGCGAAGAGACCCACCCCGAACCGCTCTTTGTGCGACCCGCCGAGCCTGCTCGAGCAGAGGTAGTCATCGAACCTTGCGAGGTTATCCCTGGATAACCACGTCATTGAGGTCATATCGTAGTATACGACGACCTCAGCGCTGCGGACTGGGTCGTAGCAATACACGGCCGGGAAGTCATTGCCCCGCATGCCGGTGCAGTTCCTCGTGGGGTTCGAGATGATCACCCTGCGCCACTCGTGGTTTTGGCGCTCGTTCATAGTGGCGTACTCTGACATCCAGAGGACGATCTCCGGCTCGATGCAGGGGGAGTGCCGGAGGATGAGAGGCCTTTCGAGGTGGACGACCACTGACACGTGGATCCACGGGTCGCCGAGGGTCACGGAAACCTCTGCGTCGAACGGGTACTGCACCTCCTCGGCGTCGCGGGGAGCTTCGCGCCGCTCAGGACTCGGCCTTGGCTCGGTCCGCGCGGGGGCGCCTTCTGCCGCCTGCGCTCTGCCGAACCCGGAGAACGCGACAGCCTGGCGGGCGCCGCCGCGCGCCGGGCACGCGGGCACGACGCGATACGAGGAAGGCGCGAGGTCGAAGCTGGCTCCACCCACGAGGACGTTGGGAAGGCCGGCGACCACACGCCACTCCGAGCCGTCGTGGACCCTGGTCGTGAAGCGGAGTTTTCCGTCGTCTCCGCGTTGGAACACCATCTGTTGACCGGACGCTGTGATGACTGGACCCGATGGCGTGTCGTACACGCCCGTGTCGTGCTCCGACAACTCAGGGAAATGGCGGTTCTCCACGTGGTCGTACCTCCGTTTCATTTCCTTACCTTACCTTGGCTTTGCGCCCGGCGCCGTCTGCGTTCCCGTTCGCTGCGCCGCTCCTACCCTTGTACCCCTGGGGCGGCGGCCGGCTCCGCGGCCGAGGGCGTCTCTACCCCCGCCTCCACCGCCGCGCCGTCCGGGGATGGAGGTGGGGCCACGGTGCCGCGCACCACGAGCGTCGCCCGGACTATGATCTTGAGCGGCGCGGGATTCACTCCTTTGATGATGTCCACTAGCCTGCGGGCAGCGACGGAGCCAAGCTGCTGCTTGGGGATGTGCATCGTCGTGAGCGGGGGATGGGTGTGGCTGGCCACCTGTATATCGTCGAATCCGATTACGGACACTTCGTCTGGCACTCCGATGCCGCGCTCGTGGAGCGCTTTGAGCACCCCGAGCGCCGTCATGTCGTTGTCTGCGAATATGGCGGTGGGTGGCTGAGGAAGATCCATTATCCTGAGCGTTCCCTCGTAACCGATCTGGGGGCCGTGCTTATCGACTGACTCCGAAAACACGATCCATTTGCGATGGGAAGACATCCGGAGTTGGTCGAGAGCCTTCGCATAGCCGGCATAGCGCTCGGCGAGGGAGATGTGCGACTGGGGCCCCCCCACGAACCCGACCCTGCGGTGCCCGAACCGGTAGAGGTACTCTATTGCACACCGGGTCGCGACTTCGTTGTCCGAAACCACGCAGTCCACCGGCTCGCCAGGAAGCTCGTTGTCCACGAGAACCACCGGGATTCCTTTCTCGTGAGCGGTCTTCGCTACCTGCGGGTGAACGTCGCACCCGATGAGGAGGAGCCCTGCGAAGCCGCTCCCGCCTGCCTGACCGGCGAAGAGATCCGCGTTGTCACCGGCGCCGTCTATGCTCCTTAGGAAGACCCGGTAACCCAGCTCTTGTAGGGTTTCTTCGATGCCCGCCACCACCGCCCCGTAGAACGGATCAGTCACGAGAGAAGAGAGCCGCCTGTTGAACACTATGCCGACGCTCTCAGGGCCGCTTGCGCCCGTGTTCCCGCTCGTGCTGCCGGTGCTGCCGCAGCCGCGCACGAGACTGCCGGTGCTACCGTCGGTGCTCGCCGACGCGATCTGCCGCGCGGAAGCGATGGAGGCACCCGCGGCCCCTGCGAGGGCGCGATAGCCCAGGGACCGGGCGACGTTCAAGATACGGGAACGGGTACTCTCGCTGATCCTTCCTTTGCGGCGTAGCGCCCGCGACACGGTGGAGGGTGAAACTCCTGCTTGCCTTGCTATTTCACGTATGGTTGTGTCCACTGGGTCATCGTCCCCCTGCTGAGAATCTCTGTCCTTGAGTCACCGCGGTCCTTTCATCGATGGCCAATTGCCCATGTCCCGTCCTGTGAACTTGTCAACGTGTTGCGCAATTGCGTGCAACCGTTGCTCTCCAATAATCCATTACTACATAGCCAGAGGGATTCCTTCCATAGAACGAAATTTCCTTCTCATCCGTCTCGCGGGCGTGACATGCCAGCGTAAAAGCCATATAAGAGTGCGCAGGCGACCCTGCTACGCCAGGATGACTCCGGAGAGCGACGTTGCGCAGCGTTGCGCATACCGCCACACAGAAGCTTGCCCACGAATTCCCGGCGGAACCATGGCCTCCGCAAGCGGGAGTCCAAGCGCACCTCTCGGGGGCGTTGCCTGTAACCGCGTGAACGGTGTCAAGCGCTGCCACCAGCCGACTTGCGACGTTCCAGTGAGGCGGTCCCGGGCCGCGACCCTCCCCGACGGACTGATGCTGCAGCAGTATGCCATGTTGCGCCTCCCTTGGTGCGACGGCTTTGCTTGGCACCGCTTTGGGGGTAAAATGCTACTGGGAAGAGTGCGGGGCGGGGGGCGGACAGCCCGCAAGACGGGGTGGGCGATGTGATAATCAGCGCGAGCCGCAGGACAGACATACCGAAGTTCTTCGCCGAGTGGTTCATGGACCGTGTCCGCTCAGGGTCCTGCAGGTGTCCCAACCCCTTCAACCCGAAACAGGTCTTCGAGGTGTCCCTGCGGCCCGAGGACGTCGATGTCATCGTCTTCTGGAGCAAGGACCCGGAACCCATGCTCGCGCACTTGCACGAGCTCGACCGCATGGGGTTCAGGTACTACTTCCACTTCACTTTGAACGGATACCCGTCATTCCTTGAACCGGGCGTGCCGCCCCTCGAGAAGACCCTCGCCACGTTCAGGCGCCTCTCGGAGGCGGTCTCCCCCGACAGAGTGATATGGCGTTACGACCCGATAGTGCTCACTAGCGTGACCGATGTTTCATACCATGAGCGCCGGTTCCGGGAGATCGCGACAGCCCTCGAGGGTAGGACGAGGCGCGTCGTCGTGAGCCTGGTCGACGACTATCCAGCCTCGCGCGCCCGCCTCGAGCGCCTGGCTGACCAAGGGATACAGGTAGCGCAGCGATGCACCGCCGATGACCCGGCCACGGCGGGCCTCCTCGCGACCATGGCGCGCCTTGCCTCCGACTCGGGCATGGAGATCGTGACGTGCGCCGAGGCAGGGAACCTAGAAACCCTCGGAATCAGGCACGGCAAATGCATAGATGACGAGTACATCGCGCGCGTTTTCGGTATCCGCGTCCCGGGCAGGAAAGACCCTGGCCAGCGCGCGGCATGCGGGTGCGTCGTGAGCAGGGACATCGGCGTGTACGGCACATGCCGCCACGGCTGTCTCTACTGCTACGCTTCCGCTCAGCGAACCGTGCCCCCTCCCGTTCTGCCTTGAGGTGTCTGCGTACGGCTCCGACACCTGCACAGTCGTGTCGTCGTCTCGCCCGTCTCGTTCCGAAGGATCGCGCGCGTGCCCAGGGTTCCAGCAACGGTTGTCATCGCCGGAGACGCCGTCGCCAGGCCCGGGAAACGCCAGGTCCAGGCTGGACACGAGGTGCAGCCGCCGTGCGATGTCCGTCCCCCCTCTCTTGCGCCACCCCCTGCGACCAGGGAATCTAGTTTCGCGAAAGAGCAGGAACGTCCGCGCGCCACGCCCGTCCCGCATCGGGCACCAACCGCCCAGCCACTGCCTGATTCTCATTGACTGCCCACTTCGGGGAGCGTATAGTATTGGTGAAAGGGGGGAGACGACCGTGGACGGCGACCCAGGTAGTACCGGGCTATGCGGCCTCCGGTGCCCGAGTCGGCGGACCGCGGCGGTTTTCGGCGTGTAGCGTTTGCCCTTGCCCTGCGAGAGCAACGGAACGGCCCTTCGGACTGCCGACGTGCAGGTTCGTGTGTCCTAGGGCGTGTTCGCATTAGAGGGCTCTTTCATGGGAACGCCGGGAGCCTGTGCCGGGTCTTTGCGGCCTTGTCCGCAGCGGGGTGCTGGAGGGGCCACGGCCCGGCGCGATGAATCCGGTCGTTCTCTTTGTGTGTACACCTTCAGGAGCTCTACGGACACGATCAAGGGCAACACTAGGGGCAACGATGAGACGCGCGGCAGGCTGTGGACGAGGTGGGCGGCAGGCGTTCGGCCGCACGCGTCGCCTCCGTGCCCGAAGCCGCGAGCCGCACCGTGCTCAGCAGGGAGGGATTCTTGTGATAGCAGCCCACAAGACGGTCGGAGACGACCTCGTGAAGACCGACACCATCGGTGAGAAAGGTACCTGGGTTAACCTGCTCAACCCGACAGAGGAGGAGATCCTTCGAGTTCACAAAGAGGTGAACATCGTTCTCGATTTCCTCAGGGCGCCGCTCGATGAGGAGGAGAGGCCGCGCATAGAGTCGGACGAGGGGCAGGTCATGGTGCTGATAAACGTCCCCATAGTGCACGGCAACGGCGACCCTGTTCTGTACGATACCATCCCGGTGGGCATCATCATTACTGAGGACAACGTCGTCACCGTGTGCCTCCAAGAGAATCCCATCCTTGCCGAACTAGCGAGCGGGAAGGCCAGGACGCTCTACACCTTCAAGAAGACCCGGTTCCTTCTCCAGGTCCTCTTCAAGACAGCGGGGCTTTACCTAAAGTACCTCCGGCAGATCGACAAGCAGACCGCCGAGATCGAAGAGCGGCTTCACCGCTCGATGAAGAACGAAGAGCTGATAAAGCTCCTCAACCTGGAAAAGAGCCTCGTGTACTTCACTACGTCACTCAAGTCGAACCAGATTGTCATGGAGAAGCTTCTCAGGCTGTACCTCGTGAAGACGGACCCCGCTCCCCACGTGCCGACCCGGGTGCTCAGGGCTTATCCGGAGGACGAGGACCTGCTGGAGGACGTGATAACCGAGAACAAGCAGGCGATTGAGATGGGGGACATATACACAAGCATCCTGACGGGCATGATGGACGCGTTCGCCTCGATGATTTCGAACAACCTCAACATCGTGATGAAGTTCCTGACATCCGTGACGATAGTCCTCTCCATTCCGACTATCGTGGCGAGCTTTTACGGGATGAACGTGTCGCTTCCGTTCCAGAGGTCTCCGTATGCGTTTCTCGGGACGATGGCTGTCTCCGTTGCCGCGAGCCTCTCGGCTGTGGTCCTGCTCGCCAGGAGGAGGATGTTCTAGGAGCGCTTGTTGGTTACGCGGGTCGTGCGGGGGTTCCCGCGATTGCTCCAACGCTGAACGCGGATTGTGTCGAAAGCCTTTCTCGCTTTTTCATGACAGATCTGTGAAAAGTTACAGAGTTGTGATATCATGTAGCCAATAGAATCATCCTGGAACTGCGCCCATAGTGTGGAAATAACCTGCGTCAACGCACGTGTGATCAGGGGTGCCAGGCGGCTTTTGACGCCTGGCACCGGACGAGACGACCGTGGGGAATGAGCGAGCGGGCGGTCTGGGAGCTGCGGGCGGGAGTGGCTCCCGTTGCCCGGCTCGGAAGCCCCGGGGGCGGTTGGTGCGTACTTGGCGTGTACACGGGCGGGGTTCCAGGGCAAGCGGGCAAGCGGGCCGGTTTCGGGCCCTGGCGGACGAAGGGGCATTGGACGGAGGACGGAGGAGGTACGGCGAGCGCGTCCGGCAGGGCTGACACAGAGACAGGCGCGTCCTCGGGAGAGCAGGGGGTGGAGAGTAGAAGTGGGCGCTGCCCGAGGTTTGGCATGTGGGTCAAGGGCTGACCCTTCTGGTGAGGTTTCCGCGAGTATGTGGCGCAGGGTGGAGGGGCTGCTTCGCGGGCGCCGCCAGGCGGTGCTCGTGCTGGCGGTGATGCTGGCGGCCGCATGTTTCGTCCCACGTGAGGTCGCGCTGGCCTCCGGGGTACTTGCGGTGTTGGCGGGGTGTATCCATGGCGGCGTGCGGAGCGGCCTCGCGTTCGCGGCGACCATGGCGGCACAGGCAGGTATATTCGGGCTTGCGCGGTTCGACGAGCTGCCGGGCACGTTTCCAGGTGACGCTGCGTTGTTCGCGGTGGTTGCCGTCGTGTTTGGAAGCCTGGTGGACGCCACCCGCAGCCGAGCGGCCCAGGGCGTTGAGGGGAGCGAAGAGCAGCAGGCGTACGAGGCCCTCGTGAACCTTATGCAGGAAGGGATGGTCCTGGTAGACCTCAAAGAGAACATCGTCTTCGCCAACAACGCCTTCGCCCAGATGCTGGGCTACACCGGCGAGGAGCTCGTCGGGAGGAACCTATCCGAGCTGACCTCCCCGGAGCAATTCCGGGTGTACAGGGAAAAGACGAAATGGCGCAAGAAAGGCCGCTCGGACAGGTATGAATCGAAGATGTTCAGAAAGGACGGCGAGGTCCTGGACGTCCTGGTTTCAGCGACGCCGTTTGTGGCGTCGGATGGGGCCGTGAAGGGCACCATCGGGGTCTTCTGGGACATCACCGACCGCAAGAAAGAAGAAGAACAGCTCAAGTACCTGAGTATGCACGACGGGCTCACGGGCGTATACAACCGGGCCCACTTCGAGCGCGAGATGAGGCGGCTCGATGCCGAGCGGTACCTGCCGGTTTCCATGATAATCTGCGACGTGGACGACCTCAAGGGAGTGAACGACGCGCACGGACACGCGGCCGGCGATACTGTCCTCAAACGCGCCGCCGAGATCGTGAAAGGGGCGGTGCGCGCCTCTGACATCGTGGCGAGGATCGGCGGCGACGAGTTCGCCGTGCTCCTCCCGAACACGAACGCCAATGCAGCGAAAGCCATTCGCGAGCGGATCAGGCAGCATGCCGCGGCGGCAAGCGACCTCTTGAGCAGCTTCTCTCTTGGTGTGGCGACCAGGGAGACCATGGACATGAGCATGACGCAGCTGTTCAAGGGTGCGGACGACGCCATGTACAGCGCGAAGCCGCGGTCAACGCATGCTTGCGCAACATGACGCGACAGGTGCCGGGCGGCGGGTGTGCGCTGCGCTGTCCTGGGCGGCGGTGTGCTGGCATCCAGCCGGCCTGCCCCACGGCGGGGCGAGTCGCCTAGTCGCGAGTCGACCCGCCCCGAGGCATTCCGAGACACGGCTCAGTCTTCGACAGGGTTCAATCCATGGTCGATGCGATGTAAATGAGCTGCTTTATCCCAGCGTAGATCGGCTCGATTTCCACGCTTTCATCGACCGAGTGGCCGTTCTGGCTCCGCGTGACGCCGATGGCCACCGAGTATATGCCCTTCGCTATGGACGCGTTGGAGTCGCACGCCCCGGCGTCGCTGAACCTCGGCTCCCCAATACCCACAGCCTTGAGCGCCTCCGCGGCGGTCTGAGTGAGCTTGTGGTTCTTCGCATCAGGGAGCACGCCCGCGGGGATGAGGGTGAGTGCCTCAATGGACACATCGGCGCCGGTGGCCTTCGCCTGCTCCTTTATGGTGGCGAGAACCTGATCTCTCAGTTTCGCGAGTTCGTCCGCGGATTGAGACCTCATATCCACTGTGAACCAGGTCTCGCTCGCTATGGCGTTGGGCACGGTTCCGCCCCCGAGAGTGCCTATGTTCATGTAGCACCTGGGATCGGGGTTGAGCGGGATCTCGTATAGCTTGGAGACCGCCGCGGCCAGCGACTTTGCGCCGCTCGGCTTGCCCGTGCTCGAGAGCGTATGACCGCCCGGCACCTTCAACGTGGCCTTGTACCACTCGATGCCCAGGGCTCCGTAGGTGACGCCCCCGAATCCACCGTCCACCGCCACCACGTAATCGGGCGTTATCCCGCTGTGCTCGAGGAAGTATCTCATTCCGTTCAGGCCGATCTCTTCCTCGACTGTCGCGAGGAAGATCACCCGGCACTTCGGAACAACGCCGGCGGCCTTCATGGCCCTCGCGGCATACAGGATCCCAACGACGGACGACGTGTTGTCGCCGGATCCCGGAGCGAAGATCTTGCCGTCTTTCACCACGGGGTTTAATGGGGTGTCCTTGGAGAACACGGTGTCCATGTGGGCCGCGAACACGAGAACCGGCCCATTGGAGGGAACGGGATAGGTGCCCCATACGTTCCCGGCGTCGTCAGAACTGATATCGACAAGGCCGATCTCCTGCATCTGTGCCTTCACCCACGCCGCCCGTTCGTCTTCCTGCTTGGAAGGGGCGGGGACCTTTATCAGAGTTAGCCAGTCGCTGAGAATTGCTTCCTTCTCGGAATCCACGTACGCGAACGCGTCGTCCAGCGGGCTTGCGGCGAGCGCAGTGCCCACCAGCGTCACGACCAGAACCAGGACCCCTGCAAGTGCCCAAACTATGCGACATCTACTACTCAACCTACTCATCTCCTACCGTTCTCCTTTCTTGTGTGCGCTTTTGCCCGGCACCCTGGCGTACGTTCTGCCCCGGGCTCGACCCCGCCTGACTCCGCCATACTCCGCAAGCCGCCCGGAGCAGCACACACCCTACCACGCCCTGTTTGCCCACCAGTATACCAAGGCATGGGTACGGTGTCAATCATGTCTCGACTTGGCTCAAGCTGGGATTCTGGGGTGGCTCTGGCCGCAGGGCATGGCACGCCGCGGGGTGTCTTGCCAAGGCGCCGCTGGTGCCGCGGCACCCCGGGGTAGGGTTCCGGTTTTCGCCGGACCGTCGCTGTCAGTCGCTGTCAAGCGGCGCGCTCATGCATCGTGCCCGCGCCTGAGGACGCGCCCGGGCGTCGCGCCAGTGTGCTCGCCGCACTCCACGACAGGCCTTCCCGCCACGAACACCCAGTCAATCCCCACGGGATAGCGGTGAGGGTCGGCGTACGTGGCAGTGTCGGCCACCTTGTCCGGGTCGAACACGATGAGGTCAGCAACCATCCCCGGACGGATGACGCCCCGGTCGAGAATCCCGATCCGCTGGGCTGGGAGGGACGTCATCTTCCGGACAGCCTCTTCCAGCCGCAGGACGCCGCGCTCCCTCACGTATCGCGCCAGCACCCTCGGGAACGTCCCATAGCTCCTCGGGTGGGGCTTTCCCTTGCCCAGCGGACCATAAGGCGCCCGCACCGACGCGTCGCTGCCGACCGACGACTCGGGCCAGCCCAGCACGTATTCGACGTCTTCCTCGCACATGCCGAAGCGCACGGTCTGCACGGCTGCCGACTCATCGATAATGAGGTCCAGCGCGGCGGTGAATGGATCTTTCCCCATCATCTCCGCGACCTCCACGAGGTTCTTTCCCTCGAAGCGCTTGTTGTGGTCCTTCGTGACAGACGCTATCACCGTCTTGTCCCACCCGCGCTTCAGACCTTCCTCTTCCTCCACCATCGGGCGGATGTCCGCGCGCACCGCCGCGTCTTTGAGCCGTGCGATGGCCGCCTCCAGCCCGCCGTGGAATATCCACTGGGGTAATATGACCGTGAGACCCGTCGACGACGCTGTATAAGGATACACATCGCAGGCGATGTCCACGCCGCGTGCCCTCGCCTTGCACATGAGGTCGATGGTCGCCCGGACTTTGCCCCAGTTCTGGACCCCCCCTGACTTGTGGTGGGATACCTGGACCGGTACCCGGGCCTTCTCACCTATGGTGATGGCCTCCTCCACGGCCTCGATGACTCTGTCTTCCTCATAGCGTATGTGGCTCGCGTAGATGCCTCCCGCGTCGGCTGCCACACGCGCGAGCTCGACGAGTTCATCTGTGGACGCATAACACGACGGCGGGTAAATCAGGCCGGAGGACAAGCCCCACGCGCCCTCTGCCAAAGCCTGGGCCACGAGGGACTTCATGCGTTCCATTTCTTCGCGCGACGGCGCGCGCTCCACGCACCCCATGGCTGCGCGCCTAACCGTGCCATGGCCGACGAGGGATGCGATGTTCACCGCCGTGCCGGACTTCTCGATGGACTTCAGGTACTCGCCAAAGGACCTCCACTCTACGTCGAGTCCCGCTTCCTGGAGGTCGCGCTTTATGTCGGTGAGCGCCTCGCCATCCAGCGGCGCGAGGGAGTAACCGCAGTTGCCGACGACCTCGGAGGTCACGCCCTGGCGGACCTTGCTCTCGGCGCGGGGGTTCACGAGGATCGTGTCGTCGGAGTGGGAGTGGATGTCAATGAATCCCGGAGCGACGACGCGTCCTTCGGCACTTATCACCCGGGCGCCTCGCGCCACACCGAGGTGTCTCCCGACGCGGGCTATCCTGTCTCCCGAAATCCCCACGTCTCCGAGGAACCACGGGGCGCCGGTTCCATCAATGATCCTCGCGCCGCGGATCACGAACCTCTCCTCGCGCACGAGCCTTACCTCCTCTCGAGCAACTCCAAGACGACATCAACCATTAGCGCGGCGCCGAAGGCCATGGCCTCTTCGTCGAAGTCGAACTTCGGGTGGTGCGCCGGGTACCGGGCGCCTTTGTCAGGGTTGCCCGCACCCAGCATGAACATGGCGCCTGGCACCTCCTGAAGGAAATAAGCGAAATCCTCTCCACCCATGGAGGGCTCGATGTCCTCGATGACCCGGCGCCGGCCCAGTATCTTCTTGGCGCTCTCGGCCACTATCGCCGCCACCCTTTCGTCGTTGGCGAGGGGAGGGTAGCCCGGCGAATACGTGAACTCGAACGCCGCGCCCGCGCTCCGCGTGATCCCGTCGAGCGTCCGCTTTATCATGTCAGGGACGGCCTTGCGCAACGTTGGGTTCAAGGTGCGCACCGTGCCGCTCATCGTGACTTGGTCCGCGATGACGTTCTGGCGGTAGCCGCCGGAAATCGTTCCGATGGTCACGACCAGGGGATCGACGGGGTTCACCTGGCGGCTCACGATGGTCTGGAGCGCTGATATCGCCTGGGCAGCCACGACCACGGCGTCCACGGATCTGTGGGGCGCGGCGCCATGACCTCCCTCGCCCTTGATCGTTATGGTTATGCTGTCGGCTGCCGCCATAACCGGGCCGCCCCTAATCGCGACGACGCCTGTGGGAAGGTCCGGCCAGAGATGCCCCGCCACTATGACGTTCACCTCGGGGTCTGACAGCACGCCTTCCTTCATCATCGGCAACGCGCCACCCGGCCCTTCCTCCGCTGGCTGGAATAGGAGCTTCACGCTTCCGCAGAACTCCCTCGCGAGCGAGGAAAGGAGTTTGGCGGCTCCGAGCAGCATCGCCACATGGCCGTCGTGACCGCAGGCGTGCATCACTCCCGGAACGCGAGACCTGTAGTCCACGTCCTTGCAGTCCTGGATGGGCAGGGCGTCCATGTCCGCGCGGAGCGCGACGCAGGGACCGGGAGACGAGTCGCGGCCGGGCCCGGACCCTGATCGACCGGTTCCGGGGGCCAGCCCCCTTATCACACCGACCACGCCCGTCCCGCCGATCCCTTCTCGCACACTCACTCCGAGTTCGCAGAGCTTCGAGGCGACCATTCCTGCAGTGCGCCTCTCTTCTCCGCCAAGCTCCGGGTTCATGTGAAGGTCGCGGCGCACGGCGATCATCTGGGGGAGCAGTTCGCGTGCCATGGCGACTAGCGCGCGTCTCCTGGACCTCCTCGTGCCGTCCGTCATGATCGGCCGCCACCTCCAGTCATTGTGCGGTCTCGCCCGCAAGCGCGATGGCTACCCTCATCGCCTTGAACACGGTGAGGTAGTCGTCTGCGACGAAACCGACCGACCTCGGGCCGGTCCTCTCCATGCCCGGGATGAGCTCCGCTATGTCAGCCATGCCGGTGTTGTTCAAGTGCAACTCGAGGCGTACCGGTGGGTGTATCTCGAAGCAGCCGATGGATCTCAGGTCTGCAAGAGCTTTCTTCGCGGCCTCTCTGATGAGCGCCTGCGCTTTCTCAGGGTGCAGCGATCTTGCCGCGTAACGCCCTATCGATTCCTTCACCGCCACCGTCACGACGCCGGGGACGAGCTCTCTGGCCTGACGGGCGACAGCGGTGTCGCCGCTCACCATGACGAGGGGAACGCCGAAATACCCGGCTACCGCTGCGTTGATGCCTGTTTCGCCGAGCTCCCTGCCGTTTATCACGACGCGTGACACGATCCGTCCCGCGTAGGTGTGATCCAGCACGGCGTTCTGAGTGCCACACGCTGCATGATATCCGAGGAACATCGCGGCGTCGAACGTCGCGTCGATGCCCTCCATCATGCTCAAAGGCTTGGGCGTTCCTGATATGAGATACGCGTCCCTGTGGAGCTTCTCGGGGATGATGTTGCGCATGGTGCCGTGAGAGTCGTTCACAACGATTTCGCTGGCTCCTGCCTCAATGGCCCCCGTGACGGCCGCGTTGACCTCCTCGGTCATGAGGATGCGCGCTCGCTCGTGTTCCTTGCCGTCTCTCACGGTGTGCTCCGCGTGCGTGACCCCGGCCACGCCTTCGAGGTCAGCGGAAATGTACACTTTCATGAGTCTTCACCTCCCGCCCTGCTCTGCTTCGTAGTCCATGCGGCCGGCAATGCGCCCTTTCCCGTCTTTCAAGCGATTCGGCCCCCGCGCCGAGGCGCTTTCCGTCCCCTCCTCAACTGAACCCAGTCGCCCGACTTCGTCGCCCGGTTCCGTTCCGGCGCCCGCGACCGGAGCGCCGTCGCTCACGAGCCGGGGCACCATCAGCATCCTGACTTGAGTTCGAAGTCGAGGACGATGTCTCCCACGGCCTCGCCGCGATGGTTCAGAACGCGGGGATGGTGATGAGAAGCGAGCGCCCTGAGGTGGCCGGCGTCGAGGATGCCCATCCGCCCCAGCACTTCGAGCACCAAAGGGCCGGCCGCCCTCGCGCTCCCGTCTTCGATCTTGACGGCCACGCCGAGGCCCCTTTCGAGGATGCCGACGCAGTACACGCCTTCTGCACCGCTCTTCGCCACCAGCTGGTCTCCTGCTACCTGCATGAGGTCCGTGGTGAGCCTGCCGCGCCCCGCTACCATGTGGGGGTGGGTCCGCATGGCACGGCACACGCGCCGCGCCGCCGAGGCGCAAGCCACGTCGGGCAGGCGCTCGGGACTCGCGAGCGTGGCGAACGCCCGCGCCATGGATGCGAGGGGAAGCCCGAAGACCGGCACCCCGCAGCCGTCCACACCTACGGCGATGTCTCCTTCGGGTACGCCCGTGAAGAGAGACACTTCGCGCAACATGAGGCGCTGGACGGGGTGGTCCGGACGGAAATACCCTTCGATGGAGTAACCCATATGGATGGCTACGGCTAGCATGGCGGCGTGCTTGCCTGAGCAGTTGCAATGGAGCTGCCACGGCGCGACTCCGCATGCCGCCAGCATCTTTGCCGAGTCCCTGTCGAGCGGCGGGTGCACCCCGCACGCGAGGGCCAGGTCGGTGAGGCCGATCTTGTGCAAGATGCCTGCCACGGCCCTGATGTGTGCGTACTCACCGCTGTGGGACGCGCACATGACCGCGATCTCCCGATCCTCGAACCCGAACCGCTGCGCTGCCCCGGTTTCAACGACAGGAACCGCCTGAACGGGCTTCGCGCACGATCGCCAGTAGGTCACCTTGCCCGGATCCCCGACCCAAAACAAAACGCGGCCCTCGCTGTCGGCGACCGCCACGTCAGCCCTGTGGACGCTTTCGACGATGGACCCGCGCGTCACCTTGACGGCCGGTTCTGACAACGAAACCACCTTCCTCAAAACGGAGACGAATCCCTTGCTCCCAGTTCAGCTTCTCGCGGCTGCTTCAGCTACGAACGCCGCGAATATCTCGAGCATCGCCGGGTATCGGTCTGTCATGCACTCCGGATGCCATTGCACGCCCACCACGAAGAGATCGTGGGCGGATTCAATCCCCTCAATCACTCCATCCGTGGAACGCGCAGAAACGAAGAAGCCCGGAGCGACGTCGCGCACGGCTTGGTGGTGGAAGGAGTTGACATGCACGTCGCCCGCGCCCACCATTCCGGCCAGCTTGGAGTGGCGCTCCACGACGACTTTGTGGCTCGCGTGGTACCGCGGCGCGTCTTGTCTGTGTTTGATGGCCCCATTGACCTGGGAGGGGATGTCTTGGTATAGGGTGCCGCCCATGGCGGCGTTCAAAACTTGAATGCCCCGGCAGATCGCGAGGAGGGGGGTGCCCGCCTCGATGGCCGCTCGTACCAGGGCAAGCTCGAACTCGTCGCGTTCGGGATCGATGTAGCCAAGGTGCGGGTGGGGATCCTCACCGAAGTACCTGGGATCGAGATCCGCCCCGCCCGAAAGGAGTATGCCGTCAAGAGCTCCGGCGAGGCGCGCTGCGGATTCGCCGTCGCCTGCGGGCAAGATCACGACTTGGCCGCCGGCCTTGGTGAGTGCGTACACGTAGTCGTGGGGCAGCGTGTGCCTCTTTGATTCTCCCGTCTCACCCGAACTGGAACTCGAACACGTGACGCCAACGAGCGGCCGCAAGCCCTATCCCTCTCCCACGGTGCGCGCCGAGGTGTGCAATGGCGCGTCGCCCCAGGTAGTATTCGCCTGCACGGTGGAAAATCCTCCGGGCAAGCTCAGGAAAAGTCCCCGGCCAAGACGCCGCTCGCCTCCTCATCACCGGCCCCTCGCGTCTCGCGGGGACCTCGCCCGCCGGTGACCTGAGGAACGCATGGGTGTGACGAGAGGTATCCGCCGTCGTGAGACTCCCACTCAGACTTCCACCAAGCCCAGGCTGATCTCGAGTGCTCTGTCCACCCGATCCATGGTGACGGGGTCCAGATGGGAGACCTTCTCGATGAGCCTGCGGCGGTCTATGGTCCGCACCTGCTCGAGGAGGATCACGGAGTCCACCGGCAACTTGCTCTTGGCAGCAGGCAGTTCCACGTGGGTGGGAAGCCGCGCCTTGTCGATGCGCGACGTGATGGCCGCGACGATCGTGGTCGGGCTGTAACGGTTTCCGATGTCGTTCTGGAGGACGAGCACCGGCCGTGTGCCGCCTTGTTCCGAGCCTACGACGGGGTTGAGGTCAGCGTAGAATATATCGCCGCGCTTAAGCTCCCTCGGTTCCATTGCCCCGCGCCAGGACCTCCTCGTAGAGGGCAAGGGCTTCGTTCTCCGCGGCGACAGCCTCGCCGGCGAGTTCGAGGTTCAGGCCGGCCATCTTGCGGTAGCCCTCTCTTAGCCTCTCACGCAGCTCCAGCCTGCGCTTTTCCTCGATGTAGCGCCGCATGGCTTCCCTGATGAACTCGCTACGGTTTCGATGCTCCTGCCTCGCGACCCCGTCGACCTCCTGCAAGAGGCTGTCCGGCAGGGTGATCATGATCCTCCTGACTTGCTGGGCCACCGCAACCCCTCCGCTCTCCCAGGCGCTACAGTATATACTACAGTCTACACCGGAATTATATACACGCGCAGGAAAAGCTGTCAACGACGTGTACAGACGCTGACCGGGGTTGAGCGGGGCGACGCCTCGCCCCCGTATCGTGCGAGGGAGCGCCGGCGCCTGCGCAACGCGCGGATGCGCGTGGCGACCGGCCCGGTGGCCTGCTACGGTCAGGACGTTGTCTGCGCGCGGTCAGCATCCTCGTTGTGGATTCTCCGCTCATGCGTGTGGTATAATCTGCTTGAATTCGTCCTGCGGGCGGGAGGTTCGACCGTTGCTAGTGTACCGGGCTTTCAGCCCGCGCGACACGAGAAAACTGGGTGAAGCTCTGGGGAGGCTTCTCGGCCCGGGAGACGTCGTTTGTCTCGAAGGCCAGCTAGGTGCGGGCAAGACCGTGTTCGTGCAGGGCGTGGCCGCCGGCATGGGCGCGAGAGGGCGGGTGACGAGCCCCACGTTCACCATCATTCACGAGCATCCTGGGAGGGTCCCCCTGTACCACATCGACGCTTACAGGCTGGAAGGGATTCCCGACGCGGAGACCGCCGGGATAGAAGAATGCCTTTACGGGGAAGGCGCCGCGGCCATCGAATGGCCCGGGAAGATCCGCCATCTTCTGCCCGAGGAAAGGCTGGACGTGGAGATGAGGATCCTTCCGAACGACGACGGCGATGGCGGCCCGGGCGGGTGCGGCACGAACGGCGGAGAGGGCCGCGATGGAGAGAACCCCCAAGGGGGAGGGGCCGGGTGCGACGGATGTGACTGCGGCGAGGGCAGCAGCGCCAGGGAGATCGTGCTTCTCCCGCGCGGGGAGAGGTTTCGCTGCATAGTCGAGGAGTTGAAGGCGCTTGCGGGTCCTGGGTATTGACACTTCTACGTGTACCGGAGGCGTGGCGCTCGTATCCGGCGACGAAGTGGTCGCCGAATACAGCGCCATTGTAACGAGGGCGAACTCGGAAAGCGTCGCGGCCACATGTGAGAGGCTCCTGGCCGAGGCCGGATGGAGTGTCTCCGACCTCGACGCCGTCGCGGTGGCGATAGGCCCGGGGTCGTTCACCGGCGTCCGGATCGGAGTGGCTACGGCAAAGGTGCTAGCCTACGTCCTGGACATACCCATCGGCACCGTCGTGACCCTCGACGCCATCGCGGCCAACATTCCGTTCTCGGACGCACTGGTCTGCCCGCTCATCTCGGCCAGGCGTGACCTCGTCTATTCGGCAGTCTATCGTGCCCGCGGCCTGTACCCAGAGAGGGTGAGCGACTACGAGGTGAACAGCGTCCGTGAGGTCATAAGGCGCCTGCGCGCCGGTGTTTGCGAGGGTGCGGCGGCGCCTGGCGGCACCGCTGCTGTTGCCGGCGCCGCCGGGCGGGACGGCGCCGGAGCAAGGGTCGTGTTCGTGGGCGATGGTGCGAAGGTCCACAAGCAGGTCATCCTCGAGAACGCCGGAGACGGGCTCGCAACAGGTCCGGAATGGTGCATCGCGCCCCGTCCCGCCGTGGTTGCCGCCATGGGGAGGGTTGCCGTTTGTTCTGGTCAAGCCAGGAACGCGTGTGAAGTCGAGCCGTTCTATCTGGGGAAGTCCAGCGCCGAGACGGTGCAGAGTGGGACGGTGTCATGTGGGGGGCGTACGCAAAGTGGACTTTGAGATCAGCCCCATGCGGCAGTCAGATCTGGATGACGTCATCAGAATAGAGAAGGCCTCTTTCCCGACCCCGTGGTCGCGGAACGCATTCCTCTCCGAAATCTATGAGAACAGCAGGGCGTGTTACCTCGTGGCCCGCCAGAACGGCAAGGTGATAGGCTATGTCGGGATCTGGATCATCCTCGACGAGGGCCACATCACCAACCTTGCGGTGCACCCTGACTTTCGGCGCCGCGGTGTGGGTGAGAAGCTCATGAAGACCATCATGGATTACGCGAGGTCGAAAGGGGCGAAGAGGTTCACACTCGAGGTGAGGGTGTCGAACGTGGGGGCGCAGAAGCTCTACGAGAGACTGGGGTTCGTGAGTGCCGGTATACGGCCCGGTTACTACCACGACAACGGTGAGGATGCCATGATCATGTGGAGGAACGAACAACCTCCGCGAGGCCGGCCTGCGAGGGACCACGATGGGCGAAACTAGCGCCGGCACGTTCCGCGTCCTTGGACTAGAGACAAGCTGTGACGAGACATCGTGCGCCGTGTTGGAGGGCGAAGGCTCGTGTGAAGCCTCGGGCTTGCGCCTGCGTTCGAACGTGGTTGCGTCCCAGGTGAGCCTTCACAGGAGGTTCGGCGGCGTCGTGCCGGAGGTCGCCTCGCGGCGGCACGTTGAGGTTGTCATTCCTGTGATCGACCAGGCGCTGAGGGACGCCGGGCTCCGCGTTTCCGATGTGACGGCGGTGGCTGCCACGCACGGTCCGGGCCTCGTGGGCGCCATCCTGGTGGGTCTCTCCGCGGCCAAGGCGGTCGCGCTGGCACGGCAGGTGCCGTTCATCGGGGTGAATCACATCGAGGCGCACATGTACGCGAATTTCATCGAGCACCCGGACCTTCGGCCTCCCTTTGTGTGCCTCGTGGTATCCGGGGGACACACTGACCTCGTGTACCTCGAGAAACACGGCAGCTGCGAAGTGATGGGCCGCACGCGCGATGACGCGGCGGGTGAGGCGTTCGACAAGGTGGCGCGGGTCCTCGGCCTGGGCTACCCCGGCGGACCTGCCATCGACGACGCGGCACGCGGCGGTGACCCCAACGCGGTCCGCTTCCCCAGAGTCTTTCTCGAGGAAGGCTCGTACGATTTCAGCTTCAGCGGGCTCAAGACCGCCGTCGTCAACCACGTGAGAAAGGCTGCCTCCGCAAACTTGGCGGATGTCGCTGCCGGCTTTCAGGAAGCTGTGGTGGACGTGCTTGTCGAGAAGACCGTGAGGGCGGCGCGCGCCAAGGGTGTGAAAACCGTAGCCCTTGCGGGCGGTGTGGCCGCCAACTCCAGGCTGAGAGAGAGAATGGCGGCTCGCTCATCAGAAGCTGGGTTGAAGCTTGTGTCTCCGTCGCCTGGTCTTTGCACGGACAACGCTGCGATGGTGGCGTGCGCGGGCTACTTCCGGCTCGCCCGAGGCGAGAGAAGCCCGTTGGAGCTTCGCGCCGTTCCGGACCTCGGGCTCGAGTCGTGAGGGGTCGGGGTCGGGCCGCGAGACTGGCACGCCGCCGCATACCGCGGTGGATTGCGGAAAATCCCGCACGGGGCTTGCCGGCTTGTGGATAAGGCTGTGGATAATGTGGACGAAAGGCAAACTCTGGTAAAGACGGATAGACTACCCACCAATGTATATGCGATATTCCTTGGGAACATGACAGTGTCCGGAAGGAATTTCTCCATGCGCCAGCGGCCTTGTGGGCTCGGAGTCAGGGTGGGATTTCGAGCATGGCGCGGAGTGCGGCGCGAGAGTGAGGGGGGTTGAAACGTGGAACGCATAGGGGGCTGCGACACCGGCCCCGGCCTCGGGGGGCTGCAGCCGGGGCCCATAGGTCCGAGCCCGTTTGAGCCAGCGGAGAGGCCGCGTTACATTACGTTCTGGAGGGCTCTATTGGTCGTCCTCGTGGCCGTCGCTGCGCTCATGGTCACGGTGTACGTGCTCGTGTCCTCGTGGCTCGCTCCCGAGGCGACTTTCGGTGTGGGGGACCGGCCCGTGAACGTCCTTGTCCTCGGAACGGACAGAACCTATGATGACCGCGGCAAGCCGATGGAAGGCCCGGCGAGGGCTGACGCCATAATGCTCGTGTCGGTGAACCCGAAGGCGAACAGAGTCTATTTGGTGTCCATCCCGAGGGACACGAAGGCGCGGATCGCGGGGCACGGCACGGGCAAGGTGAACGCCTCGCATACTTATGGGGGCCAGGACCTCACGCGGAGGACAGTGGAGGACATCCTGGGCGTCCCGATCGACCGATACATGGAGGTCGACTTCCAAGGGTTCGTGCGCATCATCGACGCCATGGGAGGTGTGGAGGTCGAGGTAGACAAGGACATGCACTACGTGGACAGGGCAGGCGGCCTCAAGGTTGACCTGAAGAAGGGCAGGCAGATGCTGAACGGTGCAGAGGCGCTCGGGTACGTGAGGTATCGCGCCGACGCACTCGGGGACATCAACCGGGTGAAACGCCAGCAAAACCTGTTGAAGGCCGTCGCTCGCCAGGCCACACGCCTCCAAAACCTCGGCAAGGCGCGCGAGATCATGGCCATCCTGACGGAGCACGTGCGGACCGACATGTCCATGCGGGACATGGCGGCCATCGGATGGTTCCTCGTCAGGACCAGGGCGGAGGTCGTGTCAGAGACGTTGCCCGGGGAGTTTTCCCCGCTGTACTGGGTTCCCGATCCGGAACGCATCGGGGAGCTCGTGGAGACGATGAACGAAGGCTTCGACGAGTGAGACGTTTGAGAGGCCGTGGGTAGAGTGAGGGAGGTATCGTGGGATGGTGCACATCGACGTGGCCCTCGTGCCACAGGAGATTGAAGCAAGGAGCCTGAGCGGGATTACAGCAGTGGTCATCGATGTTCTGAGAGCCAGCACCACCATTGCATGCGCCATCTCGAATGGCTGCGATGAGGTGATTCCCACCATCTCCGTGGAGGAGGCGGTGGAGATCTCGCGCGCTTACGCGAGGGGTGACTACCTCCTCTGCGGGGAGCGGAGAGGCGAGAAGATCGAAGGCTTCGACCTGGGCAACTCGCCGCTGGAGTATACGGAGGACCGCGTGGCGCGAAAGAAGATAATCATGACGACCACTAACGGCACGTGCGCCATCAGGGCGGCGAGGGCCGCGGACGAAGTCATCGTCGGATCGTGCTGGAACCTCTCCGCAGCCTGCGACCGGGCCGTATCCACCGGCAAGGACATCCTTATCGCGTGCGCCGGTGAGGGCAAGAGGTTCACCCTGGAAGACGCGGTGTGCGCGGGCATGATGTGCGAGCGAATCGCTTCCCTGATCGAAGTGGACGAGTCTGACGGTTGCATCGCCGCCCGGCGACTCTATGCCGCCTTTCGTGACAACATCGAGGCCGCCATCGCAGGCTCGGAACACGCACGCTATCTTGCGCGCATCGGCTTTGGCAACGACGTCGCCGTAGCTGCTCAAGTAGACAAGGTCAGCGTAGTGCCGGTGTTGCACGGCGGCCACATCGTGCGTAGGGCGGAGTGAGTAGCGGGGTGTGTGAGTTGCGCAGGGCGATGGCGGTGTGCGCGCTGGTTCTGGGGGCCGCAGCCATGTGGGCATGCGGCGCCTTCGCTTCAGGGACCGGAGGGGCTGCCGGCACGGCGGGTGGCGACCCTGCGGCCGCGGGCGAAGGGGTCGCCGGGCCGAGGATAGTGATGCGGGTACGTCTCTCGGCCAGGCCCCCCCTCAGGTTTACACTGAAGCAGGACTCGGCGGCGATGGCGGTTCTCCATGAAGTGGTCGCGCAGGAGACCACACTCGGAAGGTCGTTCACCAGTGTCTTGGGCGGCCTGGGATCGGACGAGGAAGCTTACGAGGTCGAGGTCGCAAGGCTGAGGCGCGTCGACGAGGCACTCGGCCTCAGGTCTGCTCTTGCGGCACGCCTTTCATACAGCGATAGGGTGCGATACCTGCCGTACATAAGACCCGACGGCGATGAATGGGTCCTCCGAATCGGTATGACCGGCGACCCGGATGCGGCGTACAAGCTGAGGGCGGTACTCGCTTGGGTGGGCACGGAGCGCGGCTTCGTCCCCACCCCAGTCATCGTCAAACCTCAGGTCGTCGAGAAGGCTCGCCTTGCGGCCTCGGGCGGCCCCTACGAAGTGCGCGCCGGAGATCTTCCCGGCGAGGTCGTGCTGGCGACCCCGTCCGGCGAGGTCGTATCGTTCTTGGGCGAAGGTGTTCGCATCGTGCCGCGCGACCCGCTCGACATCGCGTTCACTCTGGGCGGTGTCTCCTACAGGGGCGAGCTCCAAATAACGAGGAGGGATTCGTGGGACGGCACGGTCGAACTCGTGGCCACGAATCGCGTCGACATCGAGCGCTACGTGGAGGGCGTTTTGGCCGGCGAAGTATACCCGAACTGGGAGATGGAGGCGCTCAAAGCACAAGCGGTCGCGGCAAGGACGTATGCGCTGTACCGCAAGGCCGGCAGCTACGGTCGCGAGTACGACGTCGATGACACGGTGGCGTACCAGAGATATTCCGGAGGCCACTCCGTGGAGTCGTTCCGCCGGGCGGTGGCCGAGACACGCGGCGAGGTCATCACATACCAGGGCCGCCTCATTAAGGCGCATTACTTCGCTTCGGGTGGCGGCACGACGGAAGGCGACGAAGAGGTCTGGCTCGGCGGGGGAGACGAGCCCTACCTCGAGGCCGTGGCCGACTTCGACCAGGCCTCTCCACACTACGTCTGGCAGAACCCCCCGGCATTGTGGGCGGCCGACTTCCTCACGAGGATCGGACTCAAAGCGGTGTTCCCCGCATGGGTAGAGCCCGCGTTGGTGTCCGGCGACAGGATCCTCAGCTATCGCTTCAGGACGCCCTCGGATAGTGTGACCCTGACGCGGGAAGAGGTCAGGCGTAAGCTTGGCCTCAAGAGCCCCCGTTTCACCGTGAGGCTCGTGGATTCGAAAGAGACGGGCGTATTGCTGACTGGCATACCCGGCGCGCCTCGCGACGCGGATATGACCGGTGAGCGTGACGTTCAGCCCGCGGCGATCTCGGCGGGAAACCCGGCGGCCGAAGCTGATGGGGCCGGTGGGACTGACGCCGCGGCAAAGCCGGTTCTGCCCGAGGTCGGGCCGTGCGTGCCGGTGAGGGAAGGTGACGTCACCACCGGCTACAGGGTCAGGTTTGACAAGGACGTGCTCGTGACGGGCAAGGCGGTCGGGGCTGAATGCGCGGGAGAGCTGTCTCCTACGACCCTGGTGATAATCGACGGCGTGGGTTACGGCCACGGAGTGGGCCTCAGCCAATGGGGAGCGCAGGGGATGGCGGTCATGCGCGACGAGTCGGGAGGACCGGCGTACGATTACGTGGACATTCTGAAACACTACTACACTGGCGTGGACGTGGTGGGCAACTACAACCTACCCGTCGCCGCCGCGACTACCCGCTCCGGCGTCGTCCCCGCTCCGGACATCCCGCCCGGTACAAACGGGCCCGATCAGGCTGGCAAACTCAAGCCCGGCCAGCGTCCTTCCAGCGACCAGCCTTGGTGAGAATCGCTTTCTGCATGAGACGAGCCAGTAAAGCGACACGACGCCCAACCAGACCAGCCCCGATATGAAGCCGATTCGCTGCTGCGGTACGAACGGGAGCGTGAGGATGACTCCAACGATGAGAGCCACAGTCATCCAGGATGTGTAGGGATAGCCTGGCATCCTGAACTTGAGCGCGGAAGGGTCCCGCGCCAGAACGCGGCGCCGCATGTATATCTGGGACAGGCTTATGATGAGCCACGAGAACAGGAACCCGAAGCCTCCGATTCCGGTGATGAAGAGAAAGGCCGTCTTAGGCGCGAGGTAGTATAAGATCACTCCCACGTAGAGGAAGAAGGTGCTGCCGAGGACGGCGAGGTACGGAACTCGCGATTTCTTCCCGAGCCGCGTGAGGAACTTGGGGGCGGCACCCGCTTCCGCCAGCGAGTACAGCATGCGCGAACTCGTGTATAGACCCGAGTTCATACTGGACAGGGCGGCCGTTATGACCACGAAGTTCATGATATCAGCCGCCGCGGGGATCTTGAGGAGCTGGTACACCCGCACGAAGGGGCTCGCTCCGAGCCCCACCTCGAACCACGGTATGGTGCCCACGAGCACGGTCATGGACCCGATGTAGAGGACGACGGTCCTGATTGCCACGCCGTTCACCGCGCGGGGCACGTTGGCCGCCGGGTCTTGCGTTTCCGCCGCGGCTATTCCAATGGCCTCCGTCCCGCCGTACGCCACCATCACCATGACCATGGCGAGGAGCACGCCGGTGACGCCTTTCGGCGCGAATCCCCCATGCCCCACGTAGTTCCTGATGCCTATGGGAGTCAAAGGACCGATCCCGAGTATCGCGCTCCCACCTATCAGGATGAACGCCACTATTGCGATGACCTTGATCATGGCGAACCAGAATTCGAACTCGCCGAAAGACCTGACGCTGGCCAGGTTTACGAGGGTCATGGCCACGGCGAACACGAGACCGAAGGCGAGCGCGAGTTCGGGGGAAACCCAGAGCCGCATGTATGTCGAGACCGCGACGATTTCCGCAGCCATGATGACCACCCATGCGATCCAGTACGTCCATCCGACGACGTAACCAGCATAGGGATGCAGCGATTCCGCCGCGTGGGTTCGAAACGAGCCCTCCACGGGCTCAGCCACGGACATCTCTGCGAGGGCGAGCATCACCATCATCATGATGACGCCCCCGAGTGCGAAGGACAGGATGACAGCCGGGCCGGCCAGTCTCACCGTGGCCGCGCTGCCTAGGAACATTCCCACGCCGATGACCCCGCCGATGGATATCATCGAGAGGTGGCGCGAGGCAAGGCCGCGGCGAAGTCTGCTTCGGCCGTGAGAGGCCAAGGAATTCACCCCGCACGCTAGGATTTCCGCGTGGCGTGTCGAATATTCGATTGCAGGCCGGACCCACGCGCAGCGGGAATGCTGTGCCGGACGAGGACCAAGCGAGGGCGCGGGGGCGCTCCCGTTCTTTGGAAGGATGTCGCCTGTGGTGGCACGAGGGGCGTCGAGACCCGCCGTGGGTCGCGCAGGCGGGCGGGCGGGCGAAGCCTTGACGAAGCTTGCGCCGCGCGAGACGCCGTTTTTCGTCGCAGCTCTGACGACCCGGTGTCCGGCGGGGGGCATAAGGGAGGTGGGTGACCCGTGGGCAGGGCGGCATGCCGGTTTGCTGTCATTCTCCTGTTGTCCTTAGCTTTGATCGCCGGCTGTTTTCCGAGAGCGCGCGAGGCGGCGCGGGACCCGGCCGATCTCCTGAGGGCCGCCGTGGACAACACTTTCGCGCTGAAGAGCGTGCGGGTGGCCGAAGAGACCGCTTTCCCTTCCTCGGAGGACTTGCTCTCCGCCCAGGAGGCCAAGGCTCTCGGCACGGGGATGTGGACGCGCGTTGTGGAATTCGTGGCGCCTGACCGGGTTCACTACTCCTCGTCGTCGGAAGACGGCGGAATAGAGGCGTACCGCGTGGGCTCGTCCATGGTGTACCGGCTCATCGACCTCGGGGCGCCTGCCGGCGACAGAGGCCAGGTGGGCGGCGCGGAATGGGTCCGCGTGGAACGCGTCGCGGACGTGAGCGACGAGGCGGTGCGCTCTGAGCTTGAATGGCTTTCCGGAGTGACGGGGGTGGAGAGCATCCTCGACGGCGGGCTGCGCGACGTGGAGAACGTCACGAAGATCGGCGAAGAAGACGTCGACCGGGTGCGCTGCGCCGTGCTCAGCTTCGAGAGTCCCGCATGGCTGAAGCGCTTCGAAGCGAGCCTGGCGGAGGCGGGCGTCGGGGGGAAACCCGTGAAGTATGAAATCAGGGCGTGGGTGACCCTGAGAGGAGAGGCGCTCATCTCCAAGATCGAGGATATGTGGGTGTACCAGGAACCGGGGTCCGGGGTCTACGAGTACACGATAAGCACGAGGCTCCTCGAACCATCGCCGAACCTCCGCGTAGAGCTTCCCTGACGGCGACTGAATGCGGTCCCACTGCACGCGGCCATCCGGGCGAGGGAGTGGAACGGTTCCCGTAGCCGGCACGGATTGCCGGTGGGTGCGGACCCGCGAAGGGGGTGGTTTTCCGGGTACCCAGCGACATGACGTGTGGTATACTTGAGTCAAGTTGCGGACTTACACTCCGAGTCACTGTGCCTGTACCTTCTACGGATGGCAAGTGACCGGCAGCCGTGAACGGCTCGTCTTTGACGGCCAGTCTTCGCGGCTCGAGGGTCTGCCGGGAAACCGGCAAGCCTCCCATCATTGGAAAGGAGATGTAAAGATCATGTCGTGTTTCAGGAGTGTTCCTTCCTCCCACGCAAGACTTCACTTCCTCGCGTTCGCGCTCCTCACAAGCGTCCTCGTCATTATTCCCGGGACCGCCGCCATGACCGCACCCGTGAGCCGGGAGGTCGTCCTAGCGACCACCACCAGCACTCAGGACAGCGGCCTCCTCGACGTGCTCATCCCTATGTTCGAAAGCCAGAGCGGGTACATAGTGAAGACCATCGCGGTCGGAACCGGGCAAGCCCTTGCGCTCGGCGCACGGGGCGAGGCCGACGTGCTCTTGTGCCACGCGCCCGCATCCGAGATGGAGCTCGTTGAGAGCGGTGCTGTCATAAGTCGCAGGCTCGTCATGCACAACGACTTCATCATCGTTGGGCCGGCGGGCGACCCCGCGCGCATACGCGGCGTCAGATCGGCGGCGGAGGCTTTCGGGAGGATCGCCGCGGCGGGGGCGGTGTTCGTGTCGCGGGGGGACGATTCGGGCACACACAAGAAAGAAAAGGAGATCTGGGCGAAGGCCGGGATAACCCCGGGAGGACGCTGGTACCAGGAAGCCGGAGCGGGCATGGGGCAAACGCTCAACATCGCGTCGGAGAAGGAGGGTTACACGCTCACGGACCGTGCCACGTACCTCGCACTGAGGAAACGTCTAGGCCTCGAGGTATTGGTGGAGGGCGATGGGGTGCTGCTCAACGTGTACCATGTGATGGCGGTGAACCCTGAGAGGTTCGGAAAGGTGAACGGCCCGGGCGCCTTCGCCTTCGTGGACTTCATGGTGGCTCCGGAGACTCAGAAAGTCATAGCTTCTTTCGGCGTCGAGGAGTACGGGGAGCCGCTGTTCTTCGCCGATGCCGGCAAGAACGATAAGGAGCTCGGGCGGTGAGGCGAGGTTGGACCTTGTAGCCGAAGGCATCGTGAAAGCGTTCTGGCTTCTCGTCAGGGCCGACCGTGAGGTGGTGCGGATCACCCTGCTCACCCTGCGGGTGTCCGGGCTCGCGACCCTCATCGCGGTGGTGGTGGGCGTGCCTCTGGGGACAGTGCTTGCACTCGCCACTTTCCGAGGGCGTCAGGTCGCCGCGACCCTCGTGAACACCGGCATGGGCCTCCCGCCTGTGGTCGTGGGGCTGTGGGTGAGCATCCTGCTCTGGCGGTACGGTCCGCTCGGCTTCCTGCGTCTCATGTACACCCCGGCGGCCATGGTGATAGCCCAGTCGGTGATAGCGCTTCCGATCGTAACAGGGTTCACCATGGCCGGCATAGGACAACTCGATCCGGGAGTGCGGCTGCAGATGCTTTCGCTCGGAGCGTCACGGTGGCAGCTTCTGTGGATACTCCTCCGCGAGGCGAGGCTTTCGGTCCTCGCTGCGGTGATGGCTGGGTTCGGCGGGGTGATATCGGAGATAGGCGCGTCCATGATGGTCGGCGGAAACGTGATGGGCCAGACGCGCATCCTCACCACCGCGACAGCCATGGAAGTCTCGCGCGGCCACTTCGATACTGCCATAGCGCTCAGTGTGATCCTGCTCGCGCTCGCCTTCGGGGTTACGTTCGGCCTCACATACCTGCAGCAGAAGGGCAGGCATACCTGAGACGCAGGCGTTCCGCCGATGGTCTTTCGCGCGCGGGCCGCGCCGCCGGCGGCCCGTGAGAGGAAGACCCGAACCGAAGGAAGAGGATCCCGAGCACCGGTCGGAACCCGTTGGGGCCCTCGCAAGGCCGCGCGCGGGACCGAACAGGCAGGATCGAACAGGAAACGGAGAGGTACCGAAGAGAGGAATGTCCACTTGAGAGAGGCAGTTCTCGAGCTCAAGGATGTCAAGGTGTGCCGGGGCGCCAGACTGGTTGTGGACGTTCCGCGCCTTGCAGTGACGCGCGGTGAGACCCTCGCTGTGGTCGGCCCGAACGGGGCGGGGAAGAGCACGCTCCTTCAGGTGATGGCGTGTCTCCTCAGGCCGCGGACGGGCGAGGTCTCCGTCTTCGGCGAGAAGGTGGAGCGAGGCACAGACCTCGTGAGGCTGCGACGCCGGATGGCTATGGTGCTTCAGCGCCCATACCTTGTGGACGGCACGGTCTTCGACAACGTGGCGGTAGGCCTTCGCATGCGGGGCGTCCCGCGCGATGAGGTCCGCGCCAGAGTCGAGCGGGCGCTTGACACTTTCGGGATCGAGCACCTCGCCGGCCGGCGCGCGAGGGCGCTCTCGGGCGGCGAAAGCCAGAGGGTGAGCCTGGCGAGGGCTTTCGTGCTCGACCCCGAGGTGCTGTTCCTGGACGAGCCCACAAGCTCGCTGGACGTGCGAGCCAGGATGGAACTCCTCACCGAGCTTGGCGAGGTCGTGCGAATGACGCGGGTGACGACGGTGTTTGTGACACATGATGTGGTCGAGATCCCATTCCTCGCCGACAGAACCTTGGTCATGGCAAGCGGGCGGATCGTGGCGGACGGGCCGGTGAGATGCGTGCTCGGCGCGGACATGCGGCAAGCGGTCGCGGGTCTTGCCGCGTCCGCCAGCTGGATTCTGTCTCAGGATGGTGATGGCGTTGCCGGTTTTCCTGTCGCTTCTGACTCCCGCTGAGGCGTGGCGGAGGCTCGAAGAACACATCGAGCCTGGGCCGCGCGAGGTCGAGACTAGCGACCTGCTCGGGGCTTGCGGTCGCGTGCTCGCGGAGGACGTGAAGTCGCCTTGCGATCTGCCGGGCTTTCTCAGGTCAACGGTGGACGGCTTCGGAGTCCGCGCCGCTGACACGTTCGGCGCAAGCGATTCCATGCCCGCGTTCCTCACGGTCGCAGGGGAGGTGCGGATGGGGGAGGCTGCCGGCTTCACGCTCGGCCCAGGGGAATGCGCTCGCCTCGCGACAGGCGCGATGCTCCCCGGCGGCGCGGACGCCGTGGTGATGGTGGAGACCGCCGAAGACATGGGGAGCGGGCTCATCGCGGTGGCGAAACCCGTGGTTCCCGGCGAGAACGTCGTCAGCCCGGCGGAGGACGTGGCGCGGGGCGATGTGCTCTTGCGACGGGGCCGGAGGCTGCGTCCTCAAGACGTCGGGATGCTCGCCGCCGCGGGAGTCTCCAGCGTGAGAGTGGCGGCGGGTCCCAGGATCGCGATAGTGTCCACCGGCGACGAACTCGTGGACATCACAGCCGCACCTCTCCCGGGCAAGGTGCGCGATACCAATTCATACTCCCTGCATGCGGCGGCGCTTGCCGCCGGCGCGAGGCCAGTGGCGGCAGGTGTCGTGAGGGACGATTATCGCGAGGTCATTCTGGCCATGCGCGAGCAGCTCGCCCAGGCGGAC
The DNA here is from genome assembly GCA_050261175.1 of Clostridia bacterium. Taxonomy (GTDB): domain Bacteria; phylum Bacillota; class SHA-98; order UBA4971; family UBA4971; genus UBA6256. The sequence continues at coordinate 38,811 of JBLNDA010000056.1, forward strand.
ATGCTCGTTGTCTCGGGGGGCAGTTCCATCGGCACGCGGGACTTCGCGCGCGATGCGGTGGACTCTCTCGGGCCGCCTGGCGTGCTGGTGCATGGGGTTGCGGTGCGGCCGGGCAAGCCCACGATCCTCGCTGTGGCTGGCGGGAAACCAGTATTCGGCCTGCCAGGCCACCCGGTGTCGTGCCTGACGATCTTCAGGGTGTTCGTGGAGCCCGCAATAGCAAGGTGGATGGGCACGACTCCTGAGAGGCGGGAGGTTGAGGCCCGCCTTGGGGCGAACGTGGCGTCAGTCGCCGGCCGGGAGGACTACGTGGGGGTGAGGGTCTCCATGCGTGATGGGGTGAGGTGGGCAGACCCGGTCTTCACCAAATCCGCGCTCATATCCGGCCTTGTGGCATCTGACGGCTTTGTGAGGGTTCCCGCGGAGGCCGAGGGCCTCGAGAAAGGAACCCTCGTGATGGTTACTCTGTTCTGAAGTCGACAGGGGGCGGAGACCACGAGACGCAACATATACCTGGAAGAGGCGCCTCTCGACGAGGCGACGCGGAGGTTCTTCTCAGCCCTTGACGCGGCGGGAATCGCTGCCCCGCGAGAGGGCGAGGCGGTTCCCGTGGACATCCCGGCGCTCGGGCGCATCACCGCTTCGCCCGTGTTTGCGCGCGTTTCGTCTCCTCACTACCACTCGTGTGCCATGGACGGCGTCGCCACACGCGCCCGGCTCACCTTCGGCGCGAGCGAGAAAAACCCTATTGCGCTGCGCCTCGGGGAGGAGGCCCGGTGGGTCGACACGGGTGATCCCCTGCCTCCCGGGTGCGACGCGGTGATCATGATAGAAGACCTCGTGGAGGTCAGAGACGATTCCGTCACGGTCATAGCCCCCGCCAAGCCCTGGCAGCATGTGCGCACGGTGGGTGAGGACATCGTCGCCACCGAGCTCGTCGTTCCGGAGAATCACGTCATCCGGCCGGCGGACCTCGGGGCGATGCTGGCGGCGGGTGTGACGGAGGTGAGCGTTCGCAAGAAGCCCAGGGTGGCGGTGATTCCCACCGGGGACGAGCTGGTCGCGCCGGGGACCAGGCTTTCGCCAGGCGACATCGTGGAGTTCAACTCGAGGATCATAGGCGGTCTCGTCCACGAGTGGGGCGGCGAGCCCGTCTTCTGTGACATCGTGAGGGACGATTACGACGCCATCGCGCGGGCCGTGCGCGCCGCGAGCGCCGTGGCCGACGTCGTCGTGGTGAACGCGGGGTCGTCAGCGGGAAGCGAAGACTATACAAGCCACGTGGCGAGCGCCCTCGGCGAGCTCCTCGTGCACGGGGTTGCGATCAAGCCCGGCAAACCCACCATCCTCGGCGTCGTTTGCGGGCGGCCGTTTCTCGGTATCCCGGGGTATCCGGTGTCCGCATCGCTTGCGTGCGAGCTTTTCCTGAAGCCGCTTGTGGCGAGGATGCTCGGGCGGCCCGTCCGGAGACCCGCGAGGGTGGGCGCGGTGGCCACCCGGCGTATCGTCTCGACGCCGGGCGTGGACGAGTTCGTCAGGGTCAAGCTGGGCGAGGTGGGCGGGAAGCGCGTCGCAACGCCCCTGGCGCGGGGCGCGGGGGCGATAATGTCCCTCGTGAAGGCTGACGGCCTCGTCCGCATCCCGCCTTCGGCTCAGGGCGTGGAGGAGTCGTCCACGGTCGAGGTCGAGCTTCTACGAGACCCCGAAGAGATCGCCGACACGATAGTCGTGATAGGAAGCCACGATCTCGCTCTCGATGTCCTCGCGAGCCATCTCGCACGCGCATACCCTGGTATGAGCCTGTCTTCCGCCCACGTCGGGAGCATGGGCGGGATCATGGCGATCCGGAGGGGAGAAGCGCACCTCGCAGGCGTCCATCTCATCGACGAGGAGACCGGGGAGTACAACGTCCCCTATATCAAGCGCTTGCTCGGGTCGGAGGGTTTCGCCCTCGTAAACCTCGTCCACCGCGAACAAGGATTCATCGTCGCCAAGGGGAACCCCAAAGGTGTCTCTGGGTTCGGCGACCTTGCAAAGACCGGGGTCGTCTTCGTGAACAGGCAGAGAGGCGCCGGGACGAGGATACTGCTGGATCTCGAACTTGCCAGAATCGGTGTAGACCCGGGACGCGTAGCCGGGTACGAGCACGAAGAGTACACCCACATGGGCGTGGCGTCGTGCGTGGCGAGCGGGGCGGCCGATGCAGGGCTCGGGATACGGAGCGCCGCCGTGGCGCTCGGCCTTGACTTCGTCCCTGTAGCGAAGGAAAGGTACGACCTCCTCACAGGCAGCGCGTTCCTCGAGTCTTCGATGATGGAGAAGCTTCTTACGGTGATGAGGTCCGACGACTTCAAAGAAGCCGTAGTGGCCCTCGGCGGGTACGACGTCTCGGAAACGGGAAAGGTCGTGTGGCAGGGATGACCAAGCTCTGCGGCGGCTCCGGGCTGTGCGATGGCTACGGGAGAAAGATCACGTATCTCCGCGTGTCCGTGACGGACAAGTGCAACCTCCGGTGCGTGTACTGCATGCCTGCGGAAGGAGTGAAACCCCGCTCGCACCAGGATCTACTGAGGCTCGAGGAGATCGCTCGTGTGGTCCGCGTGGCGGCCGGGATCGGCATCGAAAGGGTCAGGATCACCGGCGGAGAGCCGCTCGTGCGGAAGGGCCTACCGGACCTCGTGAGGATGATCGCCGCGATCCCAGGGGTCAGCGACCTGTCAATGACCACCAACGGCACGCTCCTCGCCGAGTGCGCTCGCGACCTCGCCGCCTCCGGCCTGAGGCGGGTGAATATCAGCCTCGACACGCTGAAGCCCGATGTGTACTCGAAGATCACGCGGTGCGGCGACATCCGGGGGGCGTTCGCGGGGATCGCAGCAGCGGAGGCGGCGGGACTGCTCCCGATCAGACTGAATGCGGTGGTCGTGCGCGGGGTGAACGACGGGGAGATCGAGGATCTCGCCAGGCTCACGCTGGAACACGCCTGGGATGTGAGATTCATAGAGTTCATGCCTTTCTGGGGGAACGGCGGGCAGTTGGGGCATGCGCACGTGGTCCCAATCGAGGAGATCAGGGAAAGGGTGAGAGCCCTGGGCGCTCGCCCGGCGGCCTGTCCCGCGCCCAGGCCGGCGAGAGCGGGAAGCGCGCCAGGCAGTGAAGCGGCTCCCGCTGCGGGCGGCGAGGCGGGTCCTGCCTCTTACATGCGGCTTCCCGGCGCGGCGGGGCGCGTAGGCTTCATATCCAGGGAAGGCGATGGTTTCTGCGTGCAGTGCAACAGGTTGCGCCTCACCGCCGATGGCAAGCTCCTGCCGTGCCTTCTCTCGGGACTCGCGGTGGACCTGCGGGGCCCGCTTCGCGCCGGGGCTGGCGACGACACCATCGCCGAGCTCATCCGGCAGGCGGTGAGCGTGAAACCGCAGAGCGGCGCCCGGGGCGCGGGAGGCGGTGGCGCGGCCTGCACGCCCCCGCTGTCAGACATCGGCGGTTGAGACGGTTGAGACGGAACCGGGAGTTGGTGACTGGGGGATGAAAGATGAAAGAGGAGATGTCCGACGGGATCTTGACCCATCTCGACGAGTCCGGCAAAGCCCGTATGGTGGACGTGACCTCGAAGCCTGACACACCCCGCGAGGCGCAGGCAAGGTGCAGGGTTCGAATGGCGCCCCGGACCCTCGCCATGGCGGAGAGGGGCGAGGGGCCGAAGGGCGACGTCTTCGGCGTGGCCAGGGTGGCTGCGGTTATGGCCGCGAAGAATACGTCCAGTCTCATCCCGATGTGCCATCCCATTCCCATAACCGGGGTGGATGTGGCCCTCCGGACCGATGGTGAGCACGGAGTGGTTGACATACAGGTAACGGTGCGCACTTTCGGGAAGACTGGGGCCGAGATGGAGGCTCTTACCGGGGCATGCGTGGCCGCGCTCACCATCTACGACATGTGCAAGGCGGTGGACCGGTCCATGGTGATAGGCGACGTGAGGCTCGTGCGGAAATCCGGAGGCAAGAGCGGAGAGTTCGTGCGGGAGGGAGAGGAACCTTGGGAGGAGTAGTCGTCGCGGTATGCGTGAGCGAGACGAAGGGTGTGAGCAAGCGTGACGTAGGGCGGGCCAGGCTGGTGGAGGGGCACGGCCTGGAAGGCGATGCCCACGCCGGGCCCTGGCACCGTCAGGTGAGCCTTCTCGGCGAGGAGAGCATCGAGAAGATGAGGGCCAAAGGCATAGACGTCGGGCCCGGGGCGTTCGCGGAAAACATAACTACGCGCGGTATCGACCTCTATCGCGTGCCGGTGGGCGCTCGTCTCGAGGTGGGTCCGGAAGTCGTGTTGGAGATTACCCAGATAGGCAAGGAATGCCACACGGGGTGCGCCATCTTCCGGCAAGTGGGGGAGTGCGTGATGCCGCGGGAGGGGGTTTTCGCGAGAGTGGTGCGCGGGGGATGGGTTGCGCGGGGAGATGAGATAGACGTGAAGACGCCGATCGACTTCGCCGTGCTGACGGTGAGCGACAAAGGGTCGCGGGGCGAGAGGTACGATGAGAGCGGCGACGTCATCGAGCGGATGGTGTCGTCCCTCGGCAGGGTCGTGGAGAGGCGCATCGTCCCCGACGAGTATGACATGATCGTTGAAGAACTGCGCCGCATGTCCGACAAGCTTGGGGTGGACGTGGTGCTGACCACGGGAGGCACGGGGTTCAGCCCGCGGGATGTGACGCCTGAGGCTACGAGGTCTGTCATCGACAGGTTCGTTCCCGGCATCCCCGAAGCCATGCGTGCCGCCGGTCTCGCGAAGACGCCCCATGCCATGCTGAGCAGGGCCGCCGCGGGGATCCGCCGGAAAACGCTCATCGTGAACCTGCCTGGCAGCCCGAAGGGCGTTGAAGAAAGTCTGGCGGTGGTGCTTCCTGCCATTCCCCATGCGGTGGAGACCTTGCGGGGGATCGCCGGCGATTGCGCCCGCGGGAGAGCCGGCTGAGCATCTGGCCGCCGGGGCCGCAGTTTACGTTACGTCCTGTGTCGTCCGCCCGGTGTGGTGCCGTGCTGCCGTGCCGGCGGCCTTCGCTCTGGGGGACGTGCCGCATGACGCTTGTTCCCTGGAGACGGAGGTTGTATAATGTATTCGTTGTTCCGGCCGGCGTGCGAGGGGAGAGCCGAGAGCCCGGCTGACCCTTGCTCCGTCACGGTGCGCGACAGCACACTGCGGGAGGCGGACGAAGTGGTAAACGACCTTGAGCAGGTCCTCTTGACTGAAGAAGTCATTGCGAGAAGGGTAAAGGAGCTGGGCGAGCAGATCTCCCGGGACTATCGCGGGTGCGATCTCGTGGTCGTGGGTATACTAAAGGGTGCCCTGGTGTTCATGGCGGACCTCATACGGCACCTGTCGATCCCCGTGATAATGGATTTCGCGGTGGTGTCGAGCTACGGCGCGGCCACGAAGACCTCGGGCGTCGTGCGGATCCTCAAAGACCTCGATCAGCCGATCGAGGGCAAGCATGTGCTCATAGTCGAGGACATAATCGACACTGGCCTCACCATGCACTATCTCATCAACAACCTCAAGGCGAGGAAGCCTCTCTCGGTGAAGGTGTGCACTCTCCTCGACAAACCGGCCCGCAGGGAAGTGGACATCGTGCCTGACTACTGCGGGTTCGCCATCCCCGACCACTTCGTGGTGGGGTACGGCCTGGATTACGCCGAATACTACCGCAACCTGCCCCAGGTAGGCGTGTTGAAGCCGGAAGTATACAAGAAATGATAGCGATCCTTGACTTCGGCTCACAATACAGCATGCTCATCGCGCGCAAAGTGCGGGAGCTCTCCGTGTACTGCGAGATCCTTCCGCACGACACGCTCGCGTCCAGCCTGGAGGCCCTGGGACCCGAAGGCGTCATCCTCTCGGGCGGGCCGTCCAGCGTCTACGAAGAGAACGCGCCCGGTTGCGACAGGCGCATCTTCGAAATGGGTGTCCCGGTGCTCGGGATCTGCTACGGGATGCAGCTGATGGCGCACGTCCTCGGAGGGGACGTGGCCCAGTCCGGCATGCGGGAGTACGGCAAGACCACGGTCTTCGTCGATGACCAGTCCGACCTATTCGCTGGTGTCGGGTCCAGGTTCACATCATGGATGAGCCACCAGGACCGCGTGAACACGCCGCCTGGCGGGTTCGACGTCATCGCCCACACGGGCAGCACCCCAGTGGCGGCCATGCGCGACCGCGGGCGAAAGCTCTACGCGCTCCAGTTCCACCCTGAGGTGGTCCACACCGAGCGCGGCAAGGAGATCCTGGCGAATTTCCTTTTCGGGGTGTGCGGGTGCGAGAGGTCGTGGACTCCCGGGAGGTTCGTCGATGACCAGGTGGACCGCGTCAGGGAAGAGGTCGGCGACGGGCGCGCCATCGCTGCGTTGTCAGGCGGGGTCGACTCGTCCGTGGCCGCCTTGCTGGTTCACCGGGCAATTGGGGACAGGCTTACGTGCGTTTTCGTTGACACGGGATTGCTCCGGAAGGGTGAGGCGGAGCAGGTGAAGGCGACCTTCGGAGAACACTTCAACATGAACCTGCGCGCCGTGGACGCACGGGAGAGGTTCATGGCCGTGCTCCGGGGCGTCGTGGATCCCGAGGAAAAGCGCAAGAGGATCGGCCGGGAGTTCATAAGCGTGTTCGAGGAAGAGGCCCGGCGGTGCGGGGACGTTGATTTCCTGGTCCAGGGCACGTTGTATCCCGACGTCATCGAGAGCGCGGGCTCGCGTCTCGGTCCCGCGGCCAAGATCAAGTCCCACCACAACGTGGGCGGGCTTCCTGAAACCATGCGGCTTCGACTTATCGAACCCCTGCGCCATCTCTTCAAGGACGAGGTCCGGGTCATCGGGAGAGGCCTGGGGCTTCCCGCCTCGATAATCGACCGTCATCCCTTCCCAGGGCCCGGGCTGGCTGTGCGGGTAGTGGGCGAGGTGACGCCCGAAAACCTTGAGACAGTGCGCGAGGCCGACGCTATCGTAGAGGAAGAGACGAAAGCCGCCGGGCTCTACGCCAAGGTTTGGCAAGCATTTGCGGTACTCTTGGACGTGCGGAGCGTGGGCGTGATGGGGGACACGCGCACCTACGAGCGGCCCATCGTGGTCCGGGCCGTGACGAGCGAAGACGGCATGACATGCGACTGGGCTAGGTTGCCCAGCGGGGTGCTGGAGAGGATCTCCGCGCGCATCGTCAACGAAGTCAAAGGCGTGAACCGTGTAGTGTACGACATAAGCACGAAACCACCCGCCACCATTGAATGGGAGTAGGGTTCCCTCCGGCGCCCGCTTGTTTCGTGGGGCGCCGCGCCTGCCGGTCACCGGTGGGTGCCGCGCCGGGAGGGGCGCCCGTCGAAGTGACAAGGCCCTTGCCGAGCTTCAAGAGCTTCCGCAAGGGCCTTGTGGTCTTCACAGCGTCTTTCTTCGGCTTCCGCGCTCCAGCTTCGAACTTCTCGCTGGCTGGCTCTCGAGACTGCCGCCGGCGTGCCGCGCGGGCCGTTGCGCACCGGGTCGCGGCCTCGTCGCCTCTCTGCCGCCTGTCGCATGGCCCCGTCGAGGGGGCCTCACCGGCCGCGGACGAAGCTGCGAGCGTTCTCTCTCCGGGCTTGTTTGCGCAGCCCGGCCGGGCCGACATCAGGTTATGAGCGGGAGGATGAACCTGATGACGAAAAGCACCGCGAGTACCCACATGGTCGCGCTGATCTCCTTCACCCTGGCTGTCAGCAGCTTGATGGTGACATACCCGAGGACCCCGAACACCAGGCCTTCGGCTATGCTGTACGCGAAGGGCATCATCGCGATTGCGAGGAACGCGGGGATCGCCTCGGTGAAGTCGGTGAAGTCGATCTTCATGACCGGCTCCATCATGAATATGCCCACGACGATGAGGGCCGGGGCCGTGGCGGCGGCCGGGATCAGCTTCACGAGCGGAGCGAAGAAGAGCGACAGCAGGAAGAGGACGGCCACGGTGACCGCGGTGAGGCCGGTGCGGCCGCCCTCCGCGACGCCGGATGCGCTTTCCACATACGTGGTCACCGTGCTGGTGCCGAAGACGGCTCCGGCGATGGTGCCGACCGCGTCAGCGAGAAGCGCCTGGTCACCTCTGGGCAGTTCGCCCTTTTCGTTCAAGAAGCCGGCCTTCGTCGAGACACCGATGAGAGTGCCGGCCGTGTCAAACATGTCCACAAATGTGAAGGTGAAGATCACGGTTATCAAGCCGACGTCGAGGAGCCCCCTGAAATCCATCTTGAGGAAGGTCGGAGCAAGGCTCGGCGGAGCACCGACGATGTCCGCCAAACCACTCGGCGTCGGGTTCAACTTGAATATCATCCCCACGACCGTGGTGATGAGGATGCCGAGGAGCAGCGATCCTTTGACGCGCCGGGAAACGAGTAGCCCCATCACGGCGAGCCCGAACAGGGACAGGAGGACGTTGGAAGACGTCACGTTGCCCAGGCCCACGAGCGTGGCGTCATTTCTCACGATGATGCCAGCTTCCTGCATTCCAATGAACGCGATGAACAGGCCGATACCGACGCTTACCGCCAGCTTCAGGGTCATGGGCACACCGTTGATGATGGCCCTTCGGACCGGGAGGATGGTGAGTATCAGGAAGATCACACCGTCGACGAACACAGCGGCAAGGGCTGTCTGCCAGCTTATGCCCATCCCGAGGACCACCGTGAACGCGAAGAAAGCGTTCAGGCCCATCCCCGGCGCCATCGCAAACGGGTAGTTCGCGTGGAACGCCATGATGAGCGTGCCGAGAGCGGTGCCCAGGATTGTCGCCACCATGACAGCCCCCACGTCCATGCCCGTGTTCCCGAGGATGGAGGGGTTGACGATGATGATGTAGGCCATCGTCATGAAGGTCGTGATTCCCGCTATTATCTCGGTCCTCACGTTGGTTCCGTTCTCTTTCAGGTGGAACACGCTTTCGAGGAACCCGCTATCCACACTCTGCAACTTCGCCTCTGCCATACCCGAACCTCCTTAGGTGCATGACATGGGATTGATCCTCTCCCCCGTCTCCTGAGACGGGGGGATCTTTCTCGCTCCTTCGCTAGGTACGCCATCACTATCGCACCCGAGGGGAACGTCATCGCGCGGGCTGTAGGACCCAAGCCCGAACAGGGTTTCGGGTCGCACGGGCGCGCCTGACATGCACCCGACCGCGCCTCACCGCACCAGGGAACCGTTGGAGCCGTTCGATTGTCTGCTCCGGGGCGATCCCTCCCTCCTTCACAAAGCCTTAGCACGAGCCTCGGGCTTTTCCGCGCCGTCCGCCGTCCTCCGAATACTTCGACGTGTCCCTTGAAAGACCTCCTCGGAACGCGGCTCATCCTCGCGCCGCTGCTCGTGCCGCTGCGGCCCGGCTGCTCATGGCTTGAGACCGATGGACATGGCGAGGGCCGAAACGACGTGATCGAGATCGTCCTTTGTGAGCGACGGGTGGACGGGAAGCGAGAGCACGCTCCGGCAGGCTCGCTCCGTCATGGGGCAGAGTGCGGCTTGTGCGCCAAATCTCTCTCGGAGCGCGGGCTGAGCATAGATCGGCTCCGGGTAGTGCACGCCCGTCTCGACGCCGGCTGCTTTCATCGTGGCGGCGACCTCATCACGCGTGCGTCCCGTCCTCTCTTCGTCTATGCTCGCGGTGTACTGGTGGAAGACGCAAGTAACGTGCGGTGCGACGTAAGGCGGAGCGACTCCGGGAAACGACGACAACGCAGCGGTGAGGTATGCCGCGTTCTCGCGCCGGGCTCGTGAGAACTCGTCTATGAGACCCACCTGCGCCCTCCCGACGGCGGCGGCCACCTCGGTCATCCGGTAGTTGAACCCGACCATGGCGTGATGGTATTTCCTTTCCTGGCCGATGTTCCGCAGGCGGCGGATCTTCGCCGCCACGTCGTCACTTGCTGTCGTGACGAAGCCTCCTTCCATGGTGTGGAGGTTCTTCGTGGCGTAGGTGCTGAAACACGTCACATCGCCGATGGTTCCGATCTTCCTGCCCCGGTAATCGGCTCCGATGGCCTGGGCGGCGTCTTCCACAACAAACAGGCCGCGGCGAGCGGCGATGGCGCGGATGGCGTCCATCTCCGCCGGCTGCCCGTACAGGTGCACCGGCTCGATGCCGACTGTGCGCGGGGTTATTCTCGCTTCGATTGACGCCGCGTCTATGTTGAACGTCCTGGGATCGATGTCGGCGAACACCGGGGTCGCGCCGCAGTACATGATGGCGTAGGCGGAGGAGGCGAAGCTGAAAGGTGTCGTGATGACTTCGTCCCCCGGGCCGATGCCGAGGGCCAGAAACGCCAGGTGCAGCGCTGCCGTGCCGCTGGATACGGCGATCACGTGCTTCACGCCGAGATAGTCCGCGAGGCGCGCCTCGAACTCCTCAACCACTCGCCCCTGGATGAGCATCCCCGATCGCAACGCCGTCACCACAGCTTCTTCCACCTCGGGGCCGTGGTAGGGCCTCGCCATGGGGACCCACCGGAATTTGAGACCTGTTGCACATCGCGATTCGGACTCCATCGTATCTCTCCTCATGTCATGGCTCTTGCCAGGGTGACCGGCGATCTACGGGACCGCTGTTATACGCCACTTTCTATTCTGCACAGTGCGCTGATTTCCTTCCTGAGAAGCCGTTACCTGAGAAGCCGTTACCGCGGGCGTCCGCCGCCCGGAAAGCCGCACCCGGCCGTGAAGGGACACGGCGACGCTGTGTAGAATACCCACTGAGGTAAGGGAGCCGCCAGGCGGCGGTGCTTGACGACTTCCCGGGGAGTCCATCGGACGATCAGACGGCCGGAGGAGGGACCGATCTTGTGGGACGTGCCGGAGCTCAAAGACGCCCTCGACCTCGCGGTGGCGAGAGGGGCGAGCTATGCAGACGTGCGGGCTGTCCGGAGGCGGCAGGAGTCGATCTCCGTCAAGAACGGGGCGGTCGAAGGCGTGTCCATGAGCGAGAGCCAGGGGTTTGGTGTGAGGGTCCTCGTGGACGGCGCCTGGGGTTTTGCGTCCAGCTCCAAGCTGGACTTGGATGAAGCGCTAAGAGTTGCGGGCGACGCGGTTAGGATAGCCCGGGCGAGCGCCACGGTAAAAGGGCGCGACGTCGTGCTGGCACCTGTGAAGCCGGTTACCGACTCGCACGCCACACCGTGCCGGGTAGACCCGTTCGAGGTGCCGGTGGACGAGAAGATCCAGCTCTTGCTGGACGCTGACAGGCTTGCGCACGAGGACGAGAGGGTCAGGGTGTCCACCGCTTCGATGACCTTCTTCGAAGAGGAGAAGACCTTCATTTCGACGGAAGGCGCGGTGATCGGCCAGAAAAGGGTTGAGAGCGGCGCCGGGATCTCCGCGCTCGCAGTCGGCCGAGGTGAGGTGCAGAGCCGGTCGTACCCGGGGGCGTTCGGAGGGGACTTCGCGTGCGCCGGGTACGAGTTCGTGGAGGCGCTCGACCTTCCCGGCCACGCGGAGCAAGTCGGACGGGAGGCGGGGGACCTCCTGGAAGCCATGCAGTGCCCGTCCATGACCACCACCGTGATCCTGGGGACCAATCAGATGGCCCTGCAAATACACGAGTCCTGCGGGCACCCATCGGAGCTCGACAGGGTGTTCGGGACCGAGGCGAGCTACGCAGGGACGAGTTTCCTGACTCCCGAGAAGCGCGGCAAGTTCAGGTACGGGTCCGCGGCCGTGAACATCACTGCGGATGCGACGATCCCGGGAGGCCTGGGCAGCTTCGGGTACGACGACGAAGGAGTACCGGCCCAAAGGACGCCGCTCGTGGATGGCGGGATATTCGCGAACTACCTCACATCCAGGGAGACCGCAGCGAGATTCGGCGAGACGAGCGGGGGCGCCATGCGTGCTGACGGCCCACACCGGATGCCTATCATAAGGATGACCAACATCAATCTGGAGCCCGGCGATTGGACGCTCGAGGAGATGATTCGAGACACGAAGGAGGGCATCTTCCTCGATACGAACAAGAGCTGGAGCATAGACGACAAGCGCCTGAACTTCCAGTTCGGAACGGAGGTGGGCTACCTGATCAAGGACGGCGCAATCGCGGACATGGTGAAGAACCCGACGTACACGGGGATAACGCCAGAGTTCTGGGGGAGTTGCGACGCCGTCGCCGGCAGGAGAGAGTGGCACCTTTGGGGCCTCCCGAACTGTGGCAAAGGCGAGCCGCAGCAGTTGGCACACGTCGGCCACGGGTCGGCGCCCGCGAGATTCCGTAACGTGCGGGTAGGTGTTGGAAGATGGTAGGAGCGAAGGGCGGCGCTTTGCGAAGCAGGGAACACGCCCGTGTGGCCGACATCGTGCTGAATACGTCCAGGGCCGACCAGGTCGAGGCGGCCATCGAGACGGCGGATACCTACCTCACGCGCTTCGCCAATTCAGAGATCCACCAGAACACCGGCGAGCACACGACTGAGGTGGTGGTGAGGTCGGTCTTCGGCCAGAGAGTCGGAGTAGCCTCCACTACCAGCCTCGACCGGGAGGCGGTCGAGGTCGCGGTGAGGCGGGCCGAGCGCATAGCGCAGCTGCAGCCTGAGAACCCTGAGTTTCCGGGCCTGCCCGGCCCGGCTGAGTACGGGGCGGTCGACGGCTATTCCGAAGAGACGGCGACCTGCTCGCCCGAGCGACGGGCGGCGGGGGTCTGCGAGATCTGCGGGCTCGCGGTGAAGGAAGGCCTCGTGGCTTCAGGCTCGTTCTCCACGGCCGCGCGGGAGATCATGGTTGTGAACTCCCGTGGTCTACTGGCAGAGGTGCGGTTCACCCGGGCCAACCTCCTCACGGTGGTCATGTCCGCGACAGGCTCGGGATATGCTGAGCGATTCTCTGTGAACGTCGGGGACATAGACCCGCGCCAGGTTGCGGAGGAGGCGGTAAAGGGATGTCTCGCCGACTCGGAGCCAGGAGGCATCGAACCCGGGGAATACGAAGCCATCTTCGAGGACTACGCGGTGGCCGACATGATCCAGATGCTGTCCTACATGGGGTTCGGGGCGCGCGCGTTCCAGGAAGGCCGCAGCTTCATGTCAGGCAACCTGGGGCGGAAGATAACGGGGGCGAACATCACCATATGGGACGACGGCCTCGACCCTGGCGGGGTGCCGCTGCCTTTCGACGCGGAAGGCGTGCCCAAACAGAGGGTCATGCTTATCGAGGAGGGCGTTGCGCGCGGAGTCGTGTACGATTCGTACACAGCCGCGCGCGAGGGGAAACGATCCACTGGCCACGCGGTATCGCCCTTGCCGTCGCCGGGGCCTTTCGCCATCAACCTGTTCATGGCCGGAGGCGACTCCAGCCTTGAAGAGATGATAGCTGGGACGAAGCGCGGCAT
>JBLNDA010000057.1:0-43517 GCA_050261175.1 Clostridia bacterium
CCGTCGTCGCCATCTCGTGCGCTATCGTTGGGCAAGTGGCGAAGTTGCTCGTGGCGGCCGGGATCAAGCCTTCGACTTTCGTCTCCCCGAACGTGAAGGGTATCGGCCCGAACCACAACAAGGACGTTTTCGTGGAGTATGCCGAGCGAGTGCGCAGGTGATCGCTTGCGCCGCTTGCGCGCGCAGGGATGACGCATGAGCCGGAGCCGGGGTGTCATGCCCTCCGGGAGAGGGGCGGACCGGATGGGCGGGCGGACGTGCGCGCGAGGACGCGCCGGTAAACCTCGAGGGTTTGGCGTGCCATCACCTCCGCCGTGAAGAGCCCCTCGAAGCGCGCGCGCCCCCGCGCGCCCATCTCCTGCCTCTTCGCAGGGTCGCGGGCGAGGGCGAGGATCGCCGAGGCCAGGGCGGCGTCGTCTTTTGCGGGCACGAGCAGGCCTGTTTCGCCGTGGGCCACCGCCTCTGGGATGCCCCCGACGGTGGTGGCCACTACTGGCTTCGCCCTGGCCATGGCTTCCAGAATGGCCATACCGAGCGCTTCCTGGAGCGATGGAAGGGCGAAGATGTCCATCGACTCTAGGGCATCGCCGGGGTCTTCGAGAGCGCCGGTGAACACGACCCTGTCGCCGACACCGAGGTCGATGGCGAGCCGTTCCAGATCCCGCCTCATTCTTCCGTCCCCTACGACCAGCAAGGTCGCGCATGGGCATTCATGACGGATGCGCGCGAACGCGGACACGAGATAAGCCATGCCCTTCCTGCGCTCGAGGCGTGAGACCGTTCCGATGACGACGGCGTCTTCTCGCAGGCCCAGGCGCTGTCGGAACTCCCGCCGCCGGGAAGGCGCGGCGAGCGCCGGGGGGGCGACTCCGTTGTGGATCACCGTGAGCGTGTCCTTCCTGAAACCATACCTCTCGGCCGCCCGCCGTTCCGCCTCGGAGACGCAGATGACCTCGTCAACCATGCGGTTGGCGAGGAATGCGGATGCGATGTAGCTCGCCGCGTCGGGGTATCCGTGAACCGTGAAGACTATCGGGATGCCAGGCGATGCCAGGCGTGCCGCCACAGCGAGTTCGATTCCGCAGTGGACGTGGACCAGGCGGGGCCGAAACTCCTCCATGAGCTCTCGGAAGGCCGCGTCGTGGACCCGGAGAGCATGTCGCACGCCGGGCGCAGGCCTTAGCGGGAGCACGGTGCGATAAGGCACCCCGAGGTCGCGGAAAAGGCGAAGCGCGTCTCCCTGGGGCGCGAGAAGGCAGGGGGCCACATCGCGGCCGAGCGCGCTGATGAGTGTGAGCAGATGCTTCTCCGTTCCTCCGAGGTTGGCGAACGGGAGTTCGTAAAGCACGGTGAGCCTGTCCTGCGTCTCGATACCACTTCCCCCCAGTCGCCGGGGCTGTCTCAGGTTGCCCCGGTTCCGCACGCCACGGGCATCTCCCTTCGTTGCCTTACATTGTACAGCATGAGAATGGCGTCTCGCAATCCATCCTCGGGCTTCGGAAGCCTCGAGACCACCTCATGAAATCACCGGGGACGCCGAATGCCGCTTGGCTGCCCGAGATGAGACGCAAATGTGGGCAGGCTTTTCACTTCTCGTTCGGTCTCGTCCGCACGCGAGCGTTTGCGCGGGAGGGTGTGCTGCCGTTGTGCCACGGGGGATTTCAAGACGGTCTTTTTGCGTTAGAATAGAATCAGTGAAGAAGCCATTTCGCGTACGGATGCTCAGGAGGGTTCCAACGGGATGATAAGCCGAGCCAAGAAGCTCGAGGCGCTCCAGAACTTCACCATGATGGTCGGGGGCGACCCGGCGTTTGCGTACCTCATGGGGTTTCTCACTGGCCAGGTGGACCGCGTCCACTTCGTGCAAAACCCCTCGGGCGCCGACATCGCCGTCAGGCTGTCACAGGGAAGGCTCACCGTCTGGCCCGCTGAGCCCTTCCGCGCGACCGTGGGTGGGGTGATCGTTCCCAATCCCATGGCCTTCGTCGCAGCCGCGAGCAACAGCGACAGGCAGATCTGTGTCTCGCTCAACTTCGAGCGTCAGGACGAGGCTTCATGGTACCAGGAAGTGCTCTTACCTGACGTGTCGCACGTCAAAGGCCCATGGGAGGCCGCCGAGGAAGAGGCGAAGGCGCTGCGTGCGGAGATGGACCGCGCTCTTGACATATACTCGGAGTGCAAACGACTGCTCGAGAAGGACGAAGGCGGTCGCAAGGTGGAGCTGGACTACTACATGAAGATAGCACAAGAGCAGATGCGGCAGCTCAGCAGCAAGCTCGAGGAAGTGAACGCCGAGCTCCGCCGCTTGGGCTCTGAGTGAGCCGCTGCGTGATGCAGGCTTGAAGTGAGCGGTCATGCAGCGGAGGAGCCGGGGCCGTGGCGCCGACCTCTTTGCACGGGCGCCGGGTCGCGGGTGCACCGGCGCGCCGGCGTCCCGGACGCGGCGAGCTGGAGGGCATTCGGCCCGGGCGTTGTGCGAGGCGCTGTGCGAGGACACCGGTGTTGCGCTAGAAGGGACGCGGGGACCCCTGGCGAACTACTCGATGGGGATCGGGCCATGGTGCGACAGGGAAGGCGGGGGAGGATGTCCGTGGAGGCGAGCGCGACGGGATTCGTGCACGGGACCG
The DNA here is from genome assembly GCA_050261175.1 of Clostridia bacterium. Lineage (GTDB taxonomy): Bacteria > Bacillota > SHA-98 > UBA4971 > UBA4971 > UBA6256. Next base: position 2,628 of record JBLNDA010000057.1, read on the forward strand.
GCGGCGTGAGGCTCTTCTATCAGTGCTGGCTGCATGAGGGGCGCAGCCCTCGGTCGGCGATTGTAATCACGCACGGGGGCGCGGAGCACTCGGGGCGCTACCAGAGTGTCGTGGAGTACTTCGTGCCCCGGGGCTATGCTGTCTGGGGACTTGACAACCGGGGTCACGGGAGGTCAGAGGGCAGGCGCGGGCACGTGGACCGCTACGAGCAACTCGTGGACGACCTTGCCTTGTTCTGCGATTTCGTGCGCCAGAGGACGCCCGGCGAGGCGCGGCTGTTTCTGCTGGGCCACAGCATCGGAGGCCTTACGGCGCTGTCGTACGCGGTGAAATACGGCACTCCCGGCTCGTGTCCAGTCGACGGCCTCATAGTGTCCGGACCGTGCCTGGCGCTATCGATGAAGGTGCCGAGACTCAAAGAGACGCTCGGCCGCGCGGCTGCGCGCTTGTTTCCGACGATGACGGTGGACGCGGGGATCCCCGCCGAAGCCATATCGCGGGACCCCGCCGTCGTGGCGGCCTACACGAGCGACCCCCTCCGGCACGCTCGCATCACGCTGCGTTTCTATGTCGAGCTGACGGGGCAGATGGCCAAGACCATGGCCGCGGCACCGTTCGTGCAATTGCCGTGCCTCATCCTTCAGGGAGGCAAGGACGGCATCGTCTCTCAGTACGCGGCCAGGCGTTTCTATTCGGCCATGACCTGCCGCGACAGAGAGATTCGGCTCTACCCTGAGAGCTTTCACGAACTCCTGAACGACGTCAACCGCGAAGAGGTGCTGGCTGACGTCGCCGACTGGCTTGCGCGGCACGGCGCCGCGTGAGAGAGGGTTCAGGCGCCGCGCTCCGGGCTCTCGAGAAAGCTTGTTTGTGGTGCGTTCGGTCGGAACACGTGGGTGTCGCGCACGGTCGAGGCGGCGCCGCCCCAAACGGAACGGGCTTCGCCAGAATCCGGCCTGTGGGGCGAGTGGCCGGGTCCTGACGCCCCTCGTGTGACACGGGCGTCTCACGGACGGCGGCAACGCGGGACGCAGTTGCGAACCTCCAACTAGCCCCGCAGGCTTCTGACGACGGTCGGAGTTGTCGAACCGGGCACAATACGGTACCGGGGTGGTTACCTATGGCCGTGATCGGGATGATCCTCGCTATTCTGCTCTTCATCCTCGGCCTTGCGGGGACCGTGTTGCCGGTCCTTCCCGGGGCCCCCCTAGTGTGGCTCGGGATGCTCGTCTACGGCTTGTTCACCGGCTTCGCCAAGTTGACCGCGGGGTTTTACGTGGGGCAGGGTGTCGCGGTCGCCCTGACCCTGCTCATCGATTACGCTGCCACCGCGTATGGGACGAAACGATATGGCGGGTCCGCCGCCGCCATCTACGGCAGCATCGCCGGGATCATAATCGGTCCGTTCATCCTCGGCCCGCTCGGTGTCGTCGTCGGCCCGTTCGGGGGAGCACTCATCGGTGAACTCACTAGAGGCAAGCGCCCCGAAGCCGCGTTCAGGGCGGCCTTCGGGACGCTGATAGGCCTTGTGGGCGGCGCAGTTCTCAAGTTCGCGGTGGGGGTCGGGATGATCGTGTGGTTCTTCTGGATTATCCTAAGGTGAGCCGCCCCGCCGTGCAATCACCCTCTTCCGGAGCCGGGGGCCGGCGACACAACGGAGAGCGGCGGATGGTACCGAAACCGCGTCCTTCACCTCGCGATCGGCTGCTTCGGATTTTGCGCCGGCTGAGTGTTGCGCCAGAAGTCCATGGCGAACACCGCGAAGACGCTTGCCATCGCGCCGAGCACGCCTGCTATGGCAATGTTGAGGAGCCTCCTCGGTCCAGAAGGTTCCGCGGGCAGCGTGGCAGGCGCGACTATGCCTATGGCGGAACGCACCAGGGCGCTCGCATCTCGTCCCTCGAGGTTCTGCAATTTGTCTGCGAGGTCGGCCACGCGAGCCTTGGTGACGTTGACTTCGTCAACCAGCTTCTCTTCGATGGCCTCTTCTTCTATTAGCCTGGTCTTCAGATCCGCGATCTCGGCCTCGAGCGCCGGGATGGCGTCGCGGGCCGCGGCCAGGCGAGCCTGGGTTTCGGCGAGGCCGGCGCGTCTGCGCGAGACATCCTCCAGCAAGGACGTGTAGGCGGGGTTGATCTGAGCCGGCGCGGGGATCCCGGTTTCCGGCGGCCGCGTCCCATCCGCCTGGATGCCCGAGGGCCACTCCAGCGTAATCGTCTGTGGAACGGCGGCGAGCTGTTCCTCGAGAACCCTCAAAGAGTCCGACGCGGCGCGCGCCTCGCTCGTGAGCTGGGCATATTCCCACCTGTAATTGGCCAGCTCAGCGGCCTTGGCATTGATCTTCTGTGTGAGCAGGTCCGTCCCGCCCGACCCCTCCACGACCTGCTTGAGCCTTTCGAGCTTCTCTGACATGGCCGCTTCCTGGTTGGCCAGCTCCATGGCGATCATCTGCTTTCGAGAGGAGAGCCGCGCAGATACCAGGTCGGAGAGATAGCCTCTGTACGCCTCGACGATCGCTTTCGCCAGAGCCTGTGCGTTCTCGGGAACGGGGTCCCTGACCGTGATCTCCACGAGCCTGTCGCTCTTGGTCGCATCACCCGCTACCTTGGTCGTAACCCTCTTGGCGAGAGCCGCCGCATCCAAAGCACTGCTGCCGAGAGATCGGGCGGCGCGCTCGACCACGACCGGGTCCCGCAGGAGCCTGACGTGCGCCTGCGGGGTGCTTCCGATGACGCTGGTAATGACGGGGTCTCCGAGATCCGCCTGCACTTCCTCGGGCAGGTTCATGGTAAGGATCGTGCTGGACTCATACACCGGATCGAGCAAGAAGAAGCTCACGAGTCCGGCCGAGAGCATCGCGCAGAAGGTTACAGTGATGATGATCCACTTGCCACGCCATAGGACTTCGATGTATTGTCTGAGGTCGATCTCGTCTGTGTATCCACTGTGTTCGTCCATCGTTGCGCCGCATGGGGTCTCGCTCACTTACGAGAGAGCGCTGCAGCTTTCCTCCTCTTTCCTGCCGGATAGCGAAATCAGGACACCGTGCAACTGTCCTCGGAAGAGGGCATTCGCGGTGCAGGCAGGAATTCCTTCTTTCCCAGCTAGATAAGGTGCGGCACAGAACAGTGGAAGGCAAGGGCCCTGGAGACTCGTACCTGGTTCGCGCCGAGCTCGTCAGAATGTGATGCGCCCCGTGACCATGACCCTACTTGCCACGCTCAGTCTGTCATCGAAGGCAAGAGCGACATCCGTGGATACCCGGCCCAACCGGAGCCGGGCCCCGGCCGCGGCGCTTGGGCTCCGGTCGGGATATAGGGAGATGGATCCTGTCCCGAGGAACCCGGGTGCGACCTCCAGCTGAGTGCCCAAACCCATGCGCCACGGTGAGGCGTACGGGGCGCCGACGGCCCCCCACGGGCCTCCACCGCCCGATGACTCGAGGGTGATCCTGATGGAGCGAACCCTTGTGCGCGACGACGGCCTCACCTCGAAGGATAGCGCGACTCCAGGCAGGACCTTCTCATCTCGATTCCATGGCCGGGTTGTCCCGTCCGAGGTGAGCGAGCCGTTCCACGCGATGCCACCGAGCATGTTCACCATCGCGACCTCCACGGCCGTCTCTTGGAGAAAACTCACGGTGATTGGGGCTGTCATCGCCAGGTCCAAGGCGTAGCCTAGGCCGCGAGCGCGAAGCCTTGTGTCCTCACCTGCCTTGCTGATGAAGTGATCCTCGAGCGACCCGTCGAGCACATGGGCTCTCGCCCCAAAGGAGAGGCTCCCCACCGGAAGAGCGACTTCCGCAACCCACTCCCTGATGGTGCGAATCTCGCCGACCCGCTCTCCGTCCTCGGACCACCCTCGTGCCAATCCCAACTCGGCCTGGGTTAGCCCGAACCTTGCTGGGCGAGCGGAGGGGATGGCCAGATCTCTAACCCCCCAGGCGCGGCTGATGCCGGCGAGGAAATCGTAATCGCCGCCGCCCGTTCCACGTATGAGCTCGAGACCGCGGGACCACGAGGTTCCCTTCGTTCCTTCCGGCGCCCACGCGCCTGATGAGAAAACGAGGCTGCCTGCACCGGTCGCTGGGCACGGACCCGGCCAGACCGCCAGCGGGCCCGCCACAAGCTCCGGGGCGACAAGCGGCAGGTACCAGGCGCTCGTAAGGATCCCCGTCAGCAGGTCCCCAGGGCCCGGCACGGTCTCCGCCGCGCAGGAACCGGACCACACCGCGAGGATCGCCGTCAGGGCGAGGATCATCGGCACCATGACTCGCAGGCGCATGATCCTTCTTGCGGAGCCCGCGCGCGCAAGCGCAAGCATGTTCTCAACCCCTCTCAACGCTTCCACCCACCGGAACGGCCACCGGAAACCCGCGCGGATTCGATGGGGATATCTTCTCACCGGTCCCACGTGAACCGCAGCGACAGGCGCACGCTGGCCTCGAGCGCCCGCGCCGAAGGCACGTGGCCTGCATTTTCCGAGCTTTCGATGATGGTGACAAACTCGAGCGTGCCGCGGGGAGCCCCGGGAAAAACGCGGAGAGGCCCGCCCACCCCTGCCCTCGCCCACACGCCGAGGCTCGTGCGGGTCTCGATCGTCCCGGAGAGGAACTCGTGAGCCACGCCTTCCGAGGGGTTCCACGCGTGTCCGAGCATGCCCTCGCCGTGTCGCTCGTACCCGAGCCTGCCCGTTATCTCTATGTCTTGACACGGCCCAGCCGCGTCGAGCCGTACCGGACGACTGGCGAAGAGATACAGCGCGTCCGCGTCCGGGCCGAGCGGATGCCCGATGGGCTCGTCCTCCCCAACCACGTACGTGTTCTCAGGGTTCTTGTGGGAGTATACGTAGTTGTTGATCCGCACGTATTCCAGGGCGAGACGGCACGAACCCGGCCCGGACGGCACTTCGACCTGAACACCCGCAAGTCCCGCGACCATGTACGGGACCCTCCCCCGCGCACTCGATGCCCATGGGAAATCGTCGGCCATGAATTCCCCGTACAGCTTCACGCCCCGGGCTACGTCAACGCTTCCATCAACGGCGGCGAGGACGTTCGACGACCAGTCTTGGGACCGTTCGTCCAAGATGTTGAGGTGTTGGGCGAGAAAGTACGGGCACCCGGGAATGAGGTGGTACGGCTGAAGGCGGAAGCCGGAGGAGACAGCGCAAGCTTCGGATACCCCTACCTCCACGCCTTCGACGAGCTGCCCCGCGATGCGGTGAGCAAGCAGCCACCTCCTGCGCGCCGCATCCCGCGCCGCGATGAGCTGCGAGTAACGAAAAGGCCCGGTCTCAACGGAAAGGGCCAGCCCGTCCAGCGGGGTGAAGCCGGAGAGGAGCAGGGACCCTGAGAGGCCCGGCCCCCACTTGTAGGGTTGTCTCCCCAGGGCGACGGTGCTGACGGGCATCTGCTCAGCCAGGATGCCGGCAACGGTGATACTGGCCGTGTCGAGGGAGAGGCTTAGCCCGCCGCCGGCGGAATCCCAAGCCGCTTCGGCCCCGAGAGATGCATTCTGCAAGAAAGGGGACGAACCAGCGGCTGCGCCGGCCGTTGCACCCAGCAAGCCCGCCGCCGCGATGAAGACCGCGAGCACACATGACGGTCCGGCCGTTCTCGAGACGCGCCGGGCCGCGTGCGCCCGTGTGCACCGCGCGCGGCAGTGCAGGTTCCCAGGCCTTCCAATGGCATCTCGCCGGGACCTCAGGCCCATGTCAAACCGCCCTTTCTGTTTGGGACTAAGTATGAGGTCATTAGTTTTCTCTGGTTTTCCGAGTTCTTGGGTTGCCGGTGATTGCACGTGGGGTGACAAAATCCGGCCATGGCCAGACGGGCCGGATTTTGGCGAAGCGCGCCCCGCTTGGGGCGCCGTCCCCGAGTGCAACACCGGCGACCCTGCACGGCGCGTGCGCTCTCTGGAACCGGCGATTACTTATGGCCATCTACCTAGACGCCCATTCTGCCGAACAGGAACCATCTCCTCGGTATGTACCTCTCGGGATCCTCCGACCTGACGCCCTCCCCATGGACTATCGCATGCGGGATATCTCTGACGGCACGCAGAGCGCCTTCCCGACCCAACACCCTCGATGCGACCGCAAACGCCTCGTCGAGCCTGCACGGCCGAGCGGCCGGCGAGTGCCCGTCGCTCGCTATGACATGCGCAAGGCGGTGCCTGAGAAGGATCTCCGCAACGTTCCGTGTTGACCTCCCGAACGCGCCGGTGAGGCTCCCAGCGTTCACCTGGCCCATCGCGCCCGCTCTGACCAACGGGTACATGCGGTTCGGATCCCTCGCGACTCCGGCGCACCGCTCGGGGTGCGCTATCACCGGGACGTAGCCTGCGCTCGAGAGGTCGAATACCACCTTCTCAGCGCACTCTGGAATCTGCTGGAACGGCAGTTCCACGAGGACGTACTTTCCGGCATCCCCGATGGTAAGGGCTTCGCCGCACTCCAAGAGGCTCGGGAGGTGAAGGTCCATCGCTATCTCCATTCCCGGCAGCACCCTGATGGACATGCCCGAAGACGCCAGGGCGGCTGCAAGGGCGTGAGCGCTGCTTCGGATGACCCCGGATGCCCCGGCCAGGTCCTTGCCTGCGAAATCCATGTGGGGAGTCGCGACGACGATGGCAGTGCCGTGCCCCTGCGCGGCCCGTGCCATGGCGAAAGCGTCCTCACGGCTCTCGGCGCCATCGTCCACTCCGGGGAGGATGTGCGTGTGAATGTCAACTGCGCCTTGGACGGCGCTCTCGAGGCTCAACCGGTCCTCACCTGCTGCCGGTCGCTTTGCCGTTGACAGAGGCGGCGAGTTCTTCATCAGAGAACCCACTGCCGGAGTCGCCCTCATAGTAATAGTAGTAATAGCCGTATCCACGTCCGGGTCTCACCTGGTTCAGTACCACCCCAAGGAGTCTCGAGTGTGCTCCCGAAAGCAACTGTTTCGTCCTTCTGGCTGCGTCTCTCGATGTCAGTCCAAGCCTCACAGTCAAGAGCACGCCGTCGAGCCTGGGCGCGAGAAGGATGGCATCCGTGACAGCCATCACAGGGGGCGCGTCGTATATCACGAAGTCCGCCTCCGAAGCAAGTGTGCCGACGAGCGCGCCCATCATGCTCGATCCCAGAAGCTCCGAGGGGTTGGGAGGGATCGGGCCGCTCGTGACGAGGCGCAGACCGGGAACGAACGTGTCTTGGCAGATGTCGGGCATGACCCCCCTCACGATAGCCGTCGTGAGCCCCGTTGCGTTCGGGAGCGAGAATAAGTCGTGCTGCACGGGTCTACGCATGTCCGCGTCAACGAGGATCACCCGTCTTCCCGCCTGGGCCAGCGAGATCGCAAGGTTGGCCGCCACCGTGCTTTTGCCCTCCGACGGCCCGGCGCTCGTAACCAGGAGGGAACGTACCGGCCTGTCGGGCGACACGAATTCAAGGTTCGTCCGGAAGGTGCGAAAGGCTTCTGACACTGGGGACCTGGGATCGTGGTACACGATGAGGTTCCTGTGGCGATTCTTCGACTGTGGCAATTCCGGAAAGCCCTCCTTTAGTGTCATATCGTGCCGGGAGCAGGCGGCCGGAAACGCGACTCGCCCGGCATGGGCCGTGCTTGCGGCGCGGGCACCTGTCGATTGCCGAGGCGGCCCGGCCCGGCGAGCGCTCGAAACCCGGGCGTCGGGTTCTGGAGCCATTCCGCACTAAGGCGTTCCGGATTCAACGTGTCCGGGCCGTTGTTGCCCCGAACGCTTGCGGCGGAACTTTCGCATATCGGGCACCATACCGAGCACAGGTAGATCCAGGAGCCGTTCGACCTCTTCCTGGCTCTTGAACGACGTGTCCACGTACTCGATGAGGAACGCAACGCCCACCGCGACGAAGAGTCCGAGAAACGCCGCGATGGCGGTGTTCAGCAGCTTCCTTGGTTTGGTCGGCGTCTCGGGCACGGTCGCGCCGTCTATTACGTAGACGTCCGATACGTTCATGGCTTCGGTGATCCGCATTTCCTCGTACTTCGACCGGAGCATGACGTAGATCTCCTCATCCACGCGTTGCTCTCTCATGAGGCGCGCAACGTCGACTTCTTTGTCGGGGAGCGCCGCCAGCTTGGCCTCCGCCTCGAGCAACATCCCGCGGAGCGCCGCTTGTTTCGCTTCGAGCCCCACGACGCGGTACTCGTTCTCAACGAGCTGAGTGCGAAGCTCCTGATAGATTGGGTTGAGCGATCTCGTCTGCGACCCGATCACGTTGTCCACTTCCTGGCCGATCTTGGCCTTCACGTCGGTTATTTGCGCCTTCAGTCCGATGACCGTGGGGTGATTGTCGGTATATCGTTCCCGTGCCCCTGCAAGCTCCGTCTCGAGGTCCGAGAGCCGAATCCTATACTGCTGCACGAGCGGGTTGTTCACAAGCGTTGTGGACGTGACGAGCGTGGGATCCGCCGACTGGAGGCTCCGCTCGATCTCCCGTCTCTCCGCTACTGCCGCACCGAGCTCGACCTGTGCCGCGGCGAGTTCCTTCTCGATCTCGGCGATCTTGTCTATCTGGGCTTTCGTCTCGGTCGACGGCTCCACGACGAGGTTGGACTTCTTGTACTGAAGCAAGGCGTCCTCCGCTCTCTGAAGCGCCTCCTCGGAGATCGAGAGCTGCTGCGCTATGAACTCCTTTGCAGCGCGCGCCGACTCCTGGTTCATCCTCTGGCTGTGCTCCTTGAAGACCTCTATGAGCGCATTCAGAAAGGCGGCAGCCCTCTCAGGGTTGTCCGACTCCACGGAGAGCCTCGCCACATCTGTTCCCTGAACCTGCTGGATCGAAAGGCCTCTCTGCCACAGAGCCACGTGCTCAGGGGACACGCGCTCGTACCAGCCCAAGCGGGCTAGGGCCGACTCCACGATTGTCCGGCTCTTCAAGAACTCCATGTGATTCCTGATGTCACTCCCGGATGAGCCCACCATTTCTTCTATGAACGGCATAGTCCCCATCGCGTTGTCCGTCCGGACCATTATCGTTGATGTCGCCTGGTATATCTTGGTCATCTGGGAGCTCACCACGTACGCGGTCAACGCGCTGGTTACCACGAGGGTGAGAATGAGCCACTTCCTCCGGGCGAGCACCCTCAAGTATTCGACGAGATCGACTTCCTGCTCGAGCTGGTCCATGGGGTCTTGCCATCTCTCCTTAACGCCCTAAGTCGCGCTACCGCGCGAGAAGGTCTTTGATGAGCTTCAGTCCTGACAGGAACGAGAACACAGTGTCCCATTGGATCTTCGAGGTGGCGGGGACGTACACGATGTCGCCGCCCACCACAGGCGGGTTCTCGTCGGCCTTGCCGGCGAAGAAGAGGTTGTCGTGTCCGAGCACAACCTGCTCGCCCGCGGCCACCCGGCCTTCCCTGAAAACGCACACGGATTCCAACGCCGCGCGTCTAGTGGGACCGCCCGCGAGCGCCAGCGCGTCCATGAGCTTGGCACCCTCGCGGATCTTGTAAACGCCTGGCCTGGCCACCTCGCCGACGACCACCACCTCGCGCTGCGCCTTCGGCACGAAGATGGTGTCTTGGTCCGATACGATCCGGTTCGCGGCCGGGTCGGAGCCTGTAAGGATCTTGTTCGCATCAAGGAGATGGACCCTAACCCCGCCTTCGAAGGATGCAGACGTTCCAGCAGGCTGCAGGTGGGTGGTGAGCGTCACCGATGAGCCGTCGGCGTCGTCTGTGAGACCCCCAGCCACCGCCAGAGCGTCGGCAACGGAGCTTCCCGCCTTCAGGTAATACAGGCCAGGCTTTGCTACCTCCCCGACGACGTGCACCGCTATGGACCTCGGCACGTAGATGACCTCGCCCCCGCGCAAGAGCCACGTGGAAGCATCGCCGGCCTTGCCCGGCTGGCGGAGATCGAATTCGAGAGCGCTGGGCGAGCCATCCGCGCCGCGCGTGGTAACCCTGACGGCACGGTCGTCACCCATTTGGGTGATGCCCCCTGCCATCGCCAACGCCTCGAGGAGGGTTGTTTCCTTGCGCACGCGGTACATCCCAGGTTTTGCCACTTCGCCGAGCACGGAGACCTGGCGGACGCTCTCCGGCACGAAGACGGTGTCACCGTTGTGAACCAAGGTGTTCCTGTCGAGGCTTCCCATGTCCACCTCTACGATCTTGGCACCGCCGTCCTGGGCCTTCATCGTGAGCCTTATGGCGCTGTCTTCGGCCATCTCGGTGACGCCGCCCGCCATCGCGAGCGCCTCGAGAAGAGTCGTGCCTTCCCGTATCTGGTACACGCCGGGTCGTGCCACCTGCCCCATGATGGAGACCTCCCGCACCAGCTCAGGCACGAAGATGATGTCGCCGTCGCGAAGAGGGAGGTTTCCGTCGTCGGCGCCGGCCATTATGGACGTGATATCCACGGTATGTACACGCACCGTTTCATCCTGCCTTGTGAGCGTGGCCGCCGCCGGGTCGCCGTCCTCGCTGACACCGCCGGCGCGCGACACGGCGTCCATGAACCTTGCCGTGGCCCGGAGGGTATACGTTCCCGGAGCTTTCACCTTCCCGAGGACCATCACCGATATCGCCTTCGGGACGTACAGCACGTCGCCGTTCTTGACGAGGTAGTTCTCCTCGCCTCCGCCCGTCGCCTGGAGCTTGTCCAAATCGACGGTGCGGCGCACCTCGCCTTCAGGACCCTTGCTGGTGAGTACCGCGCTCGTCGCGTCTCCTTCCGGTCTCAGACCGCCGGCGAGCGCCAGCACATCGAGGAGTCGTGTCTCCTTGTGGATCTTGTATGTCCCGGGCCGGGTCACTTCTCCGAGCACGGATACTTCCTGGATGAGCTCGGGCATGGAGACTATGTCCTGGTCTTGAAGGACCACGTTGTCCTCGGGCTTGGCTCCCTTCAATATGGCCTCGAGGTCGAGGACCTTCACACCCAAGCCTGTGCCTGCACTTGCGCCAGCGCCTGGGCCTGTGTGTGCTCCGGGCCCGGCTCCCGCGTCGTCGCCGAACGTGCGGGTGAGCGAGACGCGGGACGTATCCGCTTCTTCAGTCGGCCCGCCGGCCCGGGCGATGGCGTCGACGAGGCGGCTTCGCACGCGCAAACGGTACGTGCCTGGAGACCTAACCTGCCCAAGCACTTGCACTTCGATGGCCCTCGGCACGTATACCATGTCGCCGGGTTGCAGCCTGAACGCGCCGCCGACGCCGGCCCCGGATTCGCTCTGGCCTGTCCGATCGGCTGAAGCGCTCAAGTCCACCTCAAACACTTGCGTGGTCCCGCCTGCGGTCCGGGTAACCTGAATACAGCTGATATCGCCATTCAAGCCTGGCCCGCCGGCCGCCGCTATGACGTCGAAGACCCTGGTGTCAGGGCCGATGGGGTACATGCCGGGCCTCTCGACCTCTCCCAGGACCGAGACTGTGCGCAAGGCCTCGGGCACGTGAATCACGTCCCCGTCCGCCAACATGACGTTGTCGTCACCGCCGGGAGCGAGTATGGCCGCCGTGAGGTTCGCGGTCCGCGCGACCTCGCCGCGCGACACCGACACCCTGCCGGGGTCACCCTCCGGGAGAATGTCGCCCGCCCTGGCAATGGCGTCCATGAGCCGTGCCCCGCGCTCGAAGTAATAGGTGCCCGGTGAGCGGACCATGCCCATTACTTTGACCGCAAGCGCCCTCGGCACGAAGACCGTGTCGCCGTCAAGAAGGACACATGACAAAGGCTCCACTGCGCCTGCAAGGACGGCACGGAGGTCGACCGTGACCGGCCCACGGCTGGGCGCGGCGCCCTGGCCGCTCGCCGACCCGGCCTTATGCGAGATCCTGATGCAAGTTATGTCGGCTTCGGGCGTCTCGCCGCCCGCGGCCGCGATGGCGTCCACGAGGCCGGGCGTTTCGCGGAAGCTGAACGTGCCGGGCGAACGCACGCTTCCGATGACGTTCACGCGGATGAGCCGCGACTCGCGCACCGAGACCGTGACCTTGGGATTCTTCAGATAGTATGAGAGCTTGCTCGTGAGGACCTCCTGGAGTGCCGGAACCGTCAGCCCGGCCGCGCTCACTTCCTCTATAAGGCTGGTGAAGGATATCCTGCCGTCTTCCCTGACCCTCACCGTCGCCGAGAGGTCGTCGTACCCCCAAACGGCTATGTCGAGGATGTCGCCCGCGGAGATGACGTAGCCCCCGGGAGAACCGTGGCCGGGTGCAAGGCCCGTCTGGGCCCAGGTAGGCTGCACGGACGTCATGGCGAGCACGGTGAGGATAGCAGGGAGGATAGCCGACAAGACAGGCGTGCGGAAAACCGGATGCAACCGTCTCATCATGTGTCTTGAACACGTCACCCTTCCGTACCGTCCTGCGGTCGCCGGGGCGTCGAGCCGCCCCGGTGACCCTGATAACGTTCAATTCTACCTTTTCCATGAGATTCCTTCATGATCATCTCATTTCCTCCATCGGACTCGATGTTTTTTTCTGCCCTGCGTGACTATAGAGAGTTTTCCATCGTGTGAAATGGACACCGCTGGCTGGCACGGGAAGGAAAAGTCCACTCCTACGGCGAAGATGAGAGAGCAACGTGGCTAGGTGGTCGGAGCGCACATTCAGCCGGGCACGGCGCTCGGGAGTCGTGCTGGCGGAGTACGTCGGAGCCGGTAGGTTGGAGCGTGAGGTATCATGACCCGTAGGGCACGGAGAAGCATCCTTGTGAGCTGCGATGTTGTGTGTTTCCTTGCGAGCATCCTCATTGCGCTGCTGGTGCGCTTCGAGTTCGACCCGTTACGGGTGTTGCCGTACGTCAGGATGATCGCGCCACGGTTGCCCGCCCTGCTGTTGGTGAGAATTGCTACGTATGTAGCGTTCGGCCTGTACGACAGGCTGTGGCAGTTCGCAAGCGTTCGGGAGCTTGTGGCGATCGCCCAGGCTGGCACCGTGGCATCCGTCGGAGATTACGTCTTGCTCCATCTCATTTGGGGGCCGGGCTTTCCTCGAAGCGCCACCCTTCTCATGTGGATATTCAACATCGGCCTTTCCGGGGGGTTCCGTCTCTTCGCCCGTCTGCGGCGGGAGTGGGTTCTAACTGGCCGGTCGGGCGCGCGCTCGCCCGGCAAGCCGGCGGGTTCAGTCTCCACAGGGGAATCGCCGGGCTCCGAGTGGGAGACTGGCCGGACCCTGCGAGCTCTCATCGTAGGCGCGGGCGAAGCAGGCGTGATGGTGGCTAAGGAACTCCGGACGCACCCCGAGCTCGGCTACGACGTGGTCGGGTTCGTGGATGACGACCGGTCGAAACAGGGATACATGCTGGCTGACCTGCGGGTGCTCGGCACCCGGGGGGACCTCGCGGCCCTTGTCGGCCGGCATGATGTGGACGAGATCATCATAGCCATGCCCTCGGCGCCGGGCCGCGTGGTGAAGGAGATCGTGGCGGCGTGCGAGGGGCTGGGGACCAGGGTGAAGACCCTTCCCGGTGTGTACGAGCTCATCGACGGGAAGGTGGATGTGAGCCGTATCCGCGATGTCCAGATCGAGGACCTGCTCAGGAGGGAAGAGATCAAAGTCGACCTGGACAGGATCGGCGGCTACCTCACTGGGCGCAGAGTGCTGGTGACAGGCGCAGGAGGTTCCATAGGTCAGGAGCTCTGCCGGCAGATTGCCAGGTTCAGGCCGGAGAACCTGGTACTACTGGGGCATGCCGAGAACGACATCTATGAGATCGATCTCGAGCTCAGGGAAACGTTCCCAGACCTCTGCGTCGCGCCTGTCATCGGCGACATCAGGGATGCGGCGCGCATGGAGGGAGTATTCGGGCGGCACAAGCCGGATGTGGTCTTCCACGCGGCTGCGCACAAGCACGTCCCGCTCATGGAGATGCATCCCGAGGAAGCCATCAACAACAACGTCTTCGGCACCTGGAACGTGGCAACGGCGGCCGACCGGCACGGCGCCTCCAGGTTCGTGTTCATTTCCACCGACAAGGCCGTGAACCCCGTGAGCATCATGGGAAGCACCAAGCGAGCGGCTGAGCTGCTCGTTCAGGCCTTGGACAAGCACAGCGAGACCAAGTTCATCGCGGTCAGGTTTGGGAACGTCCTTGGAAGCAGAGGGAGCGTGATCCCGCTCTTTAAGCGGCAGATTGCGGCGGGCGGCCCGATCACGGTGACCCACCCCGATATGGTGCGCTACTTCATGACGATCCCCGAGGCCGTCCAGCTGGTCATACAGGCGGCGGCGATGGGGGAAGGCGGGGAGGTCTTCGTGCTCGACATGGGGGAGCCGGTTCGTATAGTGGATCTCGCCCGCGATCTCGTGAGGCTGTCGGGTCTCGATCCCGACCGTGACATAGAAATCAAGTTCACGGGCGTGCGCCCGGGAGAGAAATTGTTCGAGGAACTGCTCACGGCGGAGGAGGGGACCGTGGCCACGTGCCACGAGCGGATATTCATAGCTAGGAGCACGGCCGCGCTCGATGGGAGCGTCGAGGAGTTTCTCGAGACCTGCCGCGAGCTTGCTGTCGGAGGCGAGACCGGCGGGGCCCAGTTCGTGGACTATGTGCGTGAGCTGACGCGCTCCGGAGGAGGGGGGCGGGAGGGGCAGCAGGGCGTGTCCCCTCTGGCGGCCGGCGGATGTATGTAGTAAAATACTGCCGGTTGGCCCGGACGGTCGGGAGACGGCGGACCGGCTGTGTACGGCGCGGAGCGGCGAAAGTCTGAAAGTCTGGCACAGTGGCGCAAGGCATGTAAGGGCGAGCTAGGAGGGTGGACGAGAAGGCATGGCGACTCCTCTTGAAGCGTTGTTCATTCTTTCTGCCGCCGGGTATATCCTCGGCGGCATTAGCGTGGGGAACATGCAGCTCGGGACATCGGGGGTGCTCCTCGCGGCCCTGTATTTCGGGCACCTCGGGTACGAGGTCCCGGGGATCGTGCGAGACCTTGGTCTCGCGCTCTTTGTGGGATCCGTGGGCCTGACCGCGGGGCCGAGATTCTTTCGAAATCTCAGGCGAAACGCCCTGTCGTACGGCGCGATAGCCCTTCTCATCGTGGGCTCCGGAGCTGTCGCCACAGCAGTGGCCACGAGCCTATTCGACATCCCGCGGGCTCTCGCGGTGGGCATCTATACGGGGGCGCTCACCACCACGCCCGGCCTCGCGGTGGCTCTCGAGGCGACGGGGGACAACGCGGCGTCGATCGGGTACGGCATAGCCTATCCGTTCGGCGTGGTCGGCGTTGTGCTGTTTGTCCAGCTCGTGCCGCATCTCCTCCGAAAGAACCTCAAGGAAGAAGTGGCGAAGCTGTCCCAGGCGCCCGACAGCGACACAAGCCTTGTTCCCACGCTCCTCGTGCGGGAGTTCGTCGTGGAGAACCCCGACGTGGACCGTAAAACCCTGGCCGAGCTCGGCATCCTCTCCCGCACCGGTGCGGTGGTGTCGCGCGTGAAAAGGGGGCGGCAGGTTTTCCCGGCGCTCGGCGACACGGTGCTCATGAAAGGCGACGGCATCCGTGCCGTGGGGACCGACGAGGCCCTTGCGAAGCTCGAGACGGTCGTCGGGCGCCGGGCCCAGCTTCCCATGGACGAGACCGGCATAGAGGTGCGCGACTTGGCCGTGGAGAGCCGGGAGGTCGCGGGGAAGACGGTGCGCGAGTTGAATCCCCATGAGCATTACGGGATCATACTCACGAGGGTCAGGCGGGCGGGGGTCGAGTTCACACCAGGTGCGGACACCGTCCTCGAGCACAAGGATGTCGTGCGCGCGGTCGGCTCGTCGTTCGCGATGGACAGGTTCCAGGCGGTCCTGGGGCGGCAGAGGCGGCCTCTGGAGCGCACGGGGATGCTCGCCCTGACGCTCGTGCTTGCAGCCGGGCTCCTTATAAGCCGGCTGCGCCTCGAGATCCCCGGTGTCGGGGCGGTGAGCCTGGGCGTCGCAGGAGGGCCTCTCATGGCAGGGCTCATCGTAGGGCATTTCGGCGGCGTCGGACGGTGGTCGCTGAGGCCGCCCGGGCACACTCTTGGGATCACCCGAGAGATGGGCCTCATGCTGTTCCTGGCGGGCGCAGGCGTGGCTGCAGGGCGTGGGTTCGTCGCGACCGTTGCGAAATACGGGTGGCTGCTATTCGCGAGCGGCGCGGCCATCACTCTCATTCCGATGGTGCTAGGGTTCGCGGCTTCGGCGCTGCTCTTCAGGCTGAGCCTACCTGACAACCTCGGCAGCATCTGCGGAGGCATGACGAGCACCCCGGCGCTCGGGACGCTCATCACAGCCGCCGGCAGCGACGAGGTCGCGGCGTCGTATGCGGCGACGTACCCGTTCGCTCTCGTGCTCGTGGTGCTGGCCACGCAGGCCCTGGCGATTCTCCTGTAGGGCGCTGGTGCGCGCGTAAGCGGCGGTTCGTGTGGACTATGTCCCATTGTCCCGCTTCGTGACGAAGCAGCGTTACCAGCTTGACTGGAAAGGGCAGCGCGGAGAGTCGCAGCGAGGGGCCATTGCACTTGGTGGCGGTGAGGTGGTATAATACTCCCAGCGGTCTGGAAAACGAAATACGGATGGCTCTTATCTAGAGCGGCGGAGGGACTGGCCCGATGAAGCCCGGCAACCGGCGGCGGCAGACCCGCCTGCACGGTGCCAATTCCTGCAGAACTTTCCGTTCTGGGAGATGAGAGATGTGACGCCTCTTCCTGAACGCGGAAGGGGCGTTTCTGTGTGTTGTGTCGCGCCTCGGAGCAGGCGCGCTCCTGTCCCATGTCCGGCGCGTCTTCGGGCTGTGCGGAGCGGACGTTGCGCGGAGGTGTGCCGTGCGGCGCCGTGCTGCGGCCCCGCTTTGACGGCACGTCCCTGCGCGACACTTCGCCTTTCGCATGCCGTGTCGCCGCCGGGGCGGCTGGTGAGTGGACAGGGGGCGGGTTTAGCCGGCAGCGCCTCGCGCGGCGGCGCTCCGTACAGCGTGCGCCGTACGGAGATGATATAGTGTGTGAGCTCGTGTGTATGCGCGAATGGACGATCGTAACGCACAGAAAGGAGAGTGCTTCCATGGCTGAACCAACGGGAGACTTCACAGGCAAGTCGAGAAAGCTGGTCACGTCCGAGTCGGTGACAGAAGGTCACCCGGACAAGCTCTGCGACAAGATCGCTGACTCCGTGCTCGACGCTATCCTGAAGGAAGACGCAGACGCCCGAGTGGCGTGCGAGGTTGCCGCCACGACGGGCCTGGTCATCGTCATCGGCGAGGTCACCACGTCGTGCTACGTGGAGATCTCCGACATCGTCCGCAACACGGTGCGGGAGATCGGCTACACCAGGGCCAAGTACGGGTTTGATGCCGACACGTGCGGCGTGATCACATCCATCCACGAGCAGTCGGCTGATATCGCCATGGGTGTGGACCAGTCGCTCGAGGCAAGACAGATCGAAGCTGCGGGCGTCGTGAACGGTTTCGAGCACTTGGGCGCCGGAGACCAGGGGCTGATGTACGGTTTTGCCACGCGTGAAACGCAGGAACTCATGCCCATGCCGATAATGCTCGCTCACAAGCTGGCGCGGCGGCTGGCGGAGGTCCGTAAGCAGGAGATCGTGGACTATCTGCGTCCTGACGGGAAAACGCAGGTCACCGTGGAGTACGACCATGACACGCCTGTCAGAGTGGACGCGGTCGTGATCTCCGCCCAGCACCATCCGGACGTGGATTACGAGACACTGAGAGGCGACATCATCGAGAAAGTGATCCGCCACGTGATCCCGTCCTCGCTTCTGGACGAACGGACGAGGTTCTTCATAAACAATACGGGCCGGTTCGTAGTGGGCGGCCCCCACGGCGACTCGGGACTCACCGGTCGAAAGATCATCGTGGACACGTACGGCGGCGCGGCCCGCCACGGCGGGGGGTCATTCTCAGGAAAGGACCCGACCAAGGTAGACAGGTCGGCGTCTTACGCTCTAAGATGGGTGGCGAAAAACATCGTGGCCGCCGGCATCGCAGACAAGTGCGAGGTGCAGGCGTCATACGTCATCGGGTCGTCACGCCCCGTGTCGGTCGGCGTTGAGACATTCGGCACGGGCAAGATCGACGACGACCGCATCTTGGATCTCATCCGCAAGCACTTCGACTTGCGGCCTGCGGCCATAATAGACAGGCTCGATTTGCGAAGACCGATCTACAGCCAAGTGGCCGCGTACGGTCATTTCGGCAGAACCGACTTGGACCTCCCTTGGGAGAGGCTGGACAAAGTAAGCGATCTGAGGGCGGACGCGTTCTGACACTGATTGCCGTCGGCTGACGACCGAGTGCGGAGCGTGTGTCCTCGCCATGGCTGGCGAACCAGCCGAGACGCACTGCGGCGGGCTCGGGGAGGCAAACGTGGAACCGCAGCGTTGCGGCGCGCGGGGCGGCCAGATCGCCTGGCCTGCGCGCCGCGGCGCGGTACGGACTGGGCCCGCCGGACGGCTGCGCGGAGCGTCATGCAGAGTCCTGGCGCTTTTGTGCCGTTGGGGACATACTAAGTGAGGATGCAGGAACACTCCCAATGCCTGGGGGATGCCGGGGTCTCGGATCAGGTGGGACAGCGGGGGCTCCGCGAATACTGGAGGACGGGCGAGAGCCAACGCGCCCTCATTTGGGAAGAGGAATTTGCCGCTTTATGTAGAAGTAGGCGTAGACACTGGCTTGCTCTGGGCGGGACGAAGAGCTGCCCCGCGGGTTCTCCAGGGACCACGGTACCTCGCCCCCTCTTGCCGTGTCTCGGCCCGTCCTATCATGTAGCGTCGGCCTGTCGCCTCCGGGCGTTGTGAGGAGGATAATCAGAGTGGTAAACGTGGGTGTAATCGGCTGCGGCAACTGGGGGAAGAACTATGTCAGGAACTTCTCCGAGATTCCCGAGGCGAAGCTGGTGACGTGCTGCGACACAAATCATGCCAGGCTCGCGGCCATCCGAGAGCGATACCCGCTGGTGAGGTTGACCAAGGCTTTCCAGACCGTGGCGTCTGACCCGAAGATAGATGCAGTGGTAGTGGCGACTCCTCCGGAAACCCACTACGCCATAGCCCGCGCTTGCCTGCTCCGCGGGAAGCACGTCCTCGTGGAGAAGCCGTTCACCCTTTCCTCGGAAGATGCGGATCACCTCGTTGACATAGCGGCCAAGGCAGGCAAGGTCCTGATGGTCGGCCACATCATGGACTACCACCCCGCCCTGCGCGTGGTGAAGGATTACGTCGAAGCGGGCGATCTCGGCAGGATCTACTACCTCCACGCTACCCGGACAAGCCTGGGGATCGTGCGGGAAGACGTGAGCGTGCTTTGGGACAAGGCTCCGCACGACATAGCGACCCTCCTCTACCTGCTGGAGGATGATCCTGTGAGCGTCGCCGCAACCGGCCAGGCTTATGTCAACGACGGCATCGAAGACGTGGCCTTCGTCACGATTCGGTTCGACTCAGGCGTAATGGCGAATATCCACTTGAGCTGGCTTGACCCATGCAAAGCGAGCAGGACCACGATAATCGGCGAGAAGAAGATGATAGTGTTCGACGACGCCGAGACGCTCGAGAAGGTCAAGGTGTACAACAAGGGCGTGAATCGCCGGCGCGACTTCATGAAGAGGTTTGAGAACGGCACCCACCCGAACGGCGTGGCTGAAGGCGCCGAGAGCGCCGGCGACGCCACGAACGGTGTGGACACGCTGAATGGGTTCTCGGGGTTCCAGTACACGTTTACCTACGGCGACGTGTACATCCCAAAACTGAAGATGAGCGAGCCCCTTCGGAACGAATGCCTCCACTTCCTCGAATGCATCCGGGAGGGCAAACGCCCGCTCACCGACGGCGTCAACGGGGCGAAGGTGGTCCGGGTGCTCGAGAGGGCTGAGGAGTCGCTGCGGCGCGGGGGCGAGTACGTGCCGATAGAGTCCGGCGTTGCCGCGGCTGGTGCGAAGGAGGGGTTCATGGCCAGAGCGCGCCTGTTCTGGAAGGGCTTGGGGTTCTGAGTGGCTTGCCGTAGTGTGGTCCTGGGGGGCCGGCTCGGGCTGACACGCTTGCCGAGCATGCTGGGCCTGTTGGGTCTGCCAGGGCTGCCAGGGTCGGCCGGGTCCGGTTCGTTCGCGTCTTCCCGTCGAAAGCTGTCCAGTGAAGTCCGGCGTGGTGCGCCGGCCGCAGGCAACCTTCTACTCTCGTTCCCTCCCGTGGTGGGCCAATGGGTACACAAACCTCGCGCGCAAGCTTGCATAGCTTGCACAAGTATTCTCCGCATCTTGAGAGGTGACACGCTTGTGTATTCGTCGGGAGCGAAAGGGGAAGACACGGTCGAGCGGGTCATAAAGGCCCAAGAAGAGGAGCGGCGGCGCGTCGCCAGGGACATCCACGACGGCCCTGCCCAGATGATGGCCAATGCCATCCTGCAGCTGGAGGTAGTCGAGAGACTCATCTCTGAGGACCCTTCTCGCGTCCTGGAGGAGATCCGCGATCTCAGAAGGACAATCGCCGAGTGCCTCCGGGAGATCAGGCGGATCATCTTTGACCTGAGGCCAATGATGCTCGACGACCTCGGGCTTGCGCCGGCGCTGCGCCGGTACATCAGCGATTTTACCCAGCGGCACGGGCTACCTGTGGAGATGAACGTCCTCGGGAAGGAGACGAGGATCGACCCCATAATCGAGCTTGTGCTGTTCCGCATCGTGCAGGAAGCGCTCCACAACGCGCGCAAGCATGCGCTTGCCTCGAAGGTGACGGTCACCCTCGGGTACGGCGTAAGCGCGGTCGGGGCGAGCATCGAGGACGACGGCAAGGGTTTCGATCTTGCGGCCATCTCGCGTGTCGTGAGTAAGTCCGAGAAATTCGGCATCGCGGGAATGAGGGAGCGGGCCAAGCTCCTCGGCGGCTCGCTCGACATAGACACCGCCCCCGGGAGGGGTACCAGAGTAACTGTCAGGATCCCCATCGGGGACCGTGACGAGGGTGGATCCGCGGGGAAGTGAGGGACGGGACGTGGCTGCGCGGGGCCAAAGCGCCCGTGGGGCGCGGGTCATCAAGGTGCTGATTGCAGATTCAAGCGCTCTCTTCCGGTCGGGGATGCGCCGTGCCATCGAGGCCGAGCCTGACCTCAAGGTAGTCGGAGAAGCCGACGACCTACAGCAGGTGGCCGAGGCGGCCGCAGCTTGCAGCCCGGACGTGATCGTGGCCGGCGCGGTAGCGCTGTCCGACCTTCCGGCGTGGCGTACCGTGCCTGCCGCCTGGGCCAGGGGCCTGGGCATGGACCCGACCGTGGGTGCGGGATCGGCCGAGTCGCGAGTCGCGGAGGGGATGCGCAGCGAGACGCACCAAAGCTGTGCGCTGGTGGCCGTGGTGGACACGGCAGACGGGGGACGCGAAGTCCTTGGTGCGGTCATGGACGCTTTCAGGGCGGGGGTGCTCGGGTGCCTTGACCGCTCAGCCAGCCCGGAGGACCTCGTTTACGCGATTCGGGCGGCCTCCCGCGGGCGCGAGTTCGCGTCGCCGCGGGTGGTGAGGGTGCTGGTGGAGGGCCTTGCGAGGCTGCGAGAGGTGGCATCTGGCTTCGAGGAGGCAGTCGTGCATGCAATGGCCGGTCCCCCGGAGGCGGCCACCTCCGCTTACGCTGCAACAGGGGGTCCCAGGCACCGGCTCACCGCAAGAGAACGTGAGGTGCTTTCCCTCGTTGCGCGCGGCAAGAGCAACCGCGAGATCGCCAGCATGCTTTCGATAAGCGAGAAGACGGTAAAGAACCACGTCAGCCACCTCCTCCGCAAGCTCGGGGCCGACCGGCGTACCCAGGCCGCCATATGGGCCATAAGCCAAAGACTCTCGTGGTCCCAGGACCGAGTGACTATGACCAAAGTCCCACGAGAAAATGAGTCATGAGACTGATAGGCAGGACTTGCCATACGTGATAGCTTTTTAGACGGGGATCGGGCGATCCTTATGAATTGAAAAAGTTCTCCCGACAAAGGCAAACCCGTCGAAAGGCGGGGACGCAAAGCCACGGGTCTAAAGCCAGGAGGGGTTCTGGCCATGATAGCCGGGTTGCCGAAGAGAAGGGACTTTTAGAGCCTGCTCGTTTGGCAACGCCGACGGGCAGGCTTCGTCTTTACGAGGAGTCTCTTCGGCAGGCCGCGAAAGGGGCCTGCGGGTCAGCCAGGTTCCACCAGTCAAGCGGTTTTGACCTGACCTGACCTGACCTGATCTGACGTGATTCGCGAGCGCGGTTGACCCCAGAAGCCTCTTCAAGCGGTCGTCGGGCACGCACGCACGAAAGGAGGTGTGAGTCATGATGGCGCTGCTGAAGAGGCTCTTCTATGAGGAAGATGGACAAGGCATGGTCGAGTACGGGCTTATCATCGCTCTCGTCGCGGTGGTTCTCATCGGCGCGCTGGTGGCCCTTAGGGGCGGGCTCGCCAGCATATTCCAGAAGACGACCGATACTCTCAATAACCCACCCACCACGGTCCCGTAGGTCCAACTATCGTTTTCGAGTGGTCCCTGCCGACCCCTCCGGCAGGGCTCCATCCCCATGCATCGTCGAGGTCGCTACGGTGAGGGTGCATAGCTGCCCGCCTGTGTGGTCCCAGATAGCTGCAGGAAAGGGGGCGTGAGCGATGGTGGATAGGTTGGCAGGGTTGGCAGGGTTGATGCGGGACGAAAGCGGCCAGGGTATGGCCGAGTATGCGCTCATAATTACCCTGGTGGCCGTCGTTCTGGCCGGGGTTGTCGGACTGGTCGGTGTGAGAGCGGGGGACCTGTTCGGGCGGGTGATCGGCGCCATTGAATAGGCGGTTGCTGAGATTACGGCGCAGGTGGTCGATATGGCACAGATCCTTGCAGCGCTGGTGATTACTGCAGCGGCAATATGGTGTGACTGTAGGGAGAGGCGGATCCCGAACCGGGTCGTAGTGGCCGGTATCGCCGCCGGCCTCGTGCTCGGCCTCGTCACAGGCGGGCTTCACGGGCTGGGGGAGTCGCTGCTCGGGCTTCTCGCCGGGGGTGCCATCCTCTTCGTCCCGTTTTCCCTGGGATGGATTGGCGCGGGTGACGTCAAACTCCTGGCCTCTATCGGCGCCATCCTGGGCGCGAGGGGCGCAGCGTATTCGATTCTCTACGGTGCCATCGCCGGAGGTGTCATGTCGGCGGTGGCTGTGGCGAGACGTCGCCGGCTAGGCGTGACCTTTATGGCTGTTCTCGTGGGTCTGCTGGGCTTTATTTCATACATCATTCCGGGCCTTGTCGGTCGTACCGTGAGAGTTGTGCGTCCCCTGGAGGACGCCATGCCCCTGCCCCACTCGGGCGTGGCGATCCCGTACTCGGCCGCCATCGGGATCGGCCTCGTGATAGCTATCGCCACCGGGTTTTCCCTGGTGTTTGTATAGGGGGGGTATGGGTCCCCTTCAGGTCTCCTCCCGCACGACAGGCGGACGGTACACTCTAGAAGGTTGACGGGTTCAGGAGTTCGACGTGCGCTGGGCCGCATTGCAGACCAAAGAGCGTGACTGACGCGCCCTGCAGGACGGGCGAGCAAGGAGGAGGGAGGCGGCATGACCTGCAGTGAAGGCTTTGCTCTTCCGCGAAACGAGCGTGGCCAGGCACTTGTGGAGATGGCTCTCGTTCTCACCGTGCTCCTCCTCCTGCTCGCCGGCATTATCGAGTTCGGGCGGATCCTCAGCGCACAGCTCATCGTGTCGCACGCTTCGCGCGAAGGTGCGAGGATCGGAGTGCTTGGTAAGGCCGACACTGAGATAACCGAGAGGGTTCTCACTGCGGCGAGCGTCCTTGATGCAAGCAAGATCACGGTAAGCATCACGCCCCCGCAGTCCGGGAGGGTGCGAGGCGCGGAGCTACGGGTAGAGGTGAGCTATTCGGTTGACATAGTGGTGCCGCTCTTGAGCGGCATACTCACGAACCCATATCCTGTGCGCGGCGTCACGGTAATGCGCGTCGAGTGACCCCCGGGCAAGACTTCCTGGAGGAGGTGGCAGAGTGAAGCCCGTAAGCAAGGCCCTGTCGGACGAGAAGGGGAGCGTCATAGTGTTCGTTGCGCTTGCAACGACGGTGTTGCTGGGCTTCGCTGCCACTGTGGTGGATGCGGGCATTCTCTACTTCAACAGGGTCGCGCTGTCCAACGCAGCCGATGCGGCGGCGCTCGCAGGCGTGCAGGAACTTCCCGACAGCCAGGAGCTGGCCAGGGTCCAGGCGATAGCGTTCGCCGTGAAGAACGGAGTCCGGGGGGTGCAGGTGAGTGCGGCGCCGGCCGGGGCCGCAGTGGCGTCCGACGTACCATCGGTAGACGCTGCTCAGGCCGCCCCGGTCGCCCGGGCCGCACAGTTCGTAGCAGGGGCGCTCGGCTGGGCCGCGGAAAACGTGATGTCCCTTGCATTCGGCAGCATGGCCGAGGCCGCCTCGGCCGTCCAGCCCGAACCTGTGCCTGGTCACGATGTGCTAACGGTGACCTTTCCTGATAGCCGCAGCATACAGGTGACGATATCGCGCGCGGTGCCGCTCGGGTTCGCCAGGATATTCGGCTTTGCGACCTCGAAGGTCAGTGCGAGCGCGACGGCCAGGGTGGGGGCGGCAAGAGCCGTCACGGGAGCTGTGCCGTTTAGCGTTGTCAAGCAGAACTTCGTGTACGGGGAGAGGTACATCTTGAAGCATGGGCCCCATGCCCCTGGCGAGGAGCCGGGATATGGCGAGCACCACGGAAACTTTGGCGGGCTTGCCCTTGGGGGCCGCGGCGGCAGCAACTACCGAGAGAAGATCCAGCATGGCTACGAGGGCTGGCTGGAGGTGGGCCAGTGGATTGAGACTGAGCCCGGCAATATGTCCGGTCCGACGGTGCAGGGTGTCGAGTACAGGCTCGCACAGTGCCACCACGACCCTCCATGCACGTTTGACAAGTTCGTTAAGGGATGCCCCAGGATGGTGATCGTGCCTGTCATCGATTCGCTGGAAGGTGTCCACGGGCGCGACAAGGTGCTGCTGGTGGGGTTTGCCGCCTTCTTCCTCGAGGGGGTTGATGGGCGCGGCAGTGACTGCAACGTGTGGGGCCGGTTCATCAGGTGGGCCACGGACGGGGAACTTGGGGACACTCAAGATTACGGGCTGGTTGCGTATGAGCTGGTGCAGTAGCAGAGACGCTGCTGCGACCGCGCGCGACCGGACGGCGGACAGGGAGCTGGCGTACTGCGCGTCAAGGTCGGGCAACTGCGGCGATTCGGGTGGGTGAAGTCTGGAGGATTGGGTTGCAGGATCTGCGGGTGAGGGGGTGGCTAAATGAAGGGCGGTAAGTTCATGATCGTGCTCGCCCTGATTCCCGGGCTCTTAGCCGCCGTCATGACCTACGTTTACGTCAACAACGCGGCGAAGCCCAAACCCGTCAGCGTGAAGAACGTGCCAGTGGTGGCCGCGAAGGTGACCATACCGCCGCGCACCAAGATCACGCCAGACGTGATTTACATGAAAGAGATGCCGGAGGCCGCCGTCCACGCGAGGACAGCGCGCAAGGCAGAGCACGTGGTGGGCCTTTTCACGAAGTACGAGATACTCGAGGGCGAGCCCATCGTCATGGACAGGCTATTCGGTGAGAACGAGCCGGTGGGCCTCGCGTCATCGGTCCCGCGAGACAAGCGTGCCGTCACGGTTCCCGTCAACGAGGTGGTCGGCGTGGCGGGGTTTGTGAAGCCCGGCGACCACGTTGACGTTGTCGTCACGGTCAGCGGCAACGAGGAGACCGGCGACATCGCCTTCACGGCGCTCGAGGACGTAGAAGTCCTCGCGGTGGCGCAGGACACCGAGGATAAGGACCAGGGCAAGGCGAAGGTATCAACCAGCGTCACGCTGGCCGTCACCCCGTCTGAGGCGGAGAAGCTCGCTCTTGCCGAGGACATGGGGAACCTGCGCCTTGCGCTGCGTCCCCTGGTTGCTTCAGTTTCGAAAAGCTCGGGCGTAATTGCCCGCGATCTTTTGAGAGAGGTTAAAGGTTGGTCGCCTCCCAGACCGGCAGACGAGGGCACCCCGCGGTCCGCTGCATCTGTGGTCTCCCCTGGGGCCACATCCCAGGGACCCGCCGTGACCATAACGCGCCAGGCTCCCCCAACTCCTGTGGCGCACGGGCCGTCAACGCTTCTTCCTCGACCTGCTGGTCCACCCATTCCCGAACCCGAGGTGGTAGAGGTCATCAAGGGAACGCAGAGGACCTTCGTCACTCTGGGTGATAGCGGGGAGGCGACCAAACAATGATTTCAGCCTATCTCCATTGCGGAAGAAGACGGGCCGGCCTGTGGGTGCTCGCGCTCCTCGCTGCAGCCGTCGCCACGTTCGTGATTGCGGCGGCGTCCGCGGCGGCATCAGAGTCGGCAGGCGCCCAGCAGGTGCAGCAGTCAGGTGTTGTCGCAGCCAACCGCACGTTTGCCGTGGTGGTGGGACAGTCGCGCATCCTTCAGGTTAACGGGCTCGTGAGGGTGGCGATTGCTGACCCTGCCATCGCTGACGTGGTGGTGGTGTCCAAGACCGAGGTCATCATCAACGGCAAGGCAGAGGGGCGGACGACTCTCCATGTGTGGGACGCGTCGGGCCGCTCGAGCTACGACGTGCGGGTGTGCGTCGACAACGCAGACCTCATCCGTGAGATCGAGGAGACTGTTGGAATAAGCGGCGTCCGGGCGAGGTTTGCCCGGTCGACGCTGCTCCTCGACGGCTCGGTCGAGACCGACGCTGACTCCGAGCGGGCCGAGCGTATCGCGAAGGCGTATACGGACGAGGTCCTCAACCTGCTGACGGTCAGGCGGCCCACCCTGCCGCCGCCGCTCCCGGTCGTCGAGGCTTCGGAAGTCCAGGCGGCCATTGGTGTGAAGGGTGTCTCGGTGCGGGTCCTCAAGGATGCCGTGATCCTGGAAGGGCAGGTGGAAAGCCCGCTTGACTCGGACCGGGCCGAGAAGATCGCGAGGATCTTCACGAACCACGTCCTGAACTTCATCGTGGCGACTCCGCCTCCCCCCGTTGCCGCGGCCACTGCGGAGGGTAAGCCCGGCCCTGCTGAGGCCGGGGCGCGGGAGCCCGCGGCGGGGGCCGGGGGCGTTGCGCCGGGTGCCGTGGATGAGGCCGGCGCTGCGGCTGGTGCGGAAAGCGTAGCGGGCGAAGCCGGGACCAGGTCCGGTCAACCTGGCCAGGCCCCGGTGGCTGCTCCCGAGACCATGACCCTTAGACCGCAGCTTGAGGCCCAGGCAGGGGCCGCGGGTGGGGAAGCCGCCGGAGAGGAGGAGGCAACCCCAGGGGCCGAACCCGGCGCTCCTGAGAAGATCGATCCCGACGCGGTGCTGCGGAACACCATACTGGCGGCGGTGCGGGACCCGGCCGTCGAGGTCACGGTGGTCAAAGGGACGGTGCTCCTCGAGGGCCTGGTGTCGAGCGATTACGCGAAGCTCCGCGCTGAGACGGTCGCGAGACTCTACGCTCCGAACATTGTGAGCATCATTCGAGTCGCGGAGCCTTCACCAACGCCGCCGACCCCCTCGTCGCCAACGACCGCACCGGCGCCGCCGGCATCACCTCCTTCGCCGCCGGAGCCGCGGCTCGAGGATAAGGTGAGCGCGTACATCGGCGTGCCCACGGTGAAGGTGAGGTCGGTCGACGGCAAGCTGCTCCTCGAGGGCAGCGTGGCGTCGCAGAACGAGCTCGAAAGGGTCGGCAAGATAGCCGGCATGTTCAGCAAAGACATCGTGAATCTCGTTGAGATGACAGACCCCGCGCAGGTCCTTCTGCAGGTGAATGTAGTCGAGGTGAACAGGGGTTCCCTGAAGAACCTCGGTGTGACGTGGGGCGGCGTGAACGGTGAACGAATCGAGCCCGGGTCGTTCCTGTTCGGTGAGGTGAGTTTTCCGCCTCTCCCGCCCCTACCCACTGACCTCGAGACATGGGAAACGTGGCGGAGCCTCATCCCACAAGGCAGCCCTGTCGCGGAGATTTGGAGACTGAGCCCCATCCGGGCCGTTCTCGACCTCCTTGTGAGCCAGGATGCTGCGGAGGTGCTCGCAGCGCCGTCCCTTCTCACTCTCAGCGGCAAACAGGCGGACTTCCTCGTGGGCGGGGAGATTCCGGTGTACGTGGGGCAGAGCGACGGGAAGATCGTGTTCGAGTGGCGGCCCTACGGCATCAAGCTGACCATGCTTCCAACCGTGGATACGCGTGGCCGCATCGCGATAGACGTGCAGCCTGAGGTGTCGTCCCTCGACTGGAACAACGCCCTCGATGTGGGAGACGCGGTCATCCCCGCCCTCAAGGTAAGGCGGGCCTCGACGCACCTCGTGGTGGAGGACGGTGCCACCATCGCCATCGGCGGGCTGCTGCAGAACACGGACGTGAAGGTCGCTAAGAAGGTTCCCCTTCTCGGCGACATCCCCATCATCGGCTCGCTCTTCAGGAGCGAGAAGTTCGAGCGGGGAGAGACGGAACTCGTCATCCTCATCACCACGGAAGTGGTGAGAACAGGTGAGGTCGTCACGCGCGATATGATGATGAAGCCCGCACAGCCGCAGGCGCAGGAACCGGCGCCCGCGGCTTCGGGAGGGCCCGGGGAGTGACGGCCGTGCCAGAGCAGAGGATCAAGATTCTCATAGTGGACGATGTGGCGGAAACGCGGGAGAACTTGAGAAAGCTCCTGTCGTTCGGGCCTGGGTTCATCGTGGCCGGGGAGGCTGAAAACGGCAAGGAAGCGATTGCCCTGGCGAAGAGGATCAGACCGGATGTGGTCCTCATGGACATCAACATGCCAGTCATGGGCGGGATAGAGGCGACGGAAGCTATCTCCGTGGAGGTCCCGACCACCACTGTGATCATCATATCGGTGCAAGGTGAGTCGGAGTATCTTCGAGAGGCCATGGCGGCTGGCGCGCGCGACTACCTCATAAAGCCGTTTTCCGCTGATGATCTCATCAACACGATACGCCGGGCGTACGAGATGGACGCAAAGCGGCGGGCGAGGTTCGCCCCTGTGCCGATAGTCCAGCGGAGGACAGGCAAGGTTGTGGCGGTGTTCAGCACCAAGGGCGGTGTGGGGAAGACTACCATCGCCACCAACCTGGCCGTGGAGCTCGCGAGCCATGCCCGCAAGAGCGTGGTCCTGATGGACCTCGACCTTCAGTTCGGCGACGTGGCAATCATGCTTGACTCGATCCCCATCCGCACCATCGCTGATATAGCCAAAGAGGACGAGATCGACTCGGAGCTGGTGGAGGCGTGCCTTCTCATGCACAAGTCGGGCGTGAGGGTGCTCGCGTCGCCCCTTCGCCCAGAGCAGGCGGAGATAATCACGGCCAAGCATGTGGAGGCCATCCTGTCGCTCCTGGCCGAGAGCTACGATTTCATAGTGGTCGACATGCCGCGGGGCCTGAACGACATCACCCTTGCCGCGCTCGACGCTGCGGACAAGATCCTGCTAGTCACGACCCTTGAGCTCCCGGCGATAAAGAACGCCAGGTTGTGCCTGGAGATCATGGAGGCCCTGGGATACGGCGAAGACAAGGTGAAGCTGGTCGTGAACCGGTCCTCCAGGGACATCGGCCTCAGCATCGAGGAAACGGAGAAGACCCTGCGCAGGTCTGTGGACGTTCACATCCCGAGCGACGGGAGGGTAGTCGTGCCATCGGTCAACAAGGGCGTGCCCTTCGTGACCAGCGCGCCGTCGGCGAGGATATCCCAGACGATACGGGATCTCGCCCGCGGAGTGGGCGCGGGGGACGCCGATGACGAGGCCGCGGCGCCACCGGCGCCGGCGGCGGGCAGGGCCGGGGCGACTGCAGCCGGGCTTGCAGGCGGAACGATGGCGATGGCGGCCGCGGATACCAGGAGTGGCGGCACGCGGCGTCATGCGGGCATACCGGGGCGGATCTTCAGCCTTTTCACGGGCGGGTGAAGGTGAGCCATGTCTCTTCAAGCACGCCTCGAGAGGGCGCGTCAGACGCAGCAGGAGCAGCAGGCGAAACAGGGCCAGGCGAGGCCGGGCCAGGCGGGCGTAGCGACGACGGCGCGCGGCGGGCAGGGTCAGGCGGCGCTGCACGGCAGTGCGCAGGCGCAGGACAGAGTGCTGCGCGTGCTTGAGTCGGGGCGGCTGGATGGAGGGACAGGCGCGCAGCCTGAGCCGAGCTCAGCTGTGCCGAAGGAAGACCCGTACGCCGCGATCAAGGAGAAGATCCATGAGAGACTCGTGAAGGAGATAGACAAGGAGCTCCTTCGCAAGACCGACTCGCCGTCGGACCGGCAGAGGCTGGCGAGCGAGGTGGAGGCGGTGGCGTCCAAGGTGCTCGACGAGGAGCCGCTGCCCCTCATCCGTTCGGAACGGGCGCAGGTGATCTCCGAGGTCATCGATGACGTGCTGGGGCTCGGGCCCATCACCCCGCTCCTCGAAGACGACTCCGTCACCGAGATCATGGTCAACGGTCCGAACAACGTGTACGTGGAGCGCAGCGGCCGAATAGAGAGGGCAAGGGTGTGTTTCCGCAGCGCGGACCATGTGATGCACATAATAGAAAGGATTGTCTCGCCCCTCGGGCGGCGGATCGATGAGGCGAGCCCCATGGTGGACGCGAGGCTGCCGGACGGGTCCCGTGTGAACGCGATCATCCCTCCTATTTCCCTGGTCGGACCGTGCATCACTATCCGGAAGTTCGCGCGCGAGCCGTTCACCATAGACGATCTGGTGAGGTTCGGAACCCTCACACGGGAGATGGCGCAATTCCTGGATGCATGTGTGAAAGCCAGGCTCAACATCGTGGTCTCGGGCGGCACGGGCAGCGGCAAAACAACGACGCTGAACGTGTTGTCATCGTTCATCCCCCACGACGAGCGCATAGTCACCATCGAGGACGCGGCTGAGCTGCAGCTTCGCCAGGAGCATGTGGTGACGCTGGAGGCTAGACCTCCGAACCTCGAGGGCAAGGGCGCCATCGCCATCAGGGACCTCGTCAGGAACGCGCTGCGTATGAGGCCTGACAGGATAGTCGTGGGCGAGGTGCGGTCCGGGGAAGCGCTGGACATGCTCCAGGCCATGAACACGGGCCACGACGGCTCGCTCACCACGGGACACGCGAACTCCCCCCGGGACATGCTGGCAAGGCTGGAGACGATGGTGCTCATGGCCGGGATGGACTTGCCGCTCAGGGCGATTCGAGAGCAAATCTCCTCCGCCGTGGACCTCATCGTGCATCAAGCGAGGCTGCGGGACGGCAGCCGCAAGATCACGCACCTCACCGAGGTCCAGGGCATGGAGGGCGAGATCATCACGATGCAAGACATCTACGTGTTCGAGCAAACGGGCGTGGACGAGCAGGGCAGAGTGACCGGGAGGTTCAAGGCCACGGGGATCAGGCCGAAGTTCCTGGAGCGGTTCGAGGCGATGGGCATCCCGGTGCCGCCGGGTATGTTCGTGGATTTCCTGTAAAGGATGGCTGAAGGGGAGCAGGTTATGCCGGGCCATGTATTTGCAGCTGCGGTATCGGCGCTTGTGTTCATCTCGGTTGCCCTTACGGCGCACGCCATATTGCAGGCCGCCGGAGAGCGACGGTCAGGGGCCTGGCGTCTCGCGCGCCTGTGGGGCGGATCTTCCAGGACGCTAGGTGGCCGGCAGGCGGCCGGGACCGCAGGTGTTGGTGCCGCCGGCGGCACCGGTGGGAGCGGGAGCGGCGCCGGGGCCGCAGCGGGCGTCAGCAAGGGCAGACGGCGAGCCGGGGGCGCGCAAGGGACTCTCGTGGACTCGCTTCGCCCTACCCTCGCGTTCCTGGGCAAGGCGTTCGAAAGAGGAGCCTATGCAGCGAAGGTCGAGAGCGAACTCGCTCGGGCGGACATTCCCCTCCGGGGGTCGGAGTTCGTGGTCCTCAACCTCACCGCGGTGTTCGCCGGACTCGTCGTCGGTATCATCCTGACGAGGACCGTAGTCGTTTCGCTGGCACTCGGGATGGCGGGCGGATTCCTACCGAACCTGTACATCAAGTGGAAGCAAGGCCAGAGGCTGGGAAAGCTCAACACCCAGATAGCCGACGCCCTTGCCATCATGGCAAACTCGCTGCGGGCGGGTTACAGCTTTCTGCAGGCGATGGACATGGTGTCCCGGGAAATGTCCCGGCCCATTTCGGATGAGTTCTCCGCGGCCATGAAGGAGATGAGCCTCGGGGCTCCCACGGAGACGGCCCTCACTTCGCTGGCCGAGAGGGCCGGAAGCGAGGACCTCGAGCTCGTGGTGACCGCGGTCCTCATCCAGCGGCAGGTGGGCGGGAACCTCGCAGAGGTGCTCGACAACATCGCCCACACCATCAGGGAGCGGGTGAGGATACGCGACGAGATAAGGACCCTCACGGCGCAGGGGAGGCTGTCTGGGATCATAATCGGGATTCTGCCCGTGGCGCTAGGGTTCTTGCTCTACGCGATGAATCCGAGCTACATCATGTTGCTGTTCACCCATCCGATAGGGAGGATCATGATCGTCATGGCCGTCATCGGCGAGGCCGTCGGGGCGATGGTGATCAGGAGGATAGTCGCCATCGAGGTGTAGGGCGGAGGGGGAGCGGAGGAGTGGCTCTTCTCGTATCAGCGCTTGTGTTCGTGAGTGTCACGGCAATCGCTATGTGGTCCACGGGGATGGGGCAGCGCGAACCCACCGCAGACGAGCGGCTCAAGCGCCTCGCCGTGCTTACGCGCGTACCCAGCGAGCGTGAGAAGAAGCTGGCACGACCCCTCAGCGAGAGACTTTTGGGTCCGGTCGCGCAGTTCGTCAACAATCTCATTATATCAGTCACTCCTGAACGAGTCGTGGACGCGGTCAAGGAGAAGCTCGACGTGACCGGCAATCCGTGGAACATGACGCCGGGCGACTACATCCTGATGCGCGTGATCACGATGATAATCATCCCGGTGGCCGCGTTCGGGCTTACGCTTGGCATCCGTCCGAGCACAGCGGTGCTGCTAGCGTTCGTGCTGGCCGCCCTCGGATGGCTGGTTCCCGAAATGATGCTCCAATCGAAGAAGAGAGAGCGCGAGAAGCAGATCCGCAGGTCCCTGCCGGATGTGCTGGACCTCCTCACGGTGAGCGTCGAGGCCGGGCTCGGGTTCGATGCGGCGCTCGCGAAGGTTGTGGAAAGGAAGAAGGGGCCCCTCGCCGACGAGTTCGCCCTTCTGCTGCAGGAGATCCGCATGGGCAAGCCCAGGAGGGATGCCCTGCGCGAGGTCTCCGAACGCGTGAAAATCGACGACATTACGTCGTTCATAGCATCCGTCGTCCAGGCGGACCAGCTCGGCGTGAGCATAGCGAACATCCTTCGCATACAGTCGGCGCAGGTGCGCACGAAGCGGCGCCAGCAGGCGGAAGAAGCGGGCATGAAGGCTCCGATCAAAATGCTCTTCCCGCTGATTTTCTTCATATTCCCCACGCTTTTCGTGGTGCTCCTGGGGCCCGCGATAATCCAGGTGGCGATGACGTTCATGACGACTTTCTGAGCGGTCCATCACGATGCATGCTGGCCTGTTTCTCGTCCGCCACCGGCCGGCGGGACGGCGGCGGCGGCCGGGCAGGCGCTTCCGCCGGCGGGGAAGCTGCCGCGCCGCTGGGCGGAACGGCCGGGCTCGGGGAGGAACGGGTGCGGGCGACACGAGGCGGGAGAGAAGATGGAAACGAGGCGATGGAACGCGGTCTTGTGGACGGCCGGCAGCGCATGCTTCAGCGCCATCGGGGACGCGGTGTCTTCCGTTTTACCAACTGGGCGAGGTATCGACGAAAGGCAGGATCCCACGGCACGCTCAAAGATCGCTGTGCTGAATGTAACGCGTTCGGTCGTGCTTGCGACCAGGGCGCAACTGGCGCTCTCGGGAAAACTGCGGGCACGCGGCCTTCTCGGGAGGCCCTCGCTTTCGGAGGGGGAGGGGCTCGTCATCCGGCCGTGCATGGGGGTCCATAGCTTCGGAATGAAGTTCGCCATAGACGTGGCGTATGTGGACCGCGCCGGCACGGTCGTGTGTGTGCTCTCGCCGCTCGTCCCGGGGAAGGCCGGCCCTGTCATGTGCGAGGCGAGGTGGGTGGTTGAGCTTCCCGAGGGCGTGCTCGCACGCACGGGCACGGTGGTAGGCGACAGGTTACAGGTATTCTACTATAGATAAGACAGCCGGTCCTGGGCCAAGGGATGATTTCATCATGCGAACGCTCGACGGCCGGGCGCGTTGCGTGCCGCCCCACACGGTCCAGAGTCCGGCCTCAGCGTCACCGTCACATGGGTGGATATGGAGAAGAGAGGAGGGGCGCCCACGCGGCGCCCCCTCCGGCGCTGTCGGGAGCCATGCAGGCAGGCGCGCATGTGAGGGAGGAGTTCGGGACCGAACGAGGAAAGAATAGCCGAAGGGAGCTGAAAGAGGGGAACCGGCTTTGGTCGAGTCGTGGAGCGAGTGGGTTTCGATAGTGTCCAGGGAGACCCTGGTCTTTTTTACGGCGATGATGCCCGTTGTCGAACTGCGTGGCGCTATCCCCCTGGGCATCTCGTTGGGGATGAGCCCGGTGGAGGCGTGTGCTGTGGCTGTGCTCGGCAACCTGGTCCCGGTCGTCCCGGTGATGCTTTTCCTTCGATACACCGCCGGTTGGCTGCGGCGCTTCCCATCGGTCCGGCAGGCGACCGACTGGTTCTTTGCTCGCACGAGGGCGAGGAGCCGTGTCGTCCAGAAATACGGCCCCATCGGGCTTGCGCTGTTCGTGGCGGTGCCTCTTCCATCCACCGGCGCTTGGACGGCCGCCATCGCGGCATTCCTGTTCGGCATCGGCATCCGGAAGGCGTTTGCTGCGATCGCGCTGGGCACCGCCCTGGCCGGTGTGATCGTGACCTGCCTGAGCTTGAGTGTGATATGAGATAGAGACGCTGTCCGACCCCGTTTTCCCGCACATGGTCGGTTGCTTCCGTCGTTACGCTTTCATGGGCATGGGCCCGCACAAGGGCGTTCCCCCTCGTCGCCATCATTCTCACGCCACGTGTCTGCACAGAACTGATGGTCCCTCCGGACTGAGTTTTTCCTGCCGCGAGCCGGCGATCCCCAGGCATATACGACTCGGCCAAGCATACGGATTAATGGGGCCGGTCAATTGGGCCGCGGTAGCACCGTGGCATAGGCTTGGAGGACGGGTGCTTTGTAAGGCGACGCAGAGGTGAAGCCGAGAGGGGGCAGGCTCCGCTGTGAGGGTGCATGGTTCGTGGCAGGGATATCGAGGGATAGCGCGGGGGACCGGCGGCGTGCTGGTGTTTCGGCGGTTCGGGAGTGCGATGGGACCTTGGGCTCTCCGGGTGCGGCGGCTGCTTTGGCGTTCGGGTCTGGCGAGCCGGAGCAGGGCGCGCCGGCTGGCAGGCGTGGCATTGCTCGCGATGGCGGCTGTCGGAGCGCTGGTGAGCCGCGGCGAGGTGCGGGCAGAGCCGAGGGCGAGCGAGATCGCCCTCCTGCCTGGGACCTATGAGGAGACGCTCGATGTCATGCGCCGACCGGACACGTATGTGTTCGGCTTCATCCGCGACGGCTCCATGATGGTGCCGGTGAGGCCGACCGCCAGCGCATACGGGGCGACCGTGCATTGGGTGGCCGGGGTCGGGACGCTGGTGGACGGGCACCTGATTGAGACTGTGGTTGTGCTGGGCCAGGCTTACTCGCCCGCGCGGGAGCTTGCGACGATCCTCGGCTGCTGGATCGAGTGGGACGAGGCGTCGCGCACCGTTGTCCTATCGAACGGCATTCAGAGGGTGGTTGTCTCGGTGCCGGCGAGCGCGTGGTCGGAGGAACTCCGCGCGCTCCCCGGGGAAGGTCAGATGGGAGGCGCGGGGAACGACCCGGGGGCGGGTGACCTGACAGCGAGCGGCGCAGTCCCAGGGCTGAGCGGCTCAGTGCCAGGGACGGGAGCGGAGACGGGCCGCACGACCGCAGCCGGCGCAGCGGACGGTGCGAGCGGGCTTGCCTTTGCCCGGCGGACGGGCGCATCAGCGGCAACGCCGGGCGCAATCACAGTGACCCAGGCGACCCCGGGGCCTGACACCCTCGAGGCTGACACTCTGCATACGGCGGGCGTTCCAAGCGGCGTCCCTCAGGCAGGGCTACCGGTAGTGACCATCGCCTCCGTCCCGTCTGCAGCCGGCCCGACGGCGCTTGGCGCCTCACGCGGCGGGTCTGGAGGCGAGGCACCGGTCGTCGTGATCACACCCGCTCCCATCAGGCCGGCTCTGCCGCCGGGAGAGGACCCCGACGGCGGCGGAACCGCCCCTCGCAGTCCCGGGAGGCGGCTTTCCGCGGGCAGGATCGCCCTCACTTTTGACGACGGCCCCGACGCCGTGTATACGAAGAAGATCCTCTCGGTCCTCGATAGATATGGGGTGAAAGCCACCTTCTTCCTCATCGGCAGCCAGGTCGAACGCCACCCCGCGGTCGTCCGCGAGGTGGCCGCCGCGGGACACGAGTTGGGGAATCACGGTTACTCACATTCGCGCCTCACGACGCTTCCTCCCGAGGCGGTGCGTCGTGAGATCTCCAAGACTCAGGAAGCTGTCAAAGCCGCCGCAAACGTCACGCCGAAATGGTTTCGCCCGGCTTACGGCAGCTATGACGAGGAGATCCGACGGATAGCGAAGGACGAAGGCGCCACGACGGTCTTGTGGACTCTCAATCCCGACGACTGGCAGAACCCCGGTCAGTCAGCCATCGTCCAGCGGGTCACGTCGGCCGCGGCGGATGGAGCCATTGTTCTCCTGCACGTTCGCGAGCAGACCGCCCGCGCTCTGCCTGGTCTCATCGAGGAACTCAGGTCGCAAGGATTCGAGCTGGTCCGGTTGTGCGACATCTTCGCCACGGCTGGCGGCAAGAACGAGTCGCCGGCGCGCGCGAAGGCTTCTGCGGGCGCGACCGGCGGGGAGAAAGGCGTTCCGGCCGCGTCTGAAGGAGGGCCGGGGGCTTCCGGCGGCGGTACCACCAGTGCGGGCGGTGTGACAGACGGACCGCAGGCGACCCCCGGTGCGTCGGGGATGGAACCTTGAGCAGGGCTGCGGGCCAGAGGCAGCCACGCCGCGGAAGGGAGCCGGGCAATCGCGCGACCGGAGGGCCACCGACGCCATCGCCGCCCGGCGTTTACTCCGGTCACGGCGTATGTTAAAATGAGGAAGCCGGAACATCCATGGCCTCGCACGGAATGGCCTCGCACGGAGGTTGGACATGTCTTCCATCAAGGGCACGGTCGAGCGGATCACGTACCGCAACGAGGACAATTTCTACACCGTGGCCAGGCTTGCGTGCACGGAGTGGGACGGCGGACCTGACGAGAGCGGCTCTGACGGGAGCGCGCGGGGCGGCGGGAGAGGCGGCCGGCGGGCGCTCCCGGTGACGGTGGTGGGTACATTCCCGTTCATCAGCGTGGGAGAGAGGCTCTCTCTCGAAGGGGAATGGGTGGACCACCCGGAGTACGGGCGCCAGTTCAAAGTCGCAAGCTACGAGTCAGTGGTCCCCGCGACACAGAAAGGCATTGAAAGGTACTTGGGGTCCGGCCTCATCAAGGGCATCGGCCCCGTGACCGCGAAAAAGCTGGTCTCGCACTTCGGCCTCGCTGCCCTCGACGTCATAGAGCATCATCCCGAGAGGCTCACAGAGGTCGAGGGCGTGGGCCCGGTCAAGTCGGCCGCGATAGCCCGCGCCTTTCAGGAGCAGAAAGAGATCCGCAAGGTCATGATGTTCCTTGCGGGCCACGGGGTGAGCCCCGCGCTCGCCGTCAAGGTGTTC
Organism: Clostridia bacterium; assembly: GCA_050261175.1. Taxonomy (GTDB): domain Bacteria; phylum Bacillota; class SHA-98; order UBA4971; family UBA4971; genus UBA6256. The sequence goes on from JBLNDA010000057.1 coordinate 40,349, forward strand.
CGCCGGTACGGCGAAGCGTCGGTTCAGGCGGTCCGCGAGAACCCATATCGTCTCGCCGACGAAATCCACGGAGTCGGATTCAAGACAGCGGACAAGATAGCCGCTGAATTGGGTGTGGAGCCCACGTCGGCGGAGCGGATCTCGGCCGGTATCGCATACGTCCTGAACGAGCTTGCCGCGGACGGACACGTGTACTATCCTGAGGAGGCACTCATCGACGAGGCCGCCGAGGTCCTCGGCGTCGAGCGGGATCTCGTGACGGCGGCGCTGCCCGCGCTCGAGGAGCGTGGAGCGATCGTCCGCGATACGATAGAAGGGGAGAAGGCTATCTACCTGGTCTATCTCTACCGCGCGGAGACGAGCGTGGCCGCGAGGCTCGCGGCGCTGGCGGGCAACCCGCCGAAGCCGCTTCCGATCGACGTGGCCCGGCTGCTGGCGGAATTGGGGCGCCGCGACGGGGTCCAGCTCAGCGCGGAGCAGCGGGCGGCTGTGGAGAAGGCGGTCAGGTGCGGCGTGCTCGTCCTGACGGGCGGTCCGGGCACAGGGAAGACCACCACCGTCCGGACGCTGCTCAGGGTGTTCGAGGCGGCGGGTTTGCGGGTGGCGCTTGCCGCGCCTACGGGGCGTGCCGCGAAGAAGCTCGCCGAAACCACGAGGCGCGAGGCGAAGACCATCCACCGGCTCCTCGGCGTGAGTTTCGGACAGGGGCAGATGTCCTTCGAGCACAACGAGGGTGCGCCTATCGACGCCGACGCCATCGTCCTGGACGAGACGTCCATGGTGGACATCCAGCTGATGAGCTACTTCCTTGCGGCGGTGCGCCCCGGCGCAAGGCTGGTTCTCGTGGGCGACGTGGATCAGCTGCCTTCAGTGGGACCGGGGTCGGTGCTGCGCGACGTCATCTCATGCGGCGCGGTCGAAGTAGTGAGGCTCACCGAGATTTTCAGGCAGGCGAGGACGAGCATGATCGTCACCAACGCCCACCGCGTCAATAGAGGCGAGATGCCCTTCCTGAACAGGAACCTCACAGAGGGGGGGAGGGCCGACTTCTTCTTCATCGCCGAAGAAGACCCCGAGAAAGTCACGGCCCTAGTGAAAGACCTCGTGGCGCGGCGCCTGCCTGCCTACGCGAAGTGCGACCCCATCGACGACATCCAAGTCATGGCGCCGATGCGGCGGACGGTCACCGGCGTCGAGAACCTCAACGCCGTGCTGCGCGACGCGCTCAACCCAGCCGCCCCCGGCAAGCGGGAGATGCGTCTGGGCGGGCTTGTCCTCCGCGAGGGTGACAAGGTCATGCAGATCCGCAACAACTACGACAAGATGGTGTTCAACGGGGACATCGGCCGCGTGGTGAATGTGGACCCGGAGGACCAGGAGGTCGTGGTAGCGTTCGTGGAGCCCGACGGCATGCGCCGCGTCACGTACGAACAGCACGAGCTGGACGAACTCGTTCTCTCCTACGCGATTTCGGTCCACAAGAGCCAAGGTAGCGAGTACCCCGTCATCGTGATGCCAGTCACCACCCAACACTTCATCATGCTCCAGCGAAACCTCCTCTACACCGCCATCACCCGGGCAAAGCGCCTCGTAGTGCTGGTCGGCACCGGCAAAGCCCTCGCCATCGCCGTCAAGAACAGCACGCAAGACCGGCGCTACTCCGGGCTTGCAGAAAGGCTGAGGAGGCAGGCGCAATAGGCGCGCGCCGAGACGGCCAGACACCTTCCCTGCCGGCTCGTACCAAGTGTCTTTCCTCGGACCGCCGTGCCAACTGTCTCTCTCTGTGGACAATCGACGATGACCGCGCGGAACGGGGCACGGCCAGGCCGGACCTCCCACGGCGCGGCGCGGTGTGCACTTGGGTGGACTCTCCTGCTGGTGCAGCGCCCCGCCGCTATACTCCCCGGCGATGCAAATCCATGTGTAGCTGGCACTCAATTCCTCTGCGGGGCCACGCGCCGGAGGCACGGATCGTGCATCTCGACAGCGAAAGATGTACCGGTTCCAGTTGCCCTATACCCCAGACTATCATGCCACTCCGCCGGCGCCGGAGACGCCCGACCCCGCGAACCCCTGGTTCCATGGCACCCTCGCGCCTTCAAACGCGTCGACCGGCGGAACTCAGGCCGGGTCGCCCTCTTTCAAGGGGTATCTTTGGATGTACAGATTCCAGTCCAATGCCCTGATGAGGTGCACCGTGTGGCACACGCTGGCGGGGAACACACCCGGCCTCGACCCTCTCCACGAGTTCCTATGGCTGCGGAAATGGACCCGAAGCGATCTCGGCGCCCCGTTACATCCCGACGCGGAAGACTTGGTCCTAAGTGAGGGTGCGTTAGTCCTTGCCCCATTGCCAGCAGTTGCCGGTTTGCCGGTGTTGCACTCGGGGACGGCGCCCCAAGCGGGGCGCGCTTCGCCAAAATCCGGCCCGTCAGGCCAGTGGCCGGATTTTGACACCCCTCGTGCAATCACCGGCAACCCCTGCCAATAGTCGGAAACATTTCTGCACCCCCACTTAGGTGTGCGGAGTGCTGCGTTCCGCGGCGTTCCAGCGTGGCCGGACCAACGGACGGAGGATGCCCCCGGATGAAAGTGATCTACCACTGTTACGGAAGCTCGCACTCATCTGTGGTAGCGGCAGCCATTCACCTAGGGTGGCTGCCTTCTGATAGGCTACCCGAGCCTCGTGAGCTCCTGGGGTTGCCGCACTACGACAAGACCACTCCGGATCAGATCGGCACGTGCTTCTTCATGGGGACTGACGAGGCAGGAAGGGAAGTGTACATCATCGGCATGGGCGCCGCGAAGGGCGTGGTGAAGCGGGCTGTCGAGAGCATCTTCCGCATTTGCGGGGTATCGCAAGATGAGTACCTGCTGGTGGACACCCTGCCGGAGGTCGGACTCGCGACCAAGATCGGCGGTTTCCTCTCGAGAGCCGTCGGGCTCATCGGGGTGGGGCGCCCGCTCACTGTGTGGGGAATGATGCGCTCCTACCCCAAGTTCGTGCAGCTGGTGCAGGAGGTCAAACGACGTCTTGCTGGCAGGACCGCCAAGTGAACCGGGACCCGCGCGTGGGTCGAGCGGCGCGGGCTGCGGTGCGGCCTGTCCGTGCGGCGCGCCGCGCCGCTGCCCACCGTAGTTGACACTCAAAAAGGGGTGTGGTACACTG